>NZ_JASTLC010000001.1:1376666-1720833 GCF_030499575.1 Streptomyces sp. DG2A-72
CCGCCACCTCGAAGAGCCGCGCCACATCCGCCTCGACCGACGTGTCCACCCGCACCGGCACCGACCGGCCGCCGGCCTTCCGCACTCCGTCGGCCACCGCCTCGGCGGCCTCGGCGTCCCGGACGTACCCCACCACGACGTCGTGCCCCTCCGTCGCGAGCCGCAGACAGGTCGCGGCCCCGATGCCCCGGCTGCCGCCGGTGACCACGGTGACGGGACGGCTCATTCGGTACCTCCTGGCTCGCTCACGGCATGAAGATCGCCCCAGTTTCGCAGAAGGGGTACGACCGCTCGGTACGGTCCCCCTGGTGAACGGCCCCCGAATATCGCCGCGTACCCCTTGGCTCGGCCCGTCACATGCCCAAAACTGAGCCGATGACGCAGCGTGTGGAGCTTGCCACCGTGATGGACCGGCTGGCGGTCGACGGAGTGATCACCGACTATGCGGTGGCCGTGGACGACGGCGACTGGGAGGCGTACCGGGAGTTGTTCACGGCGGACGGGCGGGCGGACTACCGCTCGGCCGGCGGGATCGAGGCAGATGCCGGGAAGGTCGCGGAGTGGCTCGCCGAGAGTATGCGGCTGTTCCCCATGCGGCAGCATCTGATCGTCAACCGCCGGGTGCGGTTCGGGACCCTGGAGCAGGACACCGGCGACACCGCCCGGGTGCAGGCCGACTATGTGAATCCGATGCGGTTCGCCGGTGACGACGGCGGGTCGGCCGCTCCGGACTTCCTGTGCGGTGGCCGGTACGCCTTCTCCCTGACGCGCACCTACGACGGCTGGCGGCTGCGCGAGGTCGTGGTGCAGGAGAAGTGGCGCCGCATGCCCGACCGGCAGCCCACGCCCTGACCGGGCCGAGGCGACGGACAGCCGACGCCCCTGACCGCCCCGGGGTGATCAAGTCGGCCGATGCCGTCTGTCCCGCGATCATCCGGGCGCGCACACTGGAGGGACACCGGTCTGGGAGGCGCCGTATGAAGTCGTTCGGGCAGTGGCTCACCTCCCCATGGCGCCGGTCCGCGCTCGCCGCCCTGGCCGGCGCCCTGGCCGTGCTCGCGTTCCCCGCGCCGTCGCTGTGGTGGTTCGCCTACGTCGCCCTGGTCCCCTGGATCGCGCTGATCCGCTCCGCGCCGACCGGGAAACGGGCCCTGTACGACGGCTGGAGCGGCGGCTTCGGGTTCATGCTGGCGATGCACCACTGGCTGCTGCCGAACCTGCACGTCTTCACCTTCGTTCTCGCGGCGCTGCTCGGCGCCCTCTGGGCCCCCTGGGGGTGGCTGGTACGGCATTTCCTGGCCGGGGTGCCGTCCGCGGGCCGTATCGCCGCCGCGCTCGCCGTCCTGCCGGCCGGCTGGCTGATGGTGGAGCTGGTGCGGTCCTGGCAGGGACTGGGCGGGCCGTGGGGCATGATCGGCTCCAGCCAGTGGCAGGTGGAACCCGCGCTGCGGCTCGCCTCGGTCGGCGGGGTGTGGCTGCTGAGCTTCCTGGTGGTTGCCGTGAACGTCGCGGTCGCCGTGCTGGTGGCGATACGCGCGTCCCGCGTGCCCGCTGTCGCCGGGCTCGTCGCCACCGCGGCCGCCACCTCGGCGGTCTGGGTGTGGTCACCACGTCCCGACACGGACGACCGGATACGGATCGCCGTCGTACAGCCGGGCGTCGTCCTCGGCCCCGACAACCGCTTCACCCGCGAGGAGCAGCTCACCCGCGAACTGGCCGGGCAGAACCTCGACCTGATCGTCTGGGGCGAGAGCAGCGTCGGCTACGACCTGGGCAGGCGGCCCGACCTCGCGCGGCGGATCGCCGCGCTGTCCCGTGAGACGGGGACGGACATCCTCGTCAACGTGGACGCCCGGCGCTCCGACCGGCCCGGCATCTACAAGAGCTCGGTGCTCATCGGCCCGAACGGCTACACCGGCACCCGCTACGACAAGATGCGGCTCGTCCCCTTCGGCGAATACGTCCCGTTCCGCTCGGTCCTCGGCTGGGCGACCTCCGTCGGCGAGGCGGCGGGCGAGGACCGCAGGCGCGGCACCGAGCAGGTCGTCATGGACGTCGGCCAGGGGCTGCGGGTCGGGCCGATGGTGTGCTTCGAGTCCGCGTTCCCCGACATGAGCCGCCATCTCGCCGACGACGGCGCCGACGTACTGATCGCGCAGTCGGCGACCTCGACGTTCCAGCAGAGCTGGGCCCCCGAGCAGCATGCCTCGCTCGCCGCGCTGCGTGCCGCCGAGACCGGCCGCCCGATGGTGCACGCCACGCTGACCGGCGTCTCCGCGGTCCACGGGCCCGATGGAGAGCGGGTCGGCCCGTGGCTCGGCACGAGCGAGAGCGCCTCGCAGGTCTACGACGTGCCGCTGTCCCACGGTGTCACGCCGTACGTCCGCTTCGGCGACTGGGTGGTGCGGGCCGCGCTGCTGATCATGGCCGCGTGGGGTGCGGTCGAGGGCGTACGGGCGCTGCGGTTCAGGCGGCACGCTCCTCGACCGCCTGTACGACCCGCTCGCACAGTTCGTGGGTGGCCAGCGCGTCACGGGCACTGAGCACCTTGCCCGCCCGCACCGCGTCGAGGAAGGCACCCGCGGCCTGCTCGATGCCGCGCTGCCGGGCCACCGGCACCCAGTCACCGCGCCGTCGCACCGTCGGCTGCCCCTTGTGGTCGATCACCTCGGCGAGATTGACCACCTGACGCTTGGTGTCCTGCCCGGACACCTCCAGGATCTCCTCCGCCGAACCGCTGAGCCGGTTCATCACACCGAGCGCGGTGAAGCCGTCCCCGGCGAGTTGGAGCACCACGTGGTGCAGCAGACCGCCCTCGGTGCGGGCGCGCACGGTCACGTCGTCGACCGGGCCCGGCACCAGGAAGCGCAGCGTGTCCACGACATGGATGAAGTCGTCGAGGACCATCGTGCGCGGCTCCTCCGGCAGCCCGATCCGGTTCTTCTGCATCAGGATCAGCTCGCGCGGATGATCGGCGCACTGCACATACCCGGGCGCGTACCGCCGGTTGAACCCGACGGCCAGCGAAACGCCCCGCTGCTCCGCGAGCGCCACCAGCCGCTCGGAGCCGGCGAGTTCGTACGCCAGCGGCTTGTCGACGTACGTCGGTACGCCCGCCTCCAGCAGCCGGGCGACGATCTCGGGGTGCGCGACGGTGGGCGCGTGCACGAACGCGGCGTCGAGGTCCTGGGCGAGGAGCGCGTCGAGGTCCCGGTGACGCCGGGTGCCGGGGAGGTGGAGCGTGTCGGCGACGCGGTCGAGCGTCGCGGGTGTGCGGGTCTGGAGGTGCAGTTCGATGTCCGGCTGCGTTCCCAGCACCGGCAGGTACGCCTTCTCCGCGATGTCACCGAGTCCGATGCAGCCGACCTTCACGGGGTGTGCTCCTCTTACGGTTGCCTGCCAGCGTCCTCCCGGAAGCATACGGTTGCTGCGGTGGCCGCCAGTCGGCGATCCCGTCGAAGCCCCGCAGGAGCAGCGCCGGTCCCGCCTTCGACACCATGGCGATCAGGGTGTTGCGTACGGCCATGGCGGCCCGGTTGCTGGTCAGGTTCAGGCGCGCGACCCGCACGGCCTGCCGGGCGATGGCCGTGGTACGAGGCAGCCGCGCCGACGTATACGCCGCGAGGTCGTCGCAGTGGTGCGCCAGCACGATCGCGTCCTCGATCGCCTGGTTGCCGCCCTGGCCGAGTGTCGGGGGCATGGCATGCGCGGCGTCGCCGAGGAGGGCGGCCCGGCCGCGGTGGAAGGCGGGCAGCGGGTCGGCGATGTGGTGGACGTCGTGGCGCAGGACGTCCTCGGGGCGGGCCGCGGCGAGGATGGCGGGGATCGGGTCTCGTGCCAGTCGCCGAACAGGCGGACCAGCTCGGCCTTCTCGTCGGCGGGCGCCCGCTCCCCCGACGGGGCCGAGGCGGCGGCGTACGCATAGACCCGGCCGTCCTTCAGCGGCTGTGTGCCCCAGATACGGCCCCTGCCCCAGGTCTCGTGCGCGGCGAACTCGGCACCTGGCACCGGGATCACCACCCGCCACGCGGTGAAGCCGGAGTAGACGGGTCCGGGGTGCTCGGGGAACAGGGTCCGCCGTACGCCGGAGTGGATGCCGTCGGCGGCCACGACGAGGTCGGCCTCCCACTCGCGCTACGAGCTGGCCCTGGAAGCGACGCGCCGTCCCGAGCTGCGCGCCTACTTCGACGCCACCGGTGCCCGGTTCCGTGACCAGCTCACCGCCCTGGCCACGGCGATGGGCTCGACCGCCCCGGCGCGGCACGCGCTGTCGCTGATCGCCTGGGCGGACGGGCTGATGTTCTCGTGCGTGGCCGGGTCCTTCGGTGCGCAGGTGCCTAGCCTCGACGAAGTGCGGGCGGGGCTGCGGGAGTTGCTCGACGGGATGCTGCCCGGGGCTTCGTAATTGCCTGGTGGGGCCGGGCGAGTTGGGTCAGGATGCAGGCATGACCATCGAGCGCCGTGAACCCGCGAACACCGCCGACGAACGCACCATGCTGGAGGGCTGGCTGGACTACCACCGCGAGACCCTCGCCTGGAAGTGCGAGGGCCTGACCGACGCCCAGCTCAGGAACGCCTCCGTGGAGCCGTCCTCGCTCTCGCTGATGGGGCTGGTGCGGCACATGGCGGAGGTGGAGCGCGGCTGGTTCCGCAAGGTGCTCATGGACGAGGACGCGGGGCCCATCTACTACTCCGACGAGGATCCGGACGGCGACTTCCACGTCACCGAGGAGGAAACCTGGGAGGAGGCGCACGCCACCTGGCGGGCCGAGATCGACATTGCCCGGCGCAACGCGGCCGGCTTCGACCTGGACGACCTCTCCAAGGGCAGGGGCCGACGCACCGGCGAGCAGTTCAACCTCCGCTGGCTCTACACCCACATGATCGAGGAGTACGCCCGCCACAACGGCCACGCCGACCTGATCCGCGAGCGGATCGACGGCACCACGGGCGACTGACGTCGACGCGCCCACCGTACGGCGGCGTCGATCACCCATGTGGGGCATCCTGCGCTGTCCGCCGCCCCGGAGGGCAGCCGACGCAGCAGAGTTGCGCGCGTGCATCGAACGTCGACCACCGCAACGCTCCTGGTCACCGTGGCTGTCTCGGCCCTCTCCGGCTGTGTGACGGTGCAGCTGCCGCCCGCGTCGGGGCCCTCGGCGCCGCCGTCCCGGGCCGTTCCGGCCCTGCCGGACGACAGCGCGGAGCCGCAGATCGTGCAGGCGCCCGCGCGGGAGGCACTGGAGCGGATGGGACCGCCACGTGAGCCCGCGCCGACGGCATCGGTGCGGCGGCCTCCCCCACCGGCGCAGACGCCGGAGAAGGCGGCGCCTTCACGTCCGCGCCCACCGCGTCCGGCACCGCGGACTCCAGAGGCACCGCAGCGGCCGCGTGCCGAGGTGACCCAGACGGTTCCCTCGGACCTCGGCGATGTCTGTGACCTCGGCAGGCAGTACGGCGGCTGGCCGCAGGACAGCCCGCAGTCGAGGATCTGCGAGCAGACGTACGGGCGTTGAGGGATTCCCGCGTATGCATGGGGCGCGCGGCCCCGCGCTACGTCCCCAACCGCAGTTCCAGCCGGCTGATGGCCGCCCGCACTCCGTCCCCGTAGGGATCGTCCCCCAGGGCGTGCACCGCACCTCGTGCCCGCCGGACATGTGCACGCGCGGCATCGGCGCGGCCCAGCTTCACATAGTCGGCGGCCAGATTGAGATGCAGGGAGGGATACAGCGCCCGCGCGGCCAAAGCCCCCTCGTGCTCGGCGAGCCGCTCGTCCGTGAGTTCTTCCGCCGCGGTCAGCGCCCGCAGATCCCAGGCCAGTTCGTCCACGGGATCGTCCTGCGTGTCGGCCATGTAGTGCGCCAGGGTGCAGCGGTGCAGCGGATCCCCGGTCGCGCCGATCTCCGCCCAGAGGTCCAGGAAGCGGTGCCGGGCCTCCTCGCGGTCGCCCGCGTGGTGCAGCATGACGACCTGGCCGATCCGGGTCATGACCGCATCCGGCGCCGCCTGCTCCTGTCGCTCCGCCACCGCACCCTCCCAGCCCTTCACCGATGTCGCTGTCCGACGACGCTAACCGCAGCCACTGACAATCCCGGCGAGGCGGGGCCGACCCGGAGGGCCGGCCCGCTCCAGGTCAGCCGAGGTTCGGGATGCGCCAGTCGATCGGCTCGTGGCCCTGCCGGGCGACCGCCTCGTCGATCTGCGTGAAGGGACGGGAGCCGAAGAACTTCTTCGCCGACAGCGGGGAAGGGTGGGCGCCCTTCACCACCACGTGGCGCTGTTCGTCGATCAGCGGGAGCTTCTTCTGGGCGTAGTTCCCCCACAGGACGAAGACCGCCGGGTCCGGGCGGCCGGCCACGGCGCGGATCACCGCGTCGGTGAACTTCTCCCAGCCCTTGCCCTTGTGCGAGTTGGCCTCGCCTGCGCGGACCGTGAGCACCGCGTTGAGCAGGAGCACGCCCTGCTCGGCCCACGGCATGAGATAGCCGTTGTCCGGAACGGGCGTGCCCAGCTCGGCCTGCATCTCCTTGTAGATGTTGCGGAGGGAGGGCGGGGTCTTGACTCCCGGGCGGACCGAGAAGCACAGGCCGTGCCCCTGGCCCTCGCCGTGGTACGGGTCCTGGCCGAGGATCAGGACCTTCACCTTGTCGTACGGCGTCGCCGCCAGCGCGGCGAAGACCTCTTCACGCGGAGGGTAGACAGGACCCTTCGCCCGCTCCTCCTCGACGAACTCCGTCAGCTCCTTGAAGTAGGGCTGCTGCAGTTCGTCGCCCAGAACCCCGCGCCAGGACTCGGGCAGCATGGAGATGTCGGTCACGTCGACTTCCTTACGATGTGCGGTCGCTTCGATGTCCCAGAACCTACCGGCGACCACTGACAATCGGCGCTGCCAACCGCACTACCAGCTGGTCTTCCAGGACAGCTCCCACATGACCATCATCGTCGCGGGGTCGATGACGTTCTCCAGACCGGCGATCTCCTCGTTCGCGGCCGTGTACGCCTTGCCCTGCCACAGCGGGATCAGCCGCGCGTCGTCCACGAGGATCTGCTGGGCCTCCTCGAACTCGTCGGCCAGGGCCGCGCGGTCGCTCTCCGCGCGTGACGCCGGCAGCAGATCGTCGGTGATCTCGGGGGCGTCGTACGGGGTGCCGAGCGCGTTCTGCTCGCCCACGAAGGGGGCGATGAAGTTGTCGGGGTCGTTGAAGTCGGGGCTCCAGCCACGCCCGAAGACCGGGTACTCGCCCTTCTGGTAGCCCTCGAAGTAGGTCTTCCAGGGGCGGCTCTTCAGCGTGACCGTGAACAGTCCGGACTCCTCCAGCTGTCGCTTCAGCTCCTCGAAAGCCGGCTTGGTCTGGGAGCCGTAACGGTCGGTGGTGTACCAGAGCGTGAGAGGAACCGTTTCGGTGATGCCCGCCTCGGTGAGGATGGCCTTCGCCTTGGTCGCGCTGGGGTTGCCGTAGTCGTCGAAGAAGCCCGTCCCGTGGCCCACCAGACCCCTGGGGATCATGGAGTACAGCGGCTCGACGGTGTCCTTGTAGACGTTGTGGGCGAGCGCCTTGCGGTCGATGACCTGGGCGACCGCCTTGCGGACCGCGGGGTTCTTGGCCCAGGTGTCCTTGGGGTTGAACACCAGATAGCTGATCTCGGTGGTGGGGTTCTCCGCGATCTGGAGCCCCTGGTCGTCGTAGTGGGTCTGGATGTCCACGATGTCCGCGGCGCCGAGACCACGGTAGATGACCGAAATAGCCTTGCTCTTCAGGGCCTTGACCAGCTCGTCCGACTGCTGGAAGTACCGGATGGTGACGGCGGAGTTCTTGACGTCCGCCAGGCCCTTGTAGTTCTCGTTGCGGACCAGCTCGGCCTTCTCGCCGTCTTCGTAGGAGGAGAGTTCGTAGGGCCCCGAGCCGGTGATGTCCCCGTCCTCGCGGAGCTTGTTCGCGGGGTACTCCTCGGGGTCCACGATCGACATGGCGGGCGTGGTGAGCACCAGGGGGAAGGTCGCGTTCGGGCTGGCTGAGGTGGAAGACGACCTCGCGGTCGCCCTTCACCTGCACCCTGGAGAGGGTGGTCAGCAGACCCGCGGGGCCACCGTTGACGTTGATCTTCTTGATCCGGTCGAACGAATGCTTGACGGCCTTGGCGTCCAGCGCGCGCCCGCCGGAGAACTTCAGGCCCTCGCGCAGCGTGCACGTGTACACGGTGCTGGAGCTGTCCGTGAACTCGCAGCTCTCGGCGGCGTCGGGTTCGGGCTGGGTCGCACCGGGCGAGTAGCCCAGAAGGGGCTGGTACACGTTGCGCATCAGCTCCCAGGAGCTGTCCCAGGCCGCGGCCGGGTCCAGGGTGCTCGGCGCGCTGGTCGTCCCCACGATGATCGGGTCCGCGTCTTCGGAGGCGTCCGAGGAGAACACACCGCACCCGGTCACCATGGATATGGACGCGATCACCGCGAGTGGCGGCAAGAATCGGTTCCGACTGAACACGTGCATGCTCCTCGAAATGCCGTACACAAGTGGCCGAACGATACCGCAGGCCCCTGGAACCGCTCCCGCCCGTCTGACAGGGCTCTCGGTCAGTCCGTTTGCGACGGTTTTTCGAGTCCTCGTGAGGAGTGCGGGCGGGCGCCGGAGATGTTCGGTGAATTCCCGCACCGGCGCCCACCGCACTCAGTCAGCCGACCCCGGCGTTCAGGAAGATGCCGCCGTCGATGACGAGGGTCTGGCCGGTGATCCAGTCGGACTCTGTCGAGGTGAGGAACGCGGCGGCGCCGCCGATGTCGGAGGGCACGCCGAGCCTGGCCAGCGGGTAGGAGGCGGCGGCCTCCTCCTCGCGGCCCTCGTACAGCGCCTTCGCGAACTTGGTCTTCACGACGGCCGGGGCGATCGCGTTGACCCGCACCTTGGGCGCGAACTCGTGGGCGAGCTGCTGGGTCAGGTTGATCAGCGCGGCCTTGCTGACGCCGTAGGCGGCGATGAACGGCGAGGGCGCGATGCCCGCGACGGACGCGATGTTGACGATCGCGCCGCCGTTGTCCTTCTGCCAGGCGTGCCAGGTCTTCTGTGCGAAGCCGAGCGCCGAGATCACGTTGGTCTCGAAGACCTTGCGGGCCACATCCAGGTCGAGGTCGGCGATCGGCCCGAACACCGGGTTCGTACCGGCGTTGTTGACCAGGAAGTCGACCCGGCCGAAGGCCTCCATGGCGCGCTCGACGGCGACGGCCTGGTGGGCCACGTCGTGCGCCTTGCCGGCGACGCCGATGACGCGGTCGGCGCCGAGCGCCTCGACGGCCTCCTTGAGGGCGTCCTCGTTGCGGCCGGTGATGCACACGCGGTCACCGCGCGCGACGAGCGCCTCGGCGACGCCGTAGCCGATGCCGCGGCTGGCGCCCGTGACGAGCGCGGCCTTGCCCGAAAGCTCGGGGAGCTGTGAAGTCATGTCCCTGATCCCTAGTCGAGCGGTCCGCCGGCGATGTACAGCACCTGGCCGGAGACGAATCCGGCGTCCTCGCCGGTGAAGAAGGCGATCGCGTTCGCGATGTCGGCTGGCTCGCCGACGCGCTGCACGGGGATCTGGGTGGCGGCGGCGGCCTTGAAGTCGTCGAAGCCCATGCCGACCCGGTCGGCGGTGGCCTTGGTCATCTCGGTGGCGATGAAGCCGGGGGCGACCGCGTTGGCGGTGACGCCGAACTTGCCGAGCTCGATGGCGAGCGTCTTGGTGAAGCCCTGCATGCCGGCCTTGGCGGCGGAGTAGTTGACCTGGCCGCGGTTGCCGAGCGCGGACGACGAGGAGAGGTTGACGATCCGGCCGAACTTGGCGTCCACCATGTACTTCTGGCAGGCCTTCGACATCAGGAAGGCGCCCCGCAGATGCACGTTCATGACGGTGTCCCAGTCGGAGACGCTCATCTTGAACAGCAGGTTGTCGCGGAGCACGCCCGCGTTGTTCACGAGGATCGTCGGCGCGCCGAGCTCCTCGGCGATCCGCGCGACGGCCGCCTCGACCTGCGCCTCGTCCGAGACGTTGCAGCCGACCGCGATCGCCTTGCCGCCGGCCGCGGTGATCTGCTCCACGGTGTCCTTGCAGGCCGCCTCGTCGAGGTCGATCACGGCGACCGCGCGGCCCTCGGCGGCCAGTCGTACGGCGGTGGCGGCGCCGATGCCGCGTGCTCCGCCGGTGACTACGGCGACCCGCTGCTCAGTGGTGGACATGGGTGACTCTCCTCGAGTGAGCGACCGCTTAGTACCTTCGATGACGTGACGCTAGAAGCCCTGGCACGCGGTGTCAACGGCAACCGCGCGCATGTGATCCATTACCCGATCGGTCACTTCACCAACAGATCGAGCAGCCGCTGCGCCTCGGCCGCCGGATCGGACGTGAGTCCGGTGTGCACGGGCCCCGGCTGGACGACCGTGGAACGGGGAGCGATCAGCCAGCGAAAGCGCCGCCCGGCGTCGTCGCCCCCGGCCTGCCCCGCGGCCTCGCTGCCGGCGCTGACCCTCTCGACAGCCCCGAGGGCGGCCCGGACGCCGGCCACGTCCGCGTTCGGGTCGAGGGCGAGCAGCCGCGCCTCGTCGAGGTGGGTGCGGGCGCCGACGTAGCCCTGGGCCCGGCAGTACACCAGCACGCCCGCGTTGACGCACTCGCCGCGCTCGATGCGGGGTACGACCCGCAGGAGGGCGTACTCGAAGACGTCCCGGTCGTTCTGCTCGCTGCCCCGGATGATGTGGCGTTCGACCACATGGCCGGCCATGTGGATGTGGCGCTCGCTCACTTGCCCTCCTCGATTCCGGTGACACGCTCGTGAACGATGGCGGCGCGAGCGAGCAGAGGGCGCGCATAGGCACGCCGGAGATCGTCAGGGGTGTCGAAGCCGGGTTCACCGGCCAGCCAGGCGTCCGGAATCTCTGCGACGACCTCGGCGAGCAGGTCCTCGGTGACGCGCGGCGCGAGGTCGGCGGCGGCGCCGGCGACATCGGGCGCGAAGCGGGCCAGCGCGTGGTCCGAGGCGTCGTACGGGCGGGCCGCTGAGGTCTCGGCGCCGGGCCAGTTGTGGTGCCAGATCATCGTGGCGCCGTGGTCGATGAGCCACAGGTCGCTGTGCCACATCAGCAGGTTGGGGTTGCGCCAGGACCGGTCGACGTTGCCCACCAGCGCGTCGAACCAGACGATCCGCCCGGCCTCCTCGGGGGTCACTTCAAAGGCGAGCGGATCAAAACCGAGCGCGCCGGACAGGAAGTCCATGCCGAGATTGGTGCCGCCGCTGGACTTGAGCAACTCCTGCACCTGCTGGTCGGGTTCGCCGAGCCCGAGGACCGGGTCGAGGTCGAGCGTCACGAGCCGGGGGACGCGGAAGCCCAGCCGACGGGCGAGTTCGCCGCACACCACCTCGGCGACCAGCGTCTTGCGGCCCTGTCCGGCGCCGGTGAACTTCATGACGTAGGTCCCGAAGTCGTCGGCCTCGACGAGCCCCGGCAGCGAGCCGCCCTCACGCAGGGGTGTGATGTAGCGGGTCGCGACGACCTCTTTCAACATTCTCCCAGGCCATCCATCTCTTCAGCCTTGCAATCCACGACCGCCGCTGGAGGTGCGCCCCTTGCTTCCGGCCTCCGGCACGAAGTGAGCATAGTAACCGAGGGTGATCGCGGGCGAGGAATGCCCGAGCCACCGCGCCAAGGTCACGACGGACTCTCCGGCCTCCAGCGCGCGTTGATGACGTCGCGAACTCGCAGCGCCGTCTCCAACGGTCAAGCCTCGCCTCCCTCCTGCGGCGCTCCATCAGTGCGTGCGCTCGCAACTGGCTGAGCAGGAGCAGAAGGCCGTACGAATTGACGCATGGATGGGTACTCCTCGCAGAGCAATGCACCGAGGCCCTGGCAGCCGTGGAACATTGCTACCGATGTCGTCAGTGACGCGGGCGAGGGCGACGAGTGGCCACGGGTCCACGACAAGCTCTTGCGCTCGCACATCCTGGCCATCGCCTCACCGACCTGGCTGGGACGCCCTTCCTCAGTTGCCCAGCGTGTCCTCGAACGCATGAACGCGACCAAGCCCTCGCGGACATCGGATATACCGTTCCCGGCCAGGCGTGGACCTACTGGCGTCTCGGCCCCGGCCCGGGCCCCGAACTACCTGGACGACCAGCGCGGCCACGAGTGGGCCCACCGCACCGGCCGTGCCATGGCCGACCACCTCAACGGCGTCGCCCGGGCGCCGGCCGCGGAAGGGTGATCCCATGACAGCCGTCTCCTGGGCTTCGGCTCCGCCTTTGCATGACCAGCAGCGAGATCTCTGAACCGGTTCTCCAGCCGTTCAGGCCCTGCGTGGGGCGGTGCCTCCTGCCCGCCAAGCCACCACGGCCGGACGCCCTCATGGCTGAATACGGCGCAGCCGCAGGTACCGAGTCAGCCGGAAGTCGCCGCTGAGTCGCGAAGCTCGTTCACCGCCGCGGCCAAGTGCGTTTGCAGCGTGTCGGGCAGCGGTTCGCCATGGATGGCCGTCAAAAGCTCCTCGGCTATCTGATGGAGCTTGGTGTTCGTGTTCTGGGAGGTCGCGACCAGCACGGCCCACGCATCCTCGGCGCTCAGGGAGAACGTGGCCATCAGAATGCCTGTGGCCTGGTCTATGACCGGGCGCGTGCGCATGGCGCGGCGCAGTTGAGTGACCTCGTTCCGCAGGTCTTCCTGACCCTCGCTCAGAGCATCCTCCATCGGCTGGGTGCCCGCGAACAGCGGCCACGTGTCCGTCTTGACCAGGAGCCTGTGCACGGCGGGGCTGGACGCCCGCATGGTGAGGAGTTTTCCTTGTCGCTCGGCACGCCGCCGCGCGGCCAGCAGGAGGTTCAGCGCCGAGCAGTCGCAGAACGTGACACCGCTCAGGTCCAGCTCCACACAGCGTGCGCACCGACTGACGGAGTCCTCCAGCACACTCCGCAGCAGTTCCTCGCTGTCCATGTCCAACTCACCGCAGACCTTGACGGTCACGTCGCCGTCATGCGCCAGCGTCTGGATCGCCGGTTCGTACGGCATGGCCTCCCCCAGGTCCACCGGCGTGTCGGCTGCCGCCCCCTCCGCGGCGCCGGAGCGATGCGGGATCCGTAGCTGCTGCATGGCGGCCTCCAGCGAGGACAATGGCTCCAATTCAGGCTCCCCCGCCCACCATTGCACGTCAAGAGATACCGGAAATTCGTTTCAGGCTTTTGAATGCATGAAAACCATGTCCTAGCCTGGGGGCATGGCCCAAGCCCCTGAGCCGCACACCGGCTGGACGTTCCTCACCAATCACGCACGCGTCCTGGCCGCCATCGCCGGCAACCACGCCACCCGCATCCGCGACATCGCCGCACGCTGCCAGCTCACCGAAAGGGCTGTGCAGAAGATCATCGCCGACCTGGAGGGCGACGGTTATCTCACCCATACCCGTCAAGGCAGAACCAACGCCTACCGCATCCAGCCGGACACCGTCCTCCGTCACCCGGCGGACAGCGGACTCACCGTCGCCGACCTGCTCGTCTTCCTCCAGCAGCACGACCACAGCCGCAGCGGCCAGACGGCCACCTCCTGATCCTGCGACCGGCTGTCCACGCCTCGCATTGGCCTCCGAGGTCCAATGCGGCGCCGCGGGTGCTCTCCGGAGGCGGGTCCCCATCCGTGGTGGTGGTCTGGTCGGCTACGCGGCACGGCTCGCCGTCCGGCTGGGGGTCAGCAGCCGCAATGGAAGTGCGGGAACACCCCGCCGTCGCGCATGCGTCCGTGGGCCGCAGACGGGCAGGGCTCGGCACTGTTCCGCGGTGTGGCACCGCGCGTGCGACTGGCTTGCCCGTCAACGACGGCACCAGCCCGCACGCCGACAGCATGTGTCCGCGTGCGGGCCAACCGGGTACCGGTGAGCGCGGCGTCTCGTGATCAGAGGGGAGCGCCCGGATCTCCAGGCCGGATCCGTCCACGCCAGGCACCGCTTTCGCCGCCGCGGTCCTCGATGTAGTCCTTGAAGCGGCGCAGATCCCCCTTCACCCGGCGGTCGATGACGCCGAGCATGTCCCCGCCCTTCTCGACGGCACCGGTGGGTTCGACGTCCATCGTGAGTTCCACCCGGGTGTGCATGTCGTCCAGGCGCTGGAAGCGGACGGATCCCCGCTGCTGGGAGTCGCCGCCGATGGACCTCCAGGTGATCCTGTCGTCCGGCATCTGGTCGACGATCTCGGTATCGAACTCGCGCCGGACTCCGCCGATCTTGGTGGTCCAGTGGTTGTGCCGGTCGTCGAGCTGCGTGACCTCCTCGACGCCCTCCATGAAGTTCGGGAAGTCCTCGAACTGCGTCCACTGGTTGTAGGCCGTGTGCACGGGGACCTCGACATCCACCGTTTCCTTGACCGTGCTCATCTCTTCCTCCTTGCCGGTCGTCTGCCGCGCCGTGCCTCTCGGCGCCGTGTGCATCTGTGCGACACCGAGTACCCATGCCGACGGCGCGAAGACTCCCGACAGTGCGGGCAACACCTGGCGCCGGAGGCGTCCCGTCCGACAGGTCACGCTGATTGCCGAACCGGCCGGCCGGGCACCCGGGCGCCGTGGCACAGCGACCGCGGATTCTGCTGACCGGGTGGTTCGGCTTCCTGGACGGGGAGGCGACCGCCGGGGACGTGCCGGCGCTGCACCGGGTGCAGGAACTACTCGTGCGGGCGGGGCTGGACCACGACGTCGGCCGGAGTCCCGGCTTCCGGCCCGCCGGACCGCATCTGGCGCGGGCTCGCCCCGAGGACTCTCCCACCTGGTGTTCGTCTGCGGTCCCCTGCACGGGCCGCAGATCGAGGAGTTGCATCGGCGGTTCGCACACTGCGTGCGGATCGCCGTGGGCACCTCCGTTGTCGACGCCGGCAGCCCGGCCGTCACCGGGTTCCACCAGGTACTGGCGCGGGACGCCCCGGGCATCGAGTCCACGGTGGACCTGGCGGCCCGCGTCCCCTTCCCGACCCCCCGACCCGTCGTCGGGGTGATCCTCACCCACGGCCAGCACGAGTACGGCGCGCGCCGACGGCATGCACGGGTGGCGGAAGAGGTGACGGAGTGGTTGTCCGGCCGGGACTGCGCCCGCCTGGAACTGGAAACCCGGCTCGACGTGCACGACTGGCGGCTGAGTGCGACCCCTGCCCAGTTGGAGGCCGTGCTTTCGCGGCTCGGCATGGTCGTCACCGACCGACTGCACGGGCTGGTGCTCGCTCTGCGGGCGGGGGTTCCCGCGGTGGCCGTCGACCCGGTCGAGGGCGGCGCGAAGGTGACGGCGCAGGCGCGCGCCTGCGGCTGGCCCGCGCTGGTGCCCGCCGAGCGGCTCGACGCGTCGGCACTGAATCACTGGTGGGACTGGTGCGCGAACTCCGGCCGCGACCTCGCCCAGGAGATCGGTGCCAGGTTCCGGCAGGGTGCCATGTCGGACTGCGCGGACGGCCTCCTCCAAGCTCTTGCCGACGGTGCACTCCAAGCCCTCCCACCACGCCCGTCCTGTCAGTCGGACGGCCGCCGGGCACTGGGCCGGTGTCGGAGCCGGCCGCAGCAGCCGCCGCCCCACTGCGCGTTGGTCTTGACCAACGTTTCCCGGAGCTCCGAACGGACACTCGGTCAATAGGCAACAGATATGAGCCCTACGGGGCGAAGGAACGAACCGAACCGCGACGGGCCGGATACAGAAAGAAGATGAACCGCCGTGACTGTGGAAGCCAGGAAGACGACGCCCGCCGTCCGTCGACCCGAAACAGGCTGGGCGAGAGCACGCCGCGTACGTGGTCAGAGCATACGTACCTGCGTGCGCGCGACGATCGACGGCGACGCGGGTCGGCTTCGGCGCGGGGACGACTGGAACGTCGTGCGGGGCGAGGACTGAGTCACTGTCACATGGGAACGGACCAGTCTCACCCAGGTGGGGCAGCGCGGCGGCGATCGTCACCCCCTCTTCGTAGAGTTCGATCACCCGTGGGTTGATGCAGGAAGCCCGGCAGACCGCGGGCGTGTTGCCGAGATACAGGGCCACTTCGCGCGCCGCGCGTCCTTGGCGCAGATGTCCAGGCCGGACACCTCCTGGAGGTACGCGTTGACCTCGTCGCCGCTCACGTCGTGCCAGGCGCGCCGCTCCCAGTAGGCCAGCAGCCGGTCACCGCCGTTCCTGCGCCGCAGCATCGCCCTCAGACTGCGGCAGGCGGCGGGATCGGTGACGGTATGGACGAGTTCTTGACCGGCCTTGGGGCCGTAACCTTCGTTCAGTTCGGCGTACCGGTCGCTGCCGATACGGAAGAACCCGAGGTCGAGCAGGCACACAGCGGTGGCGAGGACTCGTCGGCGAGTCAGCCCCCGGTCGCTCAAGTGCCCCTCGACAACGGCCCGTACGGCGGGTTACCAGGTCCGCTCGGTGCGCACCGTCCCGTCCCGCCCGCGCAGTTCGGCCTCGACCCCGTCGGCGTCCTGCCGCAGCGAGACCAGCTCCGTTCCCGACCGGATCTCCACGCCCACCGCCTCGGCCAGCTCCCGGAGCACACGCTCGGTCTCGTACTGCGGAGTCACCAGGACGAAAGGAAACCGGGTGGGCAACCGCGCCAGGTCAAGTTCAGCTGCGCCGAACACCCGGACCCTGTCGATCGTGGCGGCCCCAGCGACCAGTTCGTCGGCCGTGCCCCAGCCCGGTGGGGCCGGCGCCCACCACCAGAACGTCCGTGTCCGGGGCCTTGTCGGTCATCTCCGGTCCTCCGCCCGGTCCGACGCGCTACGCGGGACGCTGCTGTCACAACGACCTCGTGGCCGCGTGCCCTCACGGCAGGTGCATAAACTCGCGGCGCGGTACGTGCAGCCGGGCGAAGTGTCGCGAACCGGGGGACGGGGACTCGGCCTACGGGCAGCCGGCCACGACCCTGAAGGAGGGACACCATGCGCGCACTGACCTGGCAGGGCAAACGAGACGTGCGGGTGGAAACCGTTCCCGACCCGCGGATCGAGAAGCCCGACGACATCATCGTGAAGGTCACGTCGTCCGGCATTTGCGGCTCCGACCTCCACCTGTACGAGCTCTTCGGCCCCTATCTGGACCCGGGTGACATCCTTGGCCATGAGCCGATGGGGGTGGTCGAGGAAGTGGGGCCGGATGTCCAGGCGGTCACAACCGGCGACCGCGTCGTCATTCCCTTCAACATTTCCTGTCGCGACTGCTTCATGTGTGACCAGGGACTGCACTCGCAGTGCGAGACGACCCAGGTCCGCGAGCGCCACAGCGGCGCCGCACTGTTCGGCTACACCAAGCTCTACGGGCAAGTGCCGGGCGGCCAGGCCGAGTTGCTGCGTGTGCCGTTCGGAAACAAGCTGCCCATCAAGGTGCCCGCGGGGCCGCCCGACGACCGTTACGTCTATCTCTCCGACGTCCTGCCGACTGCCTGGCAGGCGGTCGAGTACGCGGACATTCCCGAGGCGGGCACCGTCACCGTCCTTGGCCTCGGACCCATCGGAGACATGGCCGCACGGATCGCCCGGCACCGCGGCGCCCGCCTGGTCGTCGGTGTGGACCTCGTCACCGAGCGTCTTTCGCGGGCGAGCGCCCGCGGCGTCACTTGCTTCGACGCGCGACGCCACGGGAAGGACCTGCCGGAGGCGGTGCGAGACCTCACGGACGGGCGCGGGACCGACGCGGTCATTGACGCCGTGGGCATGGAGGCGCATGGCGCGCCGTTCGCCAAGGCGGCGCAGTGGGTCACCGGGCTCCTGCCCGACGTGGTGGCCCAGCCGCTCATGGAGCATGCCGGAGTGGACCGGCTGGGGGCCCTGCACACCGGCATCGACCTCGTACGCCGCGGCGGCACGCTCTCCGTCTCCGGGGTCTACGGCGGTGCTGCCAGCCCGATGCCGCTGCTGACGATGTTCGACAAGCAGATCCAGGTACGGATGGGCCAGGCCAATGTCTGGCGCTGGGTGGAGGACATCCTGCCGCTTCTCACGGACGACGATCCGCTCGGCGTTGACACATTCAAGACGCACGCGATGCCGCTGGAGGACGCCCCCAAGGCGTACGCCATGTTCCAGGCCAAGGAAGACGGCATGGTCAAGACCCTTCTCAAGCCCTGACGCAACCCTCAGGCTCCGCGCCGATAAAGGAGCTGACAGGCGGCCAGGTGTGGGCGAGGCCACGCCGCTCACGCGGCCGTAGGTATGTCGGCTGCCGGGTACGACGGATTACCGTCTGATGGATCCCCTGTTCATCGCCAGTACCTCGGACGGCCCGGCAGTGCTCACAGATCTCTCCCCGCTCATCGCGGCGACCACGCAATGGCTGACGCGTTCCTACCCGGCGTGTGGCGGCGCGCTGGCCGCGGCCCTGAGCGAGGTGCAGGCCCGGCAGGCCGTAACGGTGGCCGCGTGGCTGCGGTATCCGACGCCGACGGACGTGGCCCTGGTCCAGATGGCCGGCCCCGGCGGCTCGGCCGGCCTGGACTGGATCACCGGCGCGGACGCGACCGCGCACGACGACGCGGACGACTTCGCCTGGCGCACCTGGGTGGACGAGGTCGTGGCGAGCTGGGCGGCCTGCCTGCTCACCGACGCCGAACTGGCCCGGCTGGCGGTCGCCGCGATCGCCGACGGCGGCCATGCGACCGGGGTGCCCATCGAATTCCGGCGCCTGGTGTCGCCCGACGCCCGCGACCGCCAGGCGGCTGCCCTGCTGCGCCACCCCGACCTCCTCGCTCCCGTGGCCGTACTGCACCGCACCGCACTCCACGAGCACCTCGGCCCGGGCCAGGTGCTCATCGCCTGAGCCCCGAGGCACGGCCCTCGACGCGGACCGCACCAGGCCGGACGGCCGAGGCGTCGCCGTCCTCCGCGCGATCGCCCACGCGGGACTGCCGAACGGCGCCGCCGAGCGTCGCATGATCCCGCGCCGTGCCCCCGCCTCAGGCAGCCGTGCCCAGCACCTCTCGGCCCGTGAGGTCGCCGTTCTTCGTCGGGAAGGTCACCGGGGTCTGCGTGCGGCGGGTGCGCAGGACGAAGCCCGTTCCGATCGCGCCCGCGATGATCAGGCCGCCCGTCACCAGGGCTCCGCGTGCTCCGGCCGTCTCCATGAGGAGGCCCAGCGCCGGCGGGCCGCCGAGGCCCCAGACGGTGCCGATGCTGCTCCACACGCCGAGGACGCGTCCGCGCAGGTGAGCGGGCGGGTCGGTCTGCAGTACGGCCGTTCCGGCGGTGTCGGAGACGGACTCCACGACGGCCATCGGCAGGACCAGGACCAGCAACACCGCAAGCGACGGGGAGAGCCCCGCCGCCACCTGCAGCAGGCCACCCGCGGCCGCCAGCGTGCCCACGAGCCGGACCGAGGGCCGGCGCAGCCGGGCGCCGAGGACCGCGCCCACGATGCCGCCGACGGCGAGAACAGTGGAGACCGTGCCGAAGGAGCCCGCGCCGCCCGCGAGCGGCCCGGTCACGAGCACGGCCAGGGTGAGGCCGTAATTACGCCCGAAGACCGCGCTGATCCCGGTGACCGAGGCGAGCGCGACCAGGCGGGGCTGGCGCGCGAAGAAGAGCAGGCCCTGGCGCACGGTCATGTCGGGGTCCGACTTGCCGCGCTCGCGCCCTCGATCGGCACGCACCTGGGCGGCGTGGCGCACAGCGCCCGGCGCCGGGCGCCGGGCGCAGGAACGGGATGACCGAGGCCACGAAGACGAACGACAGACCGTTCGCGGCGTACGCGGCGGCCGTGCCGAGGAAGCCGACGGTCACGCCGGCCAGGGCGGTGCCCACGAGCCGGCCCGCGTTGTGCACGAGCGCGCCGACGCCGATGACGGAGGGAACGTCCTCCACCGGGACGAGGTCGTTGCCCAGCAGGGCGCACGCCGGTCCGTCGACGGTGGCGATCATGCCGGTCACGGCGGCCAGGATCATCAGGGACGTCACGGTCAGCTGGTCCGTCGCCACCAGTACGGCCGTGGTGAAGGCGACGGCTCCGAGCAGTGCCTGGCTGACGGAGGCCGTCAGCTTGAAGGGCCGGCGGTCCACCGCCGTGCCGCCCAGCAGGCTCATGAAGAGGGCGGGAGCGGCCTGGACGGACATCGAAAGGCCCGTCGCCGCCGCGGAGCCGGTGCTCTGCAGGACGAGCAGGTTCTGCACCGTGAGCTGCATCCACGTACCGGCGTTCGACAGGAAGTTGGCGGACCATCAGCGCATGCTGCGCTACCGCAGCGACCGCCAGGGCGAGCGGGAGCCGCCCTTGGACGGGACGGAGGCGGTTTTCGGCGCAGGTGGGGGCCGGGCAGGAGTGTGGGAAGACACGGTGCGGTACTCGACAACCAGGAGGAGTCAGGAGGGACCGGGGGAACCGATATCGCCGGCTGCGTCGCGCGGCGGTTCACCGAGTCGGTCACGGCGCGGACCATCGTCACAGACGGGACCCCCGAGTCGATGACGCCTGTCCCTGCCGCGCTATCGTCTCGGGGGCCAACTGCCCGGGAAACTCCCGTATTTGGATGATCGAGTGTGGATGCTCACAGCCCTCGTTCACAGCCCGCGGGCGGCTGGACCGCACGGCCGTCCACCCAGCGGGTTCAGCCCTTCTTGCCGCGGCCCGTCAGCGCGTCGCGCATGCGGTCGACCAGACCGGCTCCCGGGGCCAGCAGCTTGTTGGCCGGCGGTTTGTCCGGGGCGGACGGGTGCGGGCGGGTCGGTGCCATCTTCTTCGCCTGACGCACCTTGTCGCCCAGGCCGTCGAGCGTCTCCGCGGAACACGCCGCGCGCAGCCTGGGGAAGAGGTTGCCCTCCTCGTCGGCGATGTGCGAGCGGACCTCGCTCATCAGCATCCCGATGAGCCGGTCGAACTCGGGATCATCCGCGTCGCACCCCTCCAGGTCCTTCATGATCTGCTCGGCCTTGGAGTGATCCTCGATCTCCTTGTCGGCCAGCGCGTCCCCGCCCGCGATGTGCTCCCGCACGGCCGGGTAGAGGTACTCCTCTTCGGCCACCGAGTGCCGGATCAGCTCCATCGTGGCTTGGTCGGCGAACACCTTCCGGTCCTTGTCACCGGACGGAAGCCCCTCGATCCGACCGAAGATCTGCTCGACCTCGCGGTGATCGGTCACCAGCTCGTCGATGACGTTCCCACCATGACCCATGTCCTTCACCTCCAGCTCCTGCGGCGGTCCGGACGGACCCGCCGCCGGCTCCGAGTGCCCGCAGTCGGCGGCTCCACACGGGAGTCGCGAGTGTCTGTGAACCGGCGCACAGTGGGAATCAACGCGTGAAAACAACTGACCCGGGAACTCCGCGTCAGTGCGTCGCCGGAGATGGGCGATCCGCCAGGGCGGTTCTGCTCCTCAGCGCCACCCGCGGCCTGTTCTTTCACTCTCGCCCATAGCCCGGGAAAGCTCACCGAAGCTTTCCGTGGCTCTCAGAATCCCTCTGGTGCCGCGCCGAACGGCCTGTGCCGGGCGCCGGCCCCGGTGCCTTCGGGCGGCGGCGCCGGCTTCCTCGGCAGCCATCTGTGCGAGCGCCTGCTGAATTCAGACGTCGAAGTCGACTGCGCCGACAACCTGTCCTCCGGGGCCCGTAAAACACCGCGCATCTCGAAGGCGGCCCCGGATTCCGGTTCGTCGAATGCGACGTCTCGGCCCTCGACGCCCCACAGCGGCTGCCGGGACCGTACGACCTGGTCCTGCACTTCGCCTGCCCCGCGTCACCAGCCGACTACCTGCGGTTGCCGCTGGAGACGCTCGACGTCGGCAGCCTGGGCACGCGCAACATGCTGGCCGTCGCGGAGCGTGACGGAGCCCGCTTCCTGCTCGCCTCGACGTCCGAGGTGTACGGCGATCCGCTGAGCCATCCGCAGCGCGAGGACTACTGGGGCAACGTCAATCCGGTGGGGCCGTGCAGCGTGTACGACGAGTCCAAGCGGTTCGCCGAGGCGCTGGTGACCGCCCATGTCCGCGCGAGGGGCGCGAACGCGGGCATGGTCCGCCTTTTCACGTACGGGCCGCGCATGCGCGCGCACGACGGTCGTGCCGTCCCGACCTTCGTCAGTCAGGCACTGGCCGGCGAACCGCTCACGGTCGCGGGGGACGGACGGCAGACGCGGTCCCTGTGCTACGTGGACGACACGGTCGACGGCGTCCTGCTGGTCGCGGCGAGTCACTCCGTCCGGCCCGTCAACATCGGCGGCACCGACGAGGTCACCGTCGGCGAGATCGCCCACCGCGTCGTCGAACTGACCGGCTCCTCCTCCCGGATCAGGCACGTCGACCGCCCGACCGACGACCCGCAGCGACGCCGCCCGGACACGGGCCAGGCACGTGAACTGCTGGGCTGGACGCCCCGCGTGCCCTGGGAGGAGGGCATCAGGCAGACCATCGCCTACTTCGCCACGGCACAGTCCGCGAGCGATCCGGCCCCGTAGGCACGACAGCACTCCTCCCGTACCGCACGGAGGAATCGCATGCGAGTCCTGGGAATCAGCGCCCTCTTCCACGACCCCGCCGCCGCCCTGGTCATGGACGGCAGGATCGTGGCGGCGGAGGAGGAGGAACGCTTCAGCCGGCGCAAGCACGGCAAGCGGCCCATCCCCTTCTCCGCCTGGGAACTGCCCGAACTGTCCGCCCGATGGTGCCTGGACCGGGCCGGCCTGACCCCGTCCGACCTGGACGCGGTCGCCTACTCCTACCACCCTGAACTCGCCCGCCCCGCAGACCAGTTGGGCCTGCACGACCCCTGGGACCACCTGCGTCAGGAGTCCGCCGCGCCCCCGAGTTCCTCGCCGAGGCACTGCCCGGACTCGACCCGGACAAGGTCCGCTTCGTCCCCCACCACGTCGCGCACGCCGCCTCCGCCGGACAGGCCGCATCGTATCCCGACAGCGCCGTCCTGGTGCTGGACGGCCGCGGCGAATGCGGCTCCCACCTCGCCGGCCGCTACGCGAACCGCGAACTGACCGTGCTGGGCTCGCAGTCGCTGCCCGACTCGATGGGCCTGTTCTACGAGGACCTCACCCAGCACCTCGGATTCCTGCGCAGCAGCGACGAGTTCAAAGTGATGGCGCTGGCGTCCTACGGCACGCCCCGCTTCCTCGACCAACTGCGCGCGTACGTCCACCTGGACGGCCACGGCGGATTCCGGGCCCGCCCCGTGCCGTGGGCGTCGCTGGTCCCGCCGCGTCCGAAGGGCGGCGCCTGGACGCAGGACCACGCCGACATCGCCGCCGGCGCCCAGTTGTGCCTGGAGGAGGTCCTGCTGGGCCTCGCGCGGCGGCTGCACGACCGTAGCGACCAGAACGCGCCGTGCGCGGACACCAGGGCCCTCCCGGCGTCCGTGGCCGTGACGCTCGGCGGGCGCGGGGCACTGCTGTCGCACGGCGGAACACCGCTGCTGGTGCCCTCACCGGTCACGGCCGAGGGCGACGCCTGCGGGGCCGGGGACCGGTTCGCGGCGACCGCCGCCAGGGTTCTGGCGGACGGCGAACTCGTCGAGACGGCCGTACGCGAAGCCGTGCACGCCGCCACCCGGTACGTCGCCGAAGGAGGCGTCCGCTCCTCCCGTCAGCGGGGAGTCCCTGAGCTCCCGGACGACCGGATCCTCCTGTCCGAAGGGCTCCACGAGGATGCGGGCGGTGACCGCCGCGAGCCGTGGCCGCTCGTCGAGCAGGTCCGCCGCCCTTCGGAGGCTGCCGGGTTCCCACCAGGTGTCGTCGTCGCAGAAGGCGACGTAGGGCGTATGGATCCGGCTCATCGCGAGGTTGCGTCCAACCGCGCCCAGGTTGCGGCCGGGCCGCAGCAACACGACGGAGCCGCGTGCTCCACACGAGCCGGCAGCCGCCTGCGGCGCGAGACGGCAGCGGGAAGTCGCGCCAGCACTTCGCGCAGGGCCCGGCGGGCGCCGGGCGCACCGGCGACGGCGGCTGCCGTCAGGCGCGCGCTGCCCCGCAGGGCGACGGGCAGCGGCCGGCGCAGCCACAGGCTCAGCACTTCGTTGCGCCGCACAAGATGGCTTCGGCCGTCGCGGCCTCCCGGCTCGGGGAGGTGACGGGCCGTCAGTGAGGGCTCGTACGTCACTCCCAAGCCATCGGCCGCGAGGTCATAGGCGAGCAGGGCCTCCTCCCCGCCGAAGAAGAGCAGCGGGTGGTACCCGCCCGCTGTGAGGAACGCGTCCCGGCGCACCACGCAGGCGCAGCCCAGGAAGCCGAGCACCGGACGCCCCGGCAGGTCGGGCGCGCCGGGAAGCGGTGAGCTTCCGAGGACTGCGTTGAGCGGGTCCTCGGCTTGGTCGGGACCGACCAGCGTGCGGGCGGCCAGCAGCCGAGCCGGGGGTGCACGTCGAGCAGGTCGGCCGCCTGCCGCAGCGCGCCCGGTGTCCACCAGGAGTCGTCGTCGCTGAACGCGACGTAGGGCGTGTCCGCGTGCCGCACGGCGAGGTTGCGGCCGAGCGCGCCCGTGTTCTCGCCGGGCCTGAGGAGCCGGGGGGCGGCCGATGCCGGCGCAGCGCGGAGCAGGCCGAGTCGTCGGAACCGTTGTCGACGACGCGCACGGCGGCCCGCACCCGGGCTGCCGTGCGCAGGGCGTCGTCCCTCGGCTCGGCGTCGGACGACCCGACTGGTTGCCGGGGCCGGCCCTCGGGTCCTTCCTCGCCGCCGCCACCGTCATGCGCACCGACGCCTTCCGGGCCGCGGGCGGCTTCCATCCGGGGCTGTGGCTCGGCGGTGAGGAGGAACTACTGGCCACCGATCTGCAGCGGCAGGGCTGGTGGCTGAGCTACGCCGAGGAGCTGACCGTCCATCACAAGGCTTCCGTGCTGCGGGACAGCACGGCACGCAGGATCCTGGGGCTGCGCAATACGCTCTGGTTCACCTGGCTGCGCCGCCCGCTCCTGCCGGCCCTGCGGCGTACGGCCTACCTGATGGCCACGGTCCCCCACGACGTGGCCTCGGCCCGCGCCTTCGCCCGTGCGGCGGCCGGTCTGCCATGGGTACTACGGCAGCGCGACCCGGTGCCGCCGGAGATCGAGGACCGGCTGACGGCGCTCCAGCACGCCCGGCGCTCGTCGTCCGCACGCAGGTACGTCGGGTGAAAGCGGAGCCGGGAAACCCGGCAGCGTCGAGCGCAGGACCGCCGGTGCGGGAGCGCCCATACTGTCCCTACGGGCGGAGCTCTCCCCCGTGCCCGCCGCCGGACCGGCGGCCACTGGAAGTCTCGCGTGAGGTTTCCTCCGAACGTCCCGGGCAACTCGGGCCCGACGCGTCGCCGGCGTGTTGCCCCACCCAAGACCCGATCTGGCAGTTCCTGGCAGCGAAACAGCCGGACTGCACCGCGGGTCCCCCGCCTCCTTGGAACAGGAGCTCCGGATGACGATCAACCAGCGCCCGTCGCCTGTTTCGTCGGAGCTGCGGATCGGCCTGCTCGGCTCGTACGGCGGGCGCAACATCGGCGACGAAGCGATCCTGCTGTGTGTTCTGAGTTGCCTGCGCGCCCACCGGCCGGGCGCCCGACTCGTCGTCTTCAGCCGGAACGCCGAACACACCCGCACCCATCAACGGGAAGCGGACGAGGTGGTCGACTGGGAGGGCGTCCCGCAGAAACCCGTGCTCGACGCGGTCGCCGGGCTGAACCTGCTGGTGCTGGGCGGCGGCGGGATCCTCTACGACGGTGAGGCGCGGCGCTATCTGCGGCTGGTGCGGGCGGCACAGGAGCGCGGCATCCCCACCTTCGCCTACGCGATCGGCGCGGGCCCGCTGCGTGAGGCGGACGACCGGGAGGCCGTACGCATCGTGCTGCCGGAGATGACCGACGTCGTGGTCCGGGACGAGGAGTCCCGTCTCGTCCTGGAGGAGGTCGGCGTCGAGCGCGAGCTCACCGTCAGCGCCGACCCGGCGCTGCTGCTCACGCCGGAACCCTTCACCGAGCAGATGATGCGGCAGGAGGGCCTTCCCACCGATGCCCGGCTGGTCGGGATGTCCGTGCGCGAGCCCGGCCGGGCGGCGGAGAAGCTCGACGAGGACGACTACCACGCGCTGCTCGCCGATGTCGCGGACTTCCTCGCCCGCCGCCTGGAGGCGCACGTGGTCTTCGTGCCGATGGAACGCGAGGACGTGCGGCACGCACACGGCGTGCTGTCGCGGATGAGCGCTCCGGACCTGGGCCGCATCCTGCACAACTCCTACAGCCCCGGCGAGGTCCTCGGCTTCATGAGCCACCTGGACATGGTCGTCGGCATGCGCCTGCACGTCGTGATGTTCGCGGCGCTGTCCGGCCTGCCCGTGCTGCCGCTGCCCTACTCGGGCAAGGTCTTCGACTTCGCCCGCCGTACGGGGGCACCCGCGCTCGTCGGTGTGGCGCGGGAGCAGGCCGGACTCCTGCTCGCCGAGGTGGACCGGCTCTGGGACGAGTTCCCCCGGCGGCACGAGGACCTGAACAGCCGGGTTCAGGGGCTGCGGGCCCTGGCCCGGGAGACCTGCGCCCGCTGCGGAGCCCTGCTGGACTCCCTCGACGGCGGTGCGCGCGACACACTGCGGGCGCAGGACGCCGACCTGATTCTCACCCACGGTTCCCGGACCGACGACCACCTCAGGAACCACGGGATGTGACGTGCGATGCCGATCCTGGAACCACTCCGACCCGCCCGGACCGTCACCCTTCCCCCGCGTGCGGCCCGCCACGGGGGCCGCACCGACGTCCTGGTCGTCGGCGGCGGTCCGGCCGGCACCGCCGCGGCCTACGCGGCGGCCGATGCCGGCGCCGACGTCGTCCTCGTGGAGCGCTACGGCTTCCTCGGCGGCAACGCCACCGTGGCCCTGGTGATGCCGCTGATGTCGTTCCACAACGAGCAGAAACAGGCCGTGTTCAACGAGAGCGGACACGGCCGCCGGCTGCTGCCCACCGACCACGGCGAGGGCGAGCCGGTGGTGGCCGGATTCCTGTGGCTCCTGCTGGACCGGCTCACCGCACGCGGCGGCTGCATCCCACCGTCCCCCGACACCGGCTACACGGTGCCGTTCGATCCGGAGCTCTACAAACTCACCCTCCTCGACCTGCTCGACGAGGCGGGTGTGCGCATGCTGTTCCACTCCTTCGCCTCCGCCGCGCTGCCCCTCGACGACGGCTGGCGGGTGGTCTTCGAGACCAAGTCCGGGCCGGTCGTGATCGACGCAGGGGTCGTCGTCGACGGGACGGGGGACGGCGACATCGCCGCCGCGTGCGGAGCGCCGTACGAGATCGGCCGTCCGGAGGACGGGCTCGTGCAGCCGATGACGCTGATGTTCCGTGTCGTCGACTTCCTGCAGCCGCGTTTCGCCGAGTACGTCGGCGAGCACCCCGACCAGTGGCGGGGCGTGCACGGTCTGTGGGACCTCGTCCAGGAGGCCACCGAAGCGGGGGAACTGCGACTGCCCCGCGAGGACATCCTGTTCTTCGGCACCCCGCATCCCCGCGAGGTCAGCGTCAACAGCACCCGGGTCACCCGGGCGCTCGGCACCGACGTGTGGGACCTCAGCCGGGCCGAGTACGCCGCCCGCCGCCAGCTGGAACAGATCGACCGCTTCCTGCGCGGGCGCGTGCCGGGTTTCAAGAAGGCGTACGTGGCACAGAGCGGCGTCCAGATCGGAGTGCGGGAGACGCGCCGCATCCTCGGCGAATACCACCTGACCGGCCACGACATCCTCGCGGCGCGTTCCTTCCCCGACGCCGTGGCGCACGGCGCCTACCCCGTCGACATCCACAACCCCCGCGGCAGCGGCACCGTCCTCAAGCGCGTCCCCCGGGGGAGCTTCTACGACATCCCCCTGCGCTGTCTGCTGCCCCGCGACACCGACCGGCTGCTGGTCGCCGGACGCTGTATCTCCGGCTCGCACGTGGCGCACTCGTCCTACCGTGTCATGCCCATCTCGATGGCCACCGGTCAGGCGGCCGGTGTCTGCGCCGCGCTGTCCGTCCGTCTCGGCCGCAGTCCCCGCGAGGTGCCGTGCCACCTCGTCCAGCGCACCCTCAAGCGCCAGGGCGCCCATCTGCGCCTGGAGCCCCGGGAACCCGTACGGCGCTGACCGCGTCTCGGCGTCGCCGGTTCGTCGCGGGCTCCTCGGGTACCCGGACAACTGGCAATGAAGGCGACCAGAACGGACGAAAGGCCGTGAGGATGCCTCCCCTTACACAGACTCCCGCGATGGAACCCCGAGTGAGGCGCCGTGCCTCCACACGCACCGCACGTTCGCGCGGCCGGGTCCCCGAACCCGACGAGGAACCGGATCTACTCGGCCAGTACCTGGCCCGGATCGCGGCGACCCCACTGCTCACCGCGGAGGACGAGGTACGGCTGGCCCAGCGCATCGAGGCCGGAGTGCGGGCCGTCGAGGAACTGCGGGAGGCCGACGCCGGCGAGCGCGACCCGGCGCCGGAGCGGCGCCGGGAACTCGACGCGGTCGCCCGCGACGGCAAGGCCGCCAAGGACCACATGATCCGGGCCAACCTCCGGCTCGTGGTGGCGATGGCCAAGCGGCACGCCCACCGGGGTGTGCCCCTGCTCGACGTCATCCAGGAGGGCAACCTGGGGCTGATCCGGGCGGTGGAGAAGTTCGACCACACCAAGGGCTTCAAGTTCTCCACGTACGCGACCTGGTGGATCCGCCAGGCGATCGAGCGAGGCCTCGCCCAGCACGCCAGGGCCGTATGGCTGCCGATGCACGTGGTGGGGGAGCTGCGGATGCTCGGCAAGGTCGAACGGCGCCTGCAGCTCGACCTGGGTCGCGAGCCCACCGCCGAGGAGGTCGCCCGGGACAGCGGCTTCTCCGAGGCCCGGGTCGGCTGGCTGCGCCGCGTCGGGCGGCAGGCGGTCAGCCTGGACACGCCGGTCGACGAAACCGGTGAGACGGTGATCGGCGACCTCATCCCCGACACCGAGGTGCTGCAGGCCGCGGACATCGCCGAGTACCAGGCACTCGCGCAGGACCTGAGGAGGGCCATCGGCACCCTCGCGCCCCGCGAGGCCATGATCCTCAGTCTCCGCTACGGCCTGCACGACGGAGAGCAGCGCACCCTCGAACAGGTCGCCCGCCACGTGGGCCTCACACGCGAGCGCGTCCGCCAGCTGGAGAAGCAGTCGCTGGCAAGGCTGCGGGCCCCCGAGACGGGGCAGCGCCTGCTGACGTGGGCGAGCTGATCCCCGTACTCGTCTACGGTTTCTGCAGTCGCAGCAGCAACGGCAGGCGGTGCTCTTCCCGTACCCGCGAAAGGTCCTGCCGTTCTCGACCCTGGTCGGCCTCGGTTGCCGACCCGCCCGTATCCGTCCGCTGGAGCCACGCGTCCTGATGCGCTGCTGGCGCGCGTCCGCGACGGGCTTTCGGTGGGGGCGAGGCGGGAACCCGGTCAGCGTTCACGCCCGCCCAGCGGTCAGGAGGCCGTCGTGACCGATCCGCAGCACACCCAGCAGAACCCGGCCACCCAGCACCCGCGCCCCGACTTTCCCTCGCAGGACCAGCCGCACCCCGGATGGACCGGGCCGATGGACCCGCCACCCGACCACGGCGAGGAGAGCTACCAAGGCACCGGCCGGCTGGAAGGCCGCGAAACCGTCATCACCGGCGGCGACTCCGGCATCGGGCGGGCCGTGGCCCTGGCCTTCGCCCGGGAAGGTGCCGACGTGCTCTTCACCCACCTCGAGGAGGAGGCGGACGAGGCCCGCGAAAC
Organism: Streptomyces sp. DG2A-72; assembly: GCF_030499575.1. Classification (NCBI taxonomy): domain Bacteria; kingdom Bacillati; phylum Actinomycetota; class Actinomycetes; order Kitasatosporales; family Streptomycetaceae; genus Streptomyces; species Streptomyces sp. DG2A-72. The sequence goes on from NZ_JASTLC010000001.1 coordinate 1,406,326, forward strand.
GTCCCGTCTCGTGGAGGAGGCCGGCCGCAAGGCGGTCGCCGTCTCCTGCGACATCCGCGAGGAGGACAACTGCCGGTCCCTGATCGAGCGTGCGGTCGGGGAGTTCGGGCGCATCGACGTCCTGGTGAACAACGCCGCCTACCAGATGTCCCAGCCCGACGGCATCGAGGCGATCCCGACCGAGCAGTTCGACCGGGTGATGCGCACCAACCTCTACGGCATGTTCTGGCTGACGAAGTTCGCCCTGCCGCACATTCCCGAGGGCGGCAGCGTCATCAACTCCACGTCGGTGCAGGCCTACAAGCCCAGCCCGCACCTGCTGGACTACGCGATGACGAAAGCCGCGATCGTGACCTTCACCCAGGGGCTGGCCCAGATGCTCGTCGACCGCGGTATCCGCGTCAACGCGGTCGCCCCGGGACCGGTGTGGACGCCTTTGATCCCCGCGACGATGCCCGACACGGTCGAGTTCGGCAAGCAGAGCCCCCTGGGACGCCCGGCCCAACCCGCCGAACTGGCTCCCGCGTACGTCTACCTCGCCTCTCAGGAGGCCAGCTTCGTCACCGCGGAGATCCTCAACGCGACAGGCGGGACACCACTTCCGTAGCCGAGTCCCGCGACGCGGTCGGCAGCATGCCGGACCGCGTCGGACCGGGAACGCGCGCGTTCAGGCAGACGACGGGCTCCTCCTACGCCTGACCGAGCACCACGGGATCACGGTGGGTTACGTCTTGCCCGGGCCTCCGCTGCCGAACGCGCCGCTGGAGCCCGGATTCCACCGTCGGCGTTTCTGACTCTCGCTGCGTGCTGCCGGACGGCTGAAGCGCGTGCGGGGTGAGCCGATCGGTCTTGTCCGGTCCGGCCGGCCTGATCGCCGTCCTCATCGGCGGCCTCCTCGTCGCCGGCGCCCTGGTGTGGGCCGTCCGGCTCGGCATCAAGGTACGGCGCCGCGAACCGGGCCCTCCGGGGCCTGATGAGCAGCCCTCGGTGCCGGGCACCGGACCGGTCCGCGAGACCCGGGAGCACCGGGGTCTGACTGACGCTCTTCTTCAAGCCGGACATGACCGAGGTGGTCTACGAGGGTCGGTTCGTACCCATGCACGGCATTCGTATGTCCGCGGCCTTCGACTCCACCCTGCACATCAGCTTCGGCGTACGCGGCGGGCTCCTCGTCCGGCAGACACACCACTGGGCGGCGCTCGTCTTCGTCGCCGCGATCGGCCTGCTCCGACACCCGTGGGCTGTTCCGCGCCGATTGGTTCAAGCGGTCCGCGATCCCTCGTCGTCGGACTCGGCCGGGTTGTCCACGACGTGCACCGCGGCCTCTTCGGAGGATGCCGCGCCGCCGGCGATACCAGCATCTTCGGCCACAGTGTCATCCTGCGTCTCGGCCCCTTCAGCCGCAGCCGTCAACCGTCCCGCACGCCTGTCACCGGCCTCCGCGTCGACAGGCTCGCCTTCCCCGTCAGGCACATCTCCGATCTCGTCGCCCGGCGGCGGCTCCGTGTCGGGACGCTCGGCCTGCAGGCGCTCGTCCAGCGAGTCCCGCTCACGCTGCTCCGCGGCCGTGGTACCGCGGCGCTGCACCGCCAGCGGCTTCTCGGGCGGCGAGTAGCCCTCGTCGATCGCCGGGTCGATACCGCGGTCGTCCAGGGTGTCCTCCGGGTCCATGACCCCGGCATCGTCCTGGACCTCCGAATCGTCGGGTTGGTACACCTCGTCGCCCATGGATTCGTCGTCGTACTCACGCTGTTCGTCGGGCATCCGGTGCTCCTCAGGCAGTCGTGCCGGCTCTCTCTCGCGAACTGCTCGCACCGGGTTTCCGCTGGCCGAACGCGTGAAACCCGTCAAAAGCGAAGGGGAGAGCTCATGAACGACAAACATGCACACCAAACCGAAGGCGCTGCGGCTGAGACCGATCCCCGACCCGTGGAAGGACTGGCCGTACCTGAGGACACCTCGATGGCTCCCGGTGCGGCACCTCCCGCCGAATCCGGAGTCTCCGGGCTCGGCGCCCCCGAGCGCGAAGCGCTGAAGAAGGGATGGGCCGTCGCGCCCCTCACACTGATCTGGATCGTCGTCGCACTCGTCGTCATCGGCCTGGTGGCGATGGTGGTCGCGCTGGCGACCACATGACCACGAATACGGAGCGGGACGGGGAAGCCCCGGCCCGTGAGTTCACTGGCCGGGGCTTCTTCGTGCGTCGTCAGGCGGGAGTGATGTTCTCCGCCTGCGGGCCCTTTTGGCCCTGCGCGATGTCGAAGCTCACCTTCTGGCCTTCCTGGAGCTCACGGAAGCCCGAGCTGGCGATGTTCGAGTAGTGGGCGAAGACGTCGGGGCCGCCGCCGTCCTGCTCGATGAAGCCGAAGCCCTTCTTGGAGTTGAACCACTTCACAGTGCCTGTAGCCATCTGCCTGTCTCCTTCGACGGGACTCGTATCGGACCCCGCACCGTGCGGGATCCGGAGGTGATCGCCCTGGTCCGGAGAGGCGTTGAACAGCAAAAACGCCCGTGACTGCGATCACGGGCGAACGGGACTTCGGAACCACGACTGCTGATCATGACGCTACACCGGCTGGCGGCGCTCGGCCACTGAAACGCAGAGTTGGTCTCATAAGCTGTGGGCGGCGGCAGTAGCTGTATCACCTTCGCTCCGCGCGGAGCAGCTCGCATAGGCGCTGAGCAACCGGGGCGCCTCACCGATCGTCGACCCCGCGTACTGCGCGACCATGCCCTTGGCGATCTCCAGCGTGCCCTTCGCCGCGATCACGCTCTGCACGCGGGTGATCACATCGTCGACCTGCGCCGGCTCCGTGGACCAGTGCATCAGGCCCAGCGCGGCGGAGTCCGCGAGGGCCTGTGCCAGATGTACGTCGTCCTCCACGAGATGCCCCGAGCGCTGACGCATCAGCGTGAGGGGCTCCCAGCGGTTGCTCGCGCAAACGCATCTGGATCGCCTGCAGGGACTCGTACCCGTTCTCGATCACCGCCGTGACCAGTTTCGGCCAAGCGGACACTTAGGCCGCGCAGTTCGACGACGAAAGCCTGCGCCAGTTGGCGCTCGCGGTTCATGTTCTCCTCCCCGGCGCTGTGGTCACGGTCATCGGCACATGTGCCGTCCGTTCAGTCATCGCGGAGGTCCATGCTGCGGTCGATGATCGCCGGGGCCACCCCACCCAACGGTTTCACGCGATCTTGGCACAGGCAAACAGCCATGGTCAGCGCCGCTCCGCGGACCCCTTCATGACGTAGGTCCCGAAGTCGTCGGCCCCGGCAGCGAGCCGCCCTCACGCAGGCGGGTCGCGGTGACTTCCTTGGGGCCGACAGCGGATCGACAGTCGTCGACAGGGAACCGACAGCTCCGCTTTACCCGCACCTCTCCGGAGACGGGCCAGGATTTCCCCATCGTCTGAACAGCCGGTCCTCATGGACCGTACCTCTCGGCAGATCACGAACACCCGGAAGGAACGTCAGCATGACCAGCGAATCAGTTCAGCCGGTGTCGGCACCGAGCCGCCGTACCGTCGTGGCGGCGGTCGGCGCGGCGGGGCTCGCCGTCGCGCTGACCGCGTGCGGGTCGGAGGACGACGCGTCCGGCTCGTCCACCGAGCAGGGCGCCGACGCCAGTTCCCCCGCAGCGGAGGGCGGCGCCGGCGGTGCCGCGCTCGCGAAGACCTCCGACATACCGGAGGGCAGTGGCAAGGTCTTCAGCGACGAGAAGGTCGTGGTCTCGCAGCCGACGGCGGGTGACTACAAGGCTTACTCGACGATCTGCACGCATCAGGGCTGTCCGATGACGGACCTCAAGGAGGACATCATCTCCTGCGCCTGCCACGGCAGTACCTTCTCCATCGCCGACGGCAGTGTGCAGAAGGGCCCCGCCACCAAGCCGCTGGAGGCCAAGGAGATCACCGTGTCCGGGGACTCGATCACGCTCGCGTGACCGGGCGCGGTCGTTTCCAGCAACCCAGCACCTCGTCCGTGGTCGCGACCGTGGCGACCAATGCGAGGGTGTTGCGGATCATCGCCGGGGTGTAGTCGGAGGGCACCCCGGCGATGGCGTCCGCCGGGACGACGGCGGTGTAGCCGCGGTTGACCGCGTCGAAGACGGCGTTGGGGACGGCCACGTTGGCCGAGACGCCGGTGACGATCAGGGTGCGGCAGCCGAGGTTGCGCAGCAGCGCGTCGACCTCGGTGCCCTGGACCGGCGACAGCCCGTGCAGCCGTCGTACGACGAAGTCCTCCTCGGCGACCTCGATCGGGGCCGCCACCCGGACCGCCGTGGAGCCGGCGAGCTGCTGGACGGGGAGCCGTTCGGCGGCGCGGAACAGCCGGGCATTACGGCTCGCGCCCCGGCCGTCCGGGCGGCGTTCGGCGATCGCGTGGATCACCTGCACCCCGCTCTCGTGCGCCCCCGCCACCAGCCGGGCGACGTTGGCGAGGGCGCCGGAGGAGCGGGCCTCCTTCGCGAGGTCCGGCAGCGCGCTGTCCGGGCCGACGACGCCCTGCTGGCACTCGACCGTGAGCAGCACGGTGGTCACGGGGTCGAGGAGTTCGCGAAGCTGTTCGTACGACGGCATGGTGCCCCCTTGTCGCCGACCTGATGGGGCGGGCGAGACTAGCCACCATTGCGCAGGGAAGGAAGACCGCTCATCCTTTTCTGACGTGATGTCAGAGGATCTCTCCTCTGACACGACGTGGGAGAAGAGAAGAGGGGGACACATGACCGCCACGCAGCGCCGGGGCCGGAAGATCATGATGACACCGGGTGAGCTGGACGAGTTCCTCACCAGCCAGCGCACCTGCAGGGTCGCCACCGTGTCCGCCGACGGCGCCCCGCACGTGAGCACCCTCTGGTTCGCCTGGGACGGCACCTCGATGTGGCTGTACTCGGTGGTGCGGAGCAAGCGGTGGACCGATCTGCGGCGGGATCCACGGGTCGCGATCGTGGTCGACACGGGTGAGGAGTACGACGAACTGCGCGGCGTCGAGCTGTCCGGGACCGTCGACTTCGTGGGCGAGAGCCCGCGCACCGGCGAGCTCCGCGCGGAACTCGACGTCCCGGAGACCTTGTTCGCACGGAAGAACTTCGGCCTCGAGGAAATGCCGCACGACGGACGGCACGCATGGGTGCGGCTGACGCCGGAGAGGATCGTCTCCTGGGACTTCCGCAAGTTGGGTTCCGCGTAGTTCAGCCGACCTTCAGGGCTGCCTCACGCAGCGCCTCCACCGCCGCCCGGATCGACGGGCGGCGGTCCGCGTCCGCGCGCCACACCGCGTAGATGTACCGCTGGGCGCCGTGCCGCACAGGCACGGCCCGCACTCCCGCGGGCATCGGGTCGCGGCCGAGCCGGGGGGCGACGCAGACGCCCAACCCGGCCGCGACCAGGGCGAGTTGGGTGTGGTGCTCCTCGGCGCGATGGGCGATGCGGGGCTCGATGCCCTTGGCGCGCAGGGTGTAGAGCAGCCACTCGTGGCAGAACTCGCCCTCGGGCCAGGCGACCCACTCGTCACCCGCGAAGTCCTCCAGGTCGACCTCGTCCCGCCCGGCGAGCGGATGCCCGTCGGCCATGGCGACACCGACGGGATCCTCGAGGATCGACGCCTTGGCGAGCCCCTGCGGCATGGGCAGCGGCTTGTTGTACCAGTCGAGGACGACGGCCAGGTCGGCGTCGCCCCGGAGCACCGCGTTGACCCCGTTCTCCGGCTCCAGTTCCCGCGAGCGCACGCGCAGCGCGGGATGGTGGGTGCGCAGGGCGGTGAGCGCTATGGGGAACAGCCCGCGCAGGGCGGTGGGGAACGCGGCCAGCCGCAGCTCGCCGACGACCTGCCCGCGCTGCGCCTCCAGATCCGACTGGGCGAGCTCCACCTGGGAGAGGATGCGCGCCGCGTGCTCGGCGAGGAGCCGGCCGGCGTCCGTGAGCCGCACACCCCGGCCGTTCTTGGCGAGGAGTTGCTGGCCGACCTCGCGCTCCAGCTTGGACATCTGCTGCGAGACGGCCGAGGTCGTGATGTGCAGGCCCTCGGCGGCACCACTGACCGAGCCGTGCCGGGCCAGGGCGTCCAGGGTGCGGAGGCGCTCCAGGTTCAACATGTAAGCAATGCTACGAGATACCGTGCGGAAAATCTAGGTTGTGCTACGAGGTGGTGGTCCACCACCCTGGTCGCCATGAGCACCTCCACCCCCGTCCGCGCCGCCCTCGACTGGCGGCTCCGCTTCGGCGCCCTCGCCCTGGTCTGGGGCTTCAGCTTCCTGCTCATCAAGGTGGGCACCGAGGGCTACGCCCCCTTCCAGGTCACGCTCGGCCGGCTGGTGTTCGGGACGGCGGTGCTCGCTGCCGCGATGGCGATGAAGCGGCAGCGGCTGCCGCGCGAGCCGCGGACCTGGGGGCACCTCGCAGTCGCCGCGTTCCTGCTCAACGCGCTGCCGTTCTCCCTCTTCGCCTACGCCGAGCTGACCATCCCGTCCACCCTGGCCGGCATCTGCAACGCCACCTCGCCGCTGTGGGGCATGGCCCTCTCCCTGGTCGCCCTCTCCGAGGACCGGCCCACCCGGGTCCGTGTCGCCGGTCTCGGCCTCGGCTTCCTCGGCGTCCTCACGGTGCTCGGCGCCTGGCAGGGCTTCCACGGCCTGGACGCCACGGGCACGGCGATGGCACTGGGAGCGTCCCTGAGCTATCCGATCGGCTGGATCTACGTCCGCCGCACCCTCGCCGGATCCGACCACTCGCATCTCTCGCTGACCGGCGCCCAGTTGCTGCTAGCCACCCTGCAACTGGCCGTCGTGACCCCACTGTTCACGTCCTGGCCGACACAGGTGGCCCTCGGCCCGCTGCTGGCCATAGCGGCCCTGGGCACACTCGGCACCGGCCTCGCCTTCCTGATCCAGTACGGCCTGGTCGCCGAGGTCGGCCCCACAACGGCCACGATGGTCACGTACTTCATCCCCGTCATCGCCACGGCCGCGGGTGTCGCGATCCTGGGCGAGTCGCTGAACTGGTGGACACCGGTGGGCGCGGCCGTGGTGCTGGCGGGCGCGGCGCTGACGCAGGTGCGGCCGAAGACGGAGCGCCGGCCGGGCCGAGTGGCCCAAGCGGGGTCGGCTGCGGTTCGGAAGCGCCCCGAAGGGGCGCGGGGCTGAATCGATGTGCGGCTCCGCCGCGTGGGCGCGACCAGCCACGACGGCGCCGCGGCGGACCGCCAACACCTCCCGCCACTGCCCCGAATCACTCAGACGTAGCTCCGGATCGGCGCGGGCCCCACCGCTGAGGAGATCGCGTCCGCCAGCGCCACCGTCTCGTCCACCGCCAGCGTCGAGACGGTGACCCGGATGCCGGGCGGTGCGCTCATCCGGAAACGAGCACCAGGCGCAACGGCCCAGCCGGCGTGCAGCAGGCGGGCCACGGCTCCGGTCTCGTCCGGCACGGGAATCCAGACGTTCAGACCGCTGCGCCCGTACGCGACGACCCCGCGCTCCGCGAGCGCGCCGATCAGCGCGTCCCGGCGCCCCCCGTACGCCGCCGCCACCGCACGCGCGTCCACCGCGCCGTCGGCCCACAGCCGGACGACGGCCCGCTGGGTGATCCGACTCACCCAGCCGGGCCCGAGCCGGTGCCGCCCGCACACCCGGTCGACGGTGACGGCGTCCCCGGTGAGCACGGCGAGCCGCAGATCGGGACCGTACGCCTTGGCGACCGAGCGCACGAAGGCCCAGCTGCCGGTGGCACCGGCGAGGGTGTGCAGAGGCAGGTCGACGATGCCGTGCCCGTGATCGTCGTCGATCAGCAGGATGTCCGGGCGCTCTCGCAACACAGCACGCAGGGCACGCGCGCGTGACGCGCTCACCGCGGCACCGGTCGGGTTCTGCGCCCGGTCGGTGACGATCAGGGCGCGCGCCCCGGCCGCGAGGACACGGCGTACGTCATCGGGGAGCGGGCCCTCGTCGTCGACGCCGACGGCGACGGTGCGCAGCCCGAGCGCGGGGACGAGGTCGAGCAGGCTGCCCCAGCCGGGGTCCTCGACGGCGACCGTGTCCCCGGGCTTGAGGTGAGCGGCGAGGACACGCTCGATGGCGTCGAGGGAGCCGGAGGTCACCGCGAGAGGCCCGTCCGGCACACCGCCCGCGTCCAGATCGGCCCGCGCGCGACGGGCCAACTCCGGTTCCACCGGATCGTCTCCGTACAGCACGGGCTCTCGGTCGGCCTGCTCGGCGGCGACCGCGAACGCCTTGGCCAGCGAGGGCAGCAGCGCGGGATCGGGGTTGCCGCTCGCCACGTCCCGCACGCCCTCGGGCACGTCCACCCGGAGGTACTCGCGCCCCGTGGTGGCCGGCTTGGACCGCACCCGGCTGCCACGGCGCCCGGCGGTCTCGATGACCCCGCGCTCACGCAGGATGCGGTACGCCGCCGCGACCGTGTTGGGATTCACGCCCAGCTCGACCGCCAACTCCCGCATCGGCGGGAGCAGTTGGCCCGGCTCCAGCCCGCCCGAGCCCACCGCGCTCTCGACGCTGGCCGCAATCTCGGCTGCACGTCGCCCACTGATCCGATATCCTTCTAGCACAAAATAGATTATGCACTAGTGCAATGGAGAGCGCAATGCAGGGGACCCAGCAGCAGCCGACGCAACACCAGGCCGCCTACACACCGAGCGACCGCACCGTTCCCACGCGCTCCGCCGACCGGGCGTCGTACGACAAGGACCTGGTGCACGCGATACTCGACGAGGCCTACGTCTGCCACCTCGGCTTCGTTCGCGACGGAGCGCCGGTGGTGCTGCCCACCCTGTACGCCCGGGTCGGCGAGCGGCTTTACGTGCACGGCTCGACGGGTTCACGCCCGCTGCGGATGACGGGCCAGACCGACCCCGGCCTCCCCGTGTGCCTGACGGTCACGCACGTGGACGCGCTCATCCTGGCCCGCTCGGCCTTCCACCACTCGATCAACTACCGCTCGGTCGTGGTCCACGGCGTTGCCCACGACGTCACCGACCCCGAGGAGAAGCGGGCCGCCCTCGACGCCCTCGTCGACCATGTCGTGCCCGGACGCGCCAACGACGTCCGGCCCGCCAACAAGAAGGAACTGGCCGCCACCGCCGTCATCCGCCTCGACCTCGACGAGGTCTCCGCCAAGGCCCGTACCGGCGGGGTGAACGACGAGCCCGAGGACCTCTCCCTCCCGCACTGGGCCGGAGTCGTCCCCCTGCGCATGGGCTACGAAACCCCGGTCGCGGACGCCCAACTGGCCCCCGGCACCGAACTCCCCGACTACCTGGCGGCCCTGTCATGCTGATCCACCCCTGGGACGCACCCCACGACGACACCGAGTGGCAGCAGTGGCTGGCCGTCCACGACTTCGGGCACCTCGCCGTCAACGGCCTGGACGGCGCGCCACCGCACGTCCAGCCCTTGCACTTCACCTACGACGCCGGCCGCGGCGAGGCCCTCACGCACCTGGCCCGCCCCAACCCCATATGGCCCGCACTCCTGGCCAACCCCGAGGTCGCCCTGAGCGTCGTCGACGACTACGTGTACGTACCCGGCCCCTGGCAGGCAGGACCGGAGGACCCACCCGAGCACGGCACACCGACCAGCTTCTACGCGGCGGTCCAACTCCGGTGCCGGGCCCACGTCGTGGACGACCCGACCGAGAAGTCCGAACTGCTCAACCGCCAGGTCGACCACTTCCAGCCGGAGGGCGGCTCGGCGAAGGTGGCGGTGGGTGAAGCACCGTACGGCAGGCTGCTGTCCGGCATCCGGGGGCTGCGGCTCGAAGTCACCGACGTACACGCCAAGTTCAAGTACGCGAGCCACCGGCCGGAGGAGGTCAAGGACCGAATCGCGAAGGAACTGGCGAACAGGGCCGGTCCAAGAGACGCAGCGGCGCACGAGCATCTGCAGCGCAGGCGCACCACATGAACAGCGGTACGGCAGTGCCCCGAAAGGGACGCGGGGCTGTATCGATTTGCGGCGCCGCCGCGTGGGCGCGACCAGCCCCAACGAACCCGCAGCTCAACACGCACCCAGCGCGGCACTCACCCGGCCGTCCCCCGCGCCGACACCCGCGTGTCGGCCCCGCCCTCAGCAACGGGCTCGGCGGAGCCCTTCGCCGGCGCCGAAGACTGCGCGATGAACGCCCCCACCAGCACCACCACCCCACCCACAATCTGCGGAGCCGAAAGGTGCTCACCGAGCAGCACCCACGCAAGGACCGTCGCAATGACCGCCTCAAGACAGGCCACCACACCCGCGACCTGCGGAGACAGCCGCCGCACGGACACCACGCCGGTCACATACGCGACGACCGTGGCCACAAGCACGATCCACACGAGCAACAGACCCGCAGCGACCGGCGTCCCGTTCATGTCCGCACTGTCCGCCAACAGCGACCACTCCATGCTCCACGGGCGCGCGACAACGGTCAGCACCACGGCGCCGACCAGCAAGCCGTAGGCGATGACGCCCAGCGGATCCGGCGCCTGCGCGCCGGAGTCCCCGCCATGGTCGGACAGCACGAAGTAGCCGACCTGGCAGCAAGCGGCGCCGAACGCGAGGAGCAGTCCGAGGGCGTCGAAACTCAGCCCGGACCACACCTCCACGACACAGGCGAGCCCACCGACCGCGAGGACCACGCCGAGCACGGCCGCACGCGTGACCGGCCGCCGCTGCACGAACCGCACCCAGCCGAGGACGAGGGCGGGCGCGAAGTACTCGATGAGCAGGGCGACCCCGACGGGGATCCGGGAGATCGAGGCGAAGTAGCAGGCCTGGACACCGGCGACGGCGAACAGCCCGAACCCGGCGAGCAGCGCGGGTCGGCGGCGCAGCAGCGAACGATGACGCACAGCCAGCGGCAGCATCACCAGGGCCGCCCCCGCCACCCTCAGCCACACCACATGGAGCGGGTCGAGCCCCGCCTCGATCAGCGGCTTGGCCGCGACACCGGATCCCCCGAAGGCGAGCGCGGAAGCGAGCGCGAGACCGAGCCCCATGCCCCTTCCACCGCTGCCGCTGCTGCTGTCTGACGTATGCACCGGCACATGATGACAGGCGATGACATGAGCGTCACCCCCGTTGACACCTGTCTCAGCGCGTGGACGGGACCCACGTCACCGGCCGGTCAGCCGGTCTTCTCCAAGTGCCTCTCGATCCGCACGTAGAGGGCGTGCGCGTCGACCCCGGCGCGGTCGAGCACCTCGACGGCGCGTGCCTGCGGGTCCACGACGATGGCGGCGAGGAGGTCGATCCCGAGCGCCGGTTCGCCACCGCGCCGGGCGGCGCGCTCGCGGGCGTACTCCATCGCGCCCGCGGCGAGTGGAGAGAAGCCCGCCTCGCCCCTCACGATGGGTACGGCACCGGAGTCCTCGACGGAGCCCTGCCAGCGCAGGCCGTAGCCGATGCTGCGCTGCACGAGGTAGCCGAGCAGCCGGGCCACCTGCGTGCCGTCCTCGAAGACGGCCCGCACCTCGGGGTCGGACTCCAGGAGCGAGTGCAGCAGATGGGCCGTGTCGATCTGCCGGTCCCCGTCCCGGACGGCCCGTCGGCGGGCACCGGAGAGCACCGCTGCCAGCTCGTCGCTGAGCCCGGCATCGTTCTCCGTTCGCCGGCCGCCCTGTTCTTGGGCCGCCTGCCGGGGGATTCGGGGTTGCACACCCCCTACCCCATCAGTCCCTCCAGATCGGGACATCCCCGGAGGGAAGCATTTTTGCGTCCCACGGAGAGTGGACCCGGGCGGCCCCCATCTCCTCCTTACGGATGAGATCACGCCCTTTCGCCCGCGGGGGCGCACATCTCCCGTCCCCCGTGCGCCGCACGCAACCGTAACGCTCCGTCGCACGTCCCCTACAGAGGGATGGAGAGCAGGTGCTGGCTGGTGACCCTTCCGGCCGTCGACGGCAGGCAGTACGTGTACCGGGTGTACGCCCCGGAGGACGCACTGCCGGCCGACCTGTTCTGGGATGCCTGGCACTGCCACGAGGAGAGCGCCTTCCCGCGCGCGTGGGACCTGTTCGACGCGGCGGAGATACGGCTGGTCGGCTGAGGCAGGTCCGGCAGGCCGCCTCCACATTTTCTGACGGTTCATCAGTATTGAATGTTCCAGGCCGTGCGGCTACGTTCCGCGACACCGTAGCCCGACACGAAGAGGTGGTCGCATGGCCGAAGTCAGCGCGGAGGCACGTATCGGGGCCCCCGCGGAGAAGGTGTGGGCGCAGCTCACGGACTGGTCCGCGTACGCCGAGTGGAACGCGACCCACACCGGCTTCCCCAAGGGCGGTCCCGAGACCCTCACAGTGGGCGGGACCTTCCAGGAGAACCTGAAGCTGATGGGCTTCCCGGCCGAGGTCGACTGGACCATCGAGGAACTGGAGCCGGCCCGGGTGCTGGCCATCCGCGGCAAGGGCCCGATGGCGGTCGACCTGGCCACGCGCTACACGCTGACGCCGGACGGCGACGCCACCACGGTCCGCATCGACGGCGAGTTCACGGGCGCCGCGGTGTCGTTGATGGCGGGCCGGCTGAAGGACTCGGCGACGGCCGCGCTGAACGAGTCGCTGCGCAAGCTGGCGGGGCTGGTCGCCTGACCCCGGACGCGCGAAGGCGCCCCCACGGATGTCTCCGCGAGGGCGCCCTGCGCCGGGCCCGAGCCTCGGCCCTCGTCAGTCCTCGTCGGCGAGGATCAGGTACAGCTTCTTGCGGGCTTCGTTGATGACGGCCAGCGCCTTCTCGCGCTGCTCCTTGCTGCCGGTCTTCCAGACCTGCCCGAAGGCCTCCATCAGACCGAAGCCTGCCTGCCGGATCTCACCGAGAGCCTCCCAGTCGACGCCGCGGGAGGCCTCCTCCCAGGGCGCCTCGGGGCCCTCCTCGGCCGCGGTACGGCCGGCCTCGGTGAGCGAGAACAGCTTCTTGCCGCCCTCGGACTCACTGGTGATCAGGCCCTCGTCCTCCAGCAGCTGGAGGGTGGGGTACACCGAGCCGGGGCTGGGCTTCCACGCCCCGCCGCTGCGCTCGGCGATCTCCTGGATCATCTCGTAACCGTGCATCGGCCGGTCCTTCAGCAGGGCGAGGATCGACGCGCGTACGTCGCCGCGCCGCGCCCTCCCCCGCGGTCCGCCGCGCCCTCGATGACCCCAGGGGCCCGGTCCGCCGAAGCCGGGGCCGCCCGGCCCGAAGGGTCCGAAGGCACCACGCAGGGCCTCGAATCCGCCTCGCTCGTGCGAGCCGTGTCCACCGTGTCCTCGTTCGAATCCATGGGAACGCATCGCCATCACTCCATTCAGTCGTTGATCAGTCGCGATGCCTCAACGATATATCGGAACAGTTCGCCTGGCAACACCCGCCCGGAAGACAGCCCTGAAGACGGCCCGGACCAAAATCGGTCCAGCACCCCCGAATTGGCCTTGGCCTGCCGCTTCGCGCCGCGCCTAGCGTCTGCGGCATGCGGATTCGAATCGTCGACGCCTTCACCAACCGCCCCTTCGCCGGCAACCCGGCTGGCGTCCTGCTCCTGGACGCCTTCCCGGACGAGACCTGGCTCCAGAACGTGGCCAGGGAGGTCAACCACGCCGAGACGGCCTTCGCCCACCGCCTGCCCGAGGGTGGCGAGGCCGACTGGGCGCTGCGCTGGTTCACGCCCGTCACCGGGGTCGCCATGTGCGGCCACGCCACGCTCGCCACGGCCCACGTCCTGCACACCATCGGCGCCCACCAGGGCCCGGTGCGCTTCGCCACCCGCAGCGGCGTGCTGGTCGCGACGCCGGGCGAGGACGGCTCGATCACCCTGGACTTCCCGACCGCACCGCTCACCCCGGTCGACGTGCCGGACGGGGTCACCGACGCGCTGGGCGCCGAGCCGCGCGCCGCCTTCGACACCGGACCGAACGTCGGCGACCTGCTCCTCGAACTCGCCGACGAGAAGACCGTCCACGCCCTGGCGCCGGACCACAAGGCGCTGGCCGCCTATTCCACCCGCGGCATCATCGCCACCGCCCGCGCCGAGGACCCCACGCGGGGCTACGACTACGTCTCCCGCTGCTTCTTCCCGAACGTCGGCATCGACGAGGACCCGGTCACCGGCAGTGCCCACACCGCCCTCGCCCCGTACTGGTCCGAGCGCCTCGGCCGCCCCGGCCTCACCGGCCTCCAGGCCTCACCCCGCTCCGGCCGCGTCCGCACCGAGCTGCGCGGCGACCGCACGCTGCTCACCGGACGCGCGGTCACCGTCATCGACGGGGAACTGCTCGCGTAACGGCGCTCCATCGAAAGGGGCCGTACCAAAGGGGCCACACCAAAGGGGGCGTACGAACCTGTCGTACGCCCCCTTCGAAAGCACTCAAGCGGTCGGCAGCCAGCCCACCTTCCCGGCCAGCAGCGCATAGCCGACGAACGCCCCTATGTCGAGCAGCGAATGCGCCACGACCAGGGGACCGACCCGGCCCCAGCGCCGGTACAGGTAGACGAACACCACGCCCATCGCCAGGTTGCCGAGGAAGCCACCGATGCCCTGGTAGAGGTGGTAGGAGCCGCGCAGTACGGAACTGGCCATCAGCGCGGTGCCCGGGGTCCAGCCCAACTGGCCGAGCCGGCGCAGCAGATAGCCGACGACGATGACCTCTTCGAGGATCGCGTTCTGCATCGCGGACATGATCAGGACCGGGTACTTCCACCACACGTCGGGCAGCGCCTCGGGCACCACCGTGAGGTTGAAGCCGAAGCCGCGGGCGGCCAGGTAGAAGGCGATTCCGGTGCTGCCGATCACGGCCGCGATCGCCGCACCGCGGCCGAGGTCGGGCCAGGGTTCGGTCCGGTCGAAGCCGAGGGTGCGCAGGCTCTCGCCCTCGCGCAGCAGGAAGTGCGCGACGAGCAGGACGGGCACGAGTGCGGTGGTGATCCCGAAGAGCTGCCAGGCGAGATCCAGCCAGGGACGGCCCGGCGCGGCCGAGGCGTTGAGAGTGGCCGCCTGGTCCTTGAGACCTCCCGGCTTGGTGACCGATCCGACAAAACTGATCAGGGCGGACACACCGCTCGCACCGAGTGAAAGGCCCAGAACGAGCAGCGTCTCGGAACGGAGAATGCGCCGTGAGGGCCGCTCCTGAGGAAAAGAATCGGCCACCGGACCCGCCTCCGACTGCACACCTGCCTCCAGTTGAGTAATCCCGCCGCATCCCCATCGCCGCGCCGCCAGGGTCTCGAAAGAAGTTACGAAGATCGTGCGCGACAGGCCGTTGAGGGGCGGACGCCGTACGGGGCGTACCTCCCCTTTGCATGCCATGTGGCCGTTTCCCGCCACTGGGTCGACAGGGAGGGGCACCACCGTCATGGGACGTCACAGCTTGCCCGATCAGTATGGGGCGGGCGGCAGCGACCCCCGTCCAGGCGCCCGCAGCCGCACGGTGGCCGTCGCCACGGCGCTGGTTCTCGCCATCGCCGGGGGCACCGCGGTCGCCGTCCAGAGCGGGCTGCTCTCCTTCGGCTCCTCCTGCCAGGACGACCCGGTCCGGCTGAAGCTCGCCGCCTCCCCGGGCATGGCCCCCGCGCTGCGGGAGGCGGCGAAGCAGGCGCGCGAGGACGACATCACCTCCGGCGGGCGGTGCGTCGCGGTCTCGGTGAGCGCACGCGACCCGTACAAGGCCGACGCGCTCGCCACGGGCGAGAAGGCCGACGTCCAGGTGTGGGTGCCGGACTCGGACGTGTGGGTGCAGCGGGTCACGGCGGACAGCGGTGCCACGCAGGTGACTCCGGCAGGCACGGTGGCGTCCACTCCGGTCGGGGTGGCGATGGTGCCGTCGGCCGCGAAGTCGCTGGGGTGGCCGAAGCGGACGTACAGCTGGATGGAGCTGGCCGGGACCAGCCTCCAGGACGACGCCCTCAGGCTCGGCGCGGCCGACCCGGCGCGCAGTGCGACCGGGGTGCTCGCACTCACCCAGGTCGGCACGGCCGCCGCGCGGATCAAGGGCGGGGACACCCAGGCCGCGGCCCTGATGAAGACGCTGTCGCAGCGCACCTCCGACAGCGACACCCAGGTCCTGGACACCCTGCCGCGTGACTCCTCGGGCACCGAGCAGGGCAACCCCAGGCGCAACCAGGCGCTGATCCTCAGCGAGCAGGCGGCGTTCGCGTACAACTCCTCGGCCGCGGGCGCGGGCAGCCTGGACATGTTCTATCCGAAGGACGGCTCGCCCCGCCTCGACCACCCCTACACCCTGGTCGACCAGACGCGGCTGTCGACGGACGAGAACCGGGCCGCGATCCGGTTCATGAGCCATCCGCGGCAGCCGGAGCAGCGCCGGGTGCTGGAGAGGTACGGCTTCCGGACCTCCGACGACGAGGTGTCGGAGGCGTTGGTGACCAAGGCAGGGGGCAGCCGCCCGCAGCCGTACGCGCAGCCCGCCGAGCGGCCCGCCGACGAGATCGCGCTCCAGGAAGCGCTCGGCATCTGGACGATCACGGTGCAGAGCGCCCGGATCACCACCGTCGTGGACGCCTCCTCGTCCATGTCCGAACCCGTCGGCAACACCGGACAGAGCCGTATGGACGTCACCAAGGCCTCGCTGTTGCAGGCCCACGCCACGTTCACGCCCGAGGACGAGATCGGGCTGTGGGACTTCTCCACCAAGCTGGACGGCGACAAGGACTACCGCGTCCGCGTCCGCGTGCCGACCGAGCGGCTCGGCGACCGGACCGTCGAGGGCACACAGCGGGATCTGCTGTCGGCGGCGTTCAGCGCGCTGGCGCCGGTGCCGAACGGAGCGACCGGGCTGTACGACACGACGCTCGCCGCGTATCAGGCGGCCACGTCCTCGTACGGCAAGGGCAAGTTCAACGCGCTGGTCATCCTCACCGACGGAGTGAACCAGGATCCGGGCAGCATCTCCCGCTCCGGCCTCGTCGAGCGGCTGGAGCAGCTCACCAACCCCGAGCGCCCGGTCCCGCTCATCATGATCGCCGTCGGCCCGGACGCCGACCGCGAAGAGGCCGAGCAGATCGCCAAGGCGGCCAGCGGCTCAGGACACGAGGTCAGCGCCCCGTCGCAGATCCACTCGGTGAATCCTGCAGGCGATCGTCGCGGCAGGGGCGCGGGGAAGTCAGGGGTGACCGTCGGCTCCTACCCCATCGGGACCGCCTCGGGCAGCCCCACCGGCCAGGTGTGCACCGGCTCCCCGTGGTGCATCAGTTCGCGGTAACGCTTGGTGGTGGCCGCCAGCGCGGCCTCCCGGGACAGCCCCGTCTCCAGGGCCCGGTGGAAGGTCGCCGACTGCCATGCCGCCCCGTTGACCCGGCGCCGGCAGCGCTCCTCGATCACGCCGAGATACAGGTCCCGGTCGGCCGGATCGACGCCCCACGCGTCCAGCCCGGCTTCGGCGAGCGGCAGCAGTTCGTCGCGTACGAGGCTCACCGCGTCGACCTCGGTGGTACCGCCGTAGCGCCCGCGCCGGGGCCAGATCAGGCGGGCGTCGATGCCGTGCCGGCACGCGGTGTCGAAGTTGGCGGCGGCCGCCTCGAACGGCAGCCGGGACCAGACCGGCCGGGACTCCTCGGCGAGGGCGCGGACGACGCCGTAGAAGAAGGCGGCGTTGGCGAGGACGTCCGTGACGGTCGGCCCGGCGGGCAGGACGCGGTTCTCGACGCGCAGGTGCGGGATGTCGTCGGCGATGCCGTAGACGGGCCGGTTCCAGCGGTACACGGTGCCGTTGTGCAGGACGAGTTCGGCGAGTTTCGGGGTGCCGCCCGCGTCGAGGACGGCGAGGGGGTCCTCGTCGTTGCAGATCGGCAGCAGGGCCGGGAAGAAGCGCAGGTTCTCCTCGAAGAGGTCGTACGCCGAGGAGATCCACCGTTCGCCGAACCAGGTGCGCGGCCGGACGCCCTGGGCCTGGAGCTCGGGCGGGCGGGTGTCGGTGGACTGCTGGAACAGCGGCGGCCGGGACTCGCACCACAGCTCGCGGCCGAACAGGAAGGGCGAGTTGGCGCCCACGGCGATCTGTGCGGCGGCGACGGCCTGCGCGGCGTTCCACACGGCGGCGAAGCGGCCCGGCGTGACCTGGAGGTGCAGTTGGACCGAAGTGCAGGCGGCTTCCGGCGCGATGGACCTGGAGGTGCAGCGCAGATGCTCCACGCCCGCTATGTCGAGCACGAAGTCCTCGCCGCGGGCGGCCACGATCTGGTCGTTGAGGAGGGTGTAGCGGTCGACGTCGGAGAGGTTCGTGGAGACCAGGTCGTCGCGGTCGAGTGTCGGCAGAATACCGATCATCACGATGCCCGCATCGACCTCGCGCGCTTTCCGGTCGGCATATGCCAGTGAGGTGCGCAGTTCCTCGGCGAGCCGGTCGAATACCCGCCCGGTCAAGCGATGTGGGGCTATGTTGACTTCCAGGTTGAACATGGCGAGTTCTGTTTGGAAATCTCGGCTTGCGATCCTCTCCAGTACTTGCGCATTCAGCATTTTCGGCATGCCGTCGGCACCGGTGAGATTCAATTCGATCTCCAGCCCCATGAGGTTCTTCGGGCGATCGAACCGCTGCTCCGCCAGAAGCCGCTCCAGTCCCGTCAGGCACTCCCGGAGCTTGCCGCGGTGCCGCTGCCGATCGGACAGGTCGAACCCGCCTGCCACGACCTTCTCCCCCATCGAAGCGTCCCTCCTCGAATGGGCAGGCCGATCAGGTCCGGCCGCCGGTGTCCCGGGTCAGGTGGGATGATGCCCAGCCGAAGCGATCGATAACGTCGCGGGCGGAGCGGGCGCGCGCTACCCTGGCGGACGTGACCGGCGGCACATTCACCGGGCATGGCACATAGTGCAGTTTCCGGCACCTTGCCAACTCGTGAAAAACACCGACGAGTATTGGCCGACCGCTTCATCCACATTTCCCGAGGTCATCGCCGGGCGACGGGTTCGGAACCGGGATGATTCCCGCTTGTCGCCGACCGAATGGACCCTTGCCGAAGTCCCCGGAAACAGCTAGACGAAACACAATCTGAACACGTGTCGTATAAACTCCGCGAACAAGGCAGAGGGTTGGCGCCCCGGTCCGGGTTCCTGCCGTCAGGTGACGTGCGGCAGGCTTCACTCACACCCACGCATCCCCAGACCCCGGCCCCCGCCTCTCTGACCCCGCGAGCTGACAGCGCCGTCCGCCCCCGCCACGCCCTCGCGCCACTGTGCCTGTCGAATGAGAGGCGACCCACCATGCCGCTGCATGTCCCCCCGGCTCCAGCGCCCGCCCTTCGCTCCGTCCTCACCGCCCTCGGTTCCCCCACCGCGGTCCGCGAGGCCCGGACTCCCGCCCTGCGCACCGCGCAGGGCACCGCCACTCCCGAACTCCCACTGCCCGTGCACGTACTCGACCGCATCACCTCCGAGGGCGTGTCCGCGACACGGCTGGCCGGGTGGCGCTTCCTGATCCGCTGCGGCGACCGTGCGGTGGCCGCGGCCGAGACCATGCTGACCCCTGACGGCTGGGCCTTCTCGCACTTCTTCGAGGGCCCGTACGTCGCCTCCACCGAGCGCGCGCTGCGCCAGGCCGAGTCGGTGACCGGGGCCTACCAGCCGCGCCTGCTGTCGCTGCCCGGCCTGTACATGCTCACGCTGTGGCTGCACGGCGACTGCTCCTCGGACGGCACCACCGGCCACCCCGCCGCGACCGACCTGCTCGTCCCGCTGGCGCCGGCCCCGCCCGGCATCGCGGCACACCGGCCGCACCAGGTCGCCGAGCTCCTTCCGATGCTCACCCACCGAGTGACACCCGCCCCGCTGCTCGGCCAGCCCGCCTGACCGACCCGTCCCGCGAAACACCCTCGTACCCCGCCGCCGGAATTCCGGGTAGCGGGGTACGACGCTGTTTCCGGTACCCGTACGCTCGTACGCGCTACAGGAATACTTGTACGCGCTTGGAACCCCCATCAAGCCTTATCACGCTCGCACGAGCATTACCGCGCTCGAACGAGCCGAAAAGGGTCCGTCTCCCCGTCCTGACTAGCCCCATCCGACCATCCCGAACCACCCGAAGTGGCAGTGCAGTTGGAATGAACCCTCCGCGCGGGTGATGCGTCCTGAACCTGTGAGAAGCGGTGCCGCTAAATCCCTGCGGATTGACGCCCGTGGGGCAACACTGGGTTCGACCGACTTATACAAACGGGGGCGGCCATGAACGAGGCTTCACGCCACAGGACAGACCCGACAACCCACTCACTCCACACGACAGAGCGAAAGATCCCACCCATGTGCCAGCACCAGCCACCCTGTCCGACAGCCGAATCAGCCGACCGGGAGTCCGCCCGACTCGTGGCGCACCACCCGGAGCAGGGATGGAGCCTGCTGTGCAACGGCGTTCTGCTGTTCGAGGACACCGGTGAGCTTCTGCCCGACGGCCAGATCATCGCCCCGCACCGTGCACAGGTGATGACCGCGGCCTGAGCGGCACCGGGCGGACGGACATCCCGCCCGGAGATATGAGGGGCCGGACGCAGACCCATCCTGCGAACCGGCCCCGACGCATGTCGAGCATCGGTCACTCCCCGTAGTCCCCCGTGTGTGATCCGGTCCCGTGATCCGGTCCGCCTCACCCCATTCCCTTCCCAACACCACCCGCTTTCCGGAAGACTCCTGGAAGTTTCGAGGCGTGTGTCCGGTACGGCGGTGGCGGATGCGCAACCGGTCGACGGAGGTGGGGAATTGGCAGCACGCGAGGCCGATGCCGAGCAGGCGCCGGAGGACGGGGGCAGGGTCACCATCACGGAGATCGCCCGGCAGGCCGGGGTCTCGGTGCCGACCGTGTCCCGGGTCGTCAACGGCCGCTCGGACGTGTCGCCCCAGACCCGCGCCCGCGTGGAGGACCTGCTGCGCCGGCACGGATACCGCAGGCGCCCCGCGACCTCCGCCACCCGTGCCGCCCTGCTCGACCTGGTCTTCAACAGCCTCGACAGCCCCTGGGCCGTGGAGATCATCCGGGGTGTGGAGGAGGCGGCCCACACGGCCGGCGTCGGCACTGTGGTGTCGGCGATCCACGGACGCTCGGGCGACGCCCGCGAGTGGATGCGCAACCTGCGGGCCCGCGCCTCCGACGGCGTCATCCTCGTCACCTCGGCCCTGGAGCCGGTGCTGTACGAGGAACTGCGCATCCTCGGTGTCCCGCTCGTGGTCGTCGACCCGGCCGGCTCGCCCGCCCTGGACGCGCCCACCATCGGCGCCGCCAACTGGTCCGGCGGCATGGCGGCCACCGAGCACCTGCTGGCCCTCGGCCACCGCAGGATCGGCCTGATCGCCGGGCCGCCCCGGCTGCTGTGCTCCCGGGCCCGGCTGGACGGCTACCGTACGGCCCTGGAAAGCGCAGGTCTCACACTCGACGACGCCCTCGTCGTGCCCGGCGACTTCCACCCCGAGTCCGGATTCGCCGGCTGCAACGCCCTCCTGGACCTGCCCGATCCGCCCACCGCCGTCTTCGCGGCCAGCGACCAGATGGCGCTCGGCGCGATCGAGGCGTTGCGGCGGCGGGGCCTCAGGGTGCCGGAGGACATGAGCCTGGTCGGTTTCGACGACCTTCCAGAAGTCCGCTGGTCGGCCCCACCGCTCACCACCGTCCGCCAGCCGCTCGCCGACATGGGCAAGCTCGCCGTCCGTACGGTGCTGCGCCTGGCCCGCGGCGAGCAGCCGGACTCGCCGCGGGTGGAGCTGGGCACGGATCTGGTGGTGCGGTCGAGCACGGCCCCCGCTAGCTGAGCGCCTCCCGGATCGCGAAGTACGCGGGCTTCGGCCGCAGTTCCTCGTCCCAGGGCAGCGCCGCGCCCTCACCCTCGAAGAACGCCGGGATCCAGGAGTATTTGTCGGTGTAGTCCCACAGTGTGATCCCCACGCACCGCCGCACGGCGAGGCACGCCTCGGTCATGCCCCGGTACCACTCCGCCTGTGTGGCGAGCTTGGCGTCGTCCGACGGCACATACATCCGCACGTCGACCTCGGTGAGCGCGGTGTCGAGTCCCAGGCGGGAGAAGCGGCGCAGGTTGTCCTCCAGGGTGCTCGGATAGCCGTACTGGAGGGCGAGGTGGGCCTGCAGGCCGAAGCCGTGGATCGGGACGCCCTGCGCCTTCAGCTCCTTGACCAGCCGGTAGTAGGCGTCGCTCTTCGGGCCGATCCCCTCGACGTTGTAGTCGTTGAGGTAGAGCTTGGTCTTCGGGTCGGCCTGGTGGGCCCAGCGCAGGGCGTCGGCGATGTAGCCCGGGCCGAGGGTCTTGTAGAAGATCGTCGCCCGGTAGGTGCCGTCCTCGTTGAAGGCCTCGTTGACGACGTCCCAGGCGTAGACCTTGCCCCTGTAGTGGCGTACTTCCGTCTGGATGTGCTTCTTCAGTACGGCCCTCAGCTCGTCGGCCGTCCAGTCGCGCGAGGTGAGCCAGTCGGGGAGCTGGCTGTGCCAGACCAGGGTGTGGCCGCGTACGCGCTGGTGGTTGGCGCGGGCGAGGTTCACGATCTCGTCGCCCTGGGAGAAGTCGAAGACGCCCTGCTGGGGCTCGGTGGCGTACCACTTCATGCCGTTGCCGGGGGTGATCATGTCGAACTCGGTGCCCAGGATCGCCTTGTACGGCTCGTCGGTGAGCTCGGGGTTGTCGGTGGCGCTGCCGAAGTAGCGGCCGTGGCGCTGGGCGAGTTCGGCGAGGGTCGGCTGGTCGGGGGTCGGCCGGTCCTCCCCCGCCTGGGCCGCCGGAACGCCGGCGGCCAGGAGCAGGGCGACGAGGGCGCCGGTGAGTCTGAGCCGTGTGCGGGTGGTGCGCATGGTGCGACTCCTCACGGTCGATGTGGTGTACGTCCGCCGGCGCGGGTCATCCCTTGGTGGCGCCGGCGGTGAGGCCGCCGACGAGCTGACGCTCGGCGACGGAGTAGAAGGCGAGTGCGGGGACCATGGCCAGGACGAGGTAGGCGAAGACCCTGGCGTACTCGGCGGAGTACTGGCCCTGGAACTGCTGGACGCCGATCGGGATGGTCCACCACGTGGAGTCGGTGAACACCAGCAGCGGAAGGAAGAAGTTGTTCCAGCTGGTGACGACGGCGAGCACGGAGACGGTGCCGAGCGCGGGCCGCGCCATCGGCAGCAGGACCCGCCAGAAGAACCCGAGCGGGGTGCACCCGTCGAGCGTGGCCGCCTCCTCCAGCTCTCCGGGGATCTCCCGGAAGAAGCCGCGCAGGATGATGATGGTCATCGGCAGCCCGAACGCGGCCTGCGGCAGGATCACGCCCAGCGGGTTGTCCAGCAGGCCCAGGTAGCGCAGCAGCAGGAACAGCGGCAGCGCCGCCACCGCGAAGGGGAACATCAGCCCCATCGTGAACAGAGTGAAGAGGAACTCCCGGCCACGGAAGGCGAACCGCGCGAAGGAGAAGGCGGCGAGCGCGGACACCGCGACGACGAGAACGGTCGTACCGATGGCGATGAACGTGCTGCTGCCGACCAGCCGCCAGAAGGAACCCGAGCCGAGGATGTCGGTGTAGTTGGAGGTCACCCACGACTCGGGCAGCCCGGTCGGGTTCCGGGAGAGCTCGTCGGTGGACTTGAAGCCGGAGATGACCGCGTAGAGCAGCGGTACGCCCATGATCGCGCCGACGAGGACGAGGATGACATGGACCGGGAGTTTCCGCGCCCGTGCCTTCACTTCTGGCCTCCCCGCATGGTCGTGGTCGCCCCTTCGAGGTCGCGGCGGAGCACGAACCGCTGGTAGGCGAGGGCGAAGACGAGACTGATGCCGAACATGACCACGCTGATCGCGCTGGCATAGCCGACCTGATAGCGCTTGAAGCCGTACTGGAACATGGTCACGGCCATGGTCTCGGAGTGATGGTCGGGGCCGCCCGCGGTGGTCACCCACACCAGGTCGAAGAGCTGGATGGCGCCGATGACGGACAGGAAGACGCTGATGCGCAGGGTGGGCGCGAGCAGCGGAAGGGTGACATTGCGGAAGCGCTGCCAAGGGCTCGCGCCGTCGATGAGCGCCGCCTCCGTCAACTCGGCCGGGATGGACTGGAGTCCGGCCAGATAGAGCATCATGTGGAAGCCGAAGTACTTCCAGGTCATGACGAGGAACAGGGTCGCCATGACGGTGGAGGGATCGGCGAACCAGGTCCCGCCGAGCCCGTCCAGGCCCACGCTGCCCAGGACATGGTCGGCGAGACCGTCGTCCGGGGCGAAGATCATGGCGAACAGGATGCCGGTGATGGCCTCGGACAGTACGTACGGCGCGAAGAACAGCATCCGGTACACGGCCCGGCCGCGGATCCGCTGGTTGAGCAGGACGGCCATGGCGAGCGCGAACGGCAGTTGCAGGGCGAGCGACAGCAGGACCAGAACGAGGCAGCGCCACAGGTCGCCCAGGAAAACCGGGTCGTCGAAGAGCCGGGTGAAGTTGTCGACGCCGATGTAGTCGGAGGGCATGCCGAAGCCGCCCCAGCGGAAGAAGGCGGCGTACAGGGCGAACAGGATCGGCAGCAGGACGAGCACCAGGAACAGCACCAGCGCGGGCAGTTGGAAGCCGACCGCGGTGAGCCAGTTCAGCGCCCGCCGCCGGGCCCGCCCCCGGCCTGCCCTGACTGCCGGGGGCGGAGTGCCGGCGTCGGGGCCGGTCCGCTTGTCCGGAAGGAACGTGGAGGTCATCGGGGCCTACTGCTCTTCCTTCGCGGTCTGTGTGATCGACTCGGTGACCTGCTCGGGCGACTTGGAACCGGCGATCAGCGCGCCCACACTGTCGTTGACCTCCTGACCGAGCGCGGGCGCGTACGCCTGGTCCAGGTAGAGCTGGAAGCCGGTGGAGCCCTTCAACTGAGCTTGTACGGCCTTGAGGTTGGGGTCGGTGAGGGCGCTCTCGGCGCCGGGCACCACCGGAATGGCGCCGGTCTTCTTGACCAGTTCCAGGTCCGTCGCCTCGGAGGCGAAGAACTCCAGGAAGTCGACGGCCGCCTGCGGAGCGCCCTGCCGCAGGGCATGTCCGCCGCCCCCGCCGAACACCTCGGTGATGGCGCCCTTGCCGCCCTCGACCTCCGGGAACGGGAAGAACCCGAGGTCGTCGCCGAGGCCCTTGCCCGCGTCCGCCTGGACCACCGGCGCCCACTGGCCCATGAGTTCCATCGCCGCCTTGCCGTTGCCGACGGCTGCGGCCTGGCCGGTGGGGCTGGAGTAGGCGGCGCCGAGGAACCCCTTCTGGAACGGCTGGAGGTCGACGAGTTCCTTGAGATGCTGTCCGGCCTGGACGAAGTCGGCCCCGCTGAAGTCCTTGTCGTCGTTGGCCTTCTCCAGCGCGCCGGCGCCCGCGGTGCGCATCGCCAGATACGCCCAGTAGTACATGCCGGTCCAGGTCTCCTTGCCCGCGAGGGCGAGGGGGGTGATACCGGCGGACTTCAGCTTGCCGACCGCGTCGAGGAAGCCGCTCCAGGTGGTGGGCGGCGTGGCGATGCCTGCCTGCTTGAACAGCGCCTTGTTGTACCAGAAACCGATCATGCCGATGTCGAACGGGACGCCGTACAGCCGGTCGTCGAGCAGATACGGCTCCTTCGCGACCGCCAGCAGACCGTCGGCCCACGGCTTCGTGCGGTCCGTGAGGTCCTCGACGAGCCCGGCGTCGACCTGCTGCTTCAGGACGCCGCCGCCCCAGGTGTGGAAGATGTCCGGCAGCTTTCCGGAGGCGGTCAGCGCCGTCATCTTCGATTTGTAGGCGTCGTTCTCCAACTGGACGATCTTTATCTTGACCTTGGGGTTCTGGGCCTCGAACTTCTTCGCGAGGCCGGCCCAGACATCCTTGGTCGGCTGAGTGGTGGAGATGTTCCACCACTCGACCGTGGTCGTCCCCGAGGATCCTCCGTCCGAGTCGCCGCCGCAGCCGCTCAGTGCCGTCATGCCCAGACCGGCCGCGGCGGAAGCCGCCAGGAAGCCGCGGCGGGACAGTGCCCGGTCGCCCATCATGCGCTCCTTGGATACGGGGACGGCGCGTCCACGCCCCGCCCGCTGGACCGAAAGTTTCGGAACAATTCCAGAAAGCTTCGTTGTTGCCGCACCCTAGAGACAGCGGCCAAAGCGTGGCAACCCCTTGTACACAGCGAATCTGCGGTCAGGGCCAGAGCGTGCGGCGCTGCTGACGCAGGGCGCGTGCCGTCCATGCCCTCGAGGAAGAAGGCGACCGTGTCGGGGCCGTCGGCGCGGACGCCGAGCGCCGTCGGCGGCCGGAAGGCGGTACGAGGTCGGAGGCACAGGTCGCGACGACGAGCGTGACCGGTCCCGACAGCAGGGCGCGCACCGCAACTCGCTGCCGCAGCGGGCCGATTCGGGCGATCATGCTCACCTCTCCCCCAAGGCGGGCCGCGACCCGGCCGCCGTGATGCTGTCGGCGTCGCCCGACGAAGGTGTGGCTGGCCGGTTCGAGGGGATGGCGGGACGACGGCGCCGCGTGGGACTCGCGCACCGGGCCTACGCGCGGCCACGATCGGCAGTCCGGTGCCGCTGTGGGGCAGGAGCGGGTTGGCGGGCGCCGACTCGAAGGGGCCAGCATGGAAGCCACCGATCACCGGGTCTCGTACGCCCGCATGCGCCAGCCTCTCCCCATACCCAACGAAACATTCGACTTCGCCGACGAACATTACGGTGTCGTCCGGGGACGGTCAGGAAAGCGGGGAGACGGCCGTCGCCGTGGGCACTGTTGGCGTTGAAGTAGCCGCCACCGTTGGTGCCGATCTCCTTGATGGCCTTCTGCGAGGCGACCGCGCCGCCCCTCCACTGCTGTTGGCCGCCCATGAACTGACCGACTTCATGGATCCCGGAGAAGTTCTGGATGACACCGCACGCGACCAGCACGACCGCGGCGACGGCCGCCAGCGGCAGCAGGATGCGTACGACACCACGCACCAAGTCGGCCCAGGAAGTTGCCGAGTTCACCGGTACGGGAACGCGCGAACCCTCGTACGAGCGCCACTGCTACGGCGATACCGACCGCGGCCGACACGAAGTTCTGCACGGCCAGACCGGCGGTGTTGAACGCCTGGTCCGGATCGATCGAGGCGAACCCGAGCGAGCCGGGCAGGACACCCTGGAGCCGCTGGAGGGCGTACAGGAAGAGAACGCCGATCACGGAGAAGGCCAGCACCCCGCGCAGGTACGCGGGCCAGCGCATCTCGGTGTCGGGGTTGGCTCCGATCCCCTCCTCGCCCTGATCTTTCCGGAGAGGTTCTGAGAGCAGATATGGGTCCCGTACTCGCCACCAGCGCGAAGACCGCGATCGTGGTGGATACCGCCGCCATTGACGGGTCCCTCACGGGCACTGCGCGGCTTTGACGGAACTCTTACGGCGCGTATGGCGCGGGTCTCAGCACAGCCGCAGTCGGCAGATCACGGCGTCCGTCTCCCGCCGTACGCGTGCGGCGCCCCAGCGAGCGACGCTCACAGTCCAGCCGGACCAGCGGCACCCCCGGATCCCAGGCCAGCTCCAAGGCATACAGCGCAGCCCGGTCCTCGGGACCGCGGTGCAGACGGTGCACGGTCTCGAAAGCCACCACAAGCAGGCGCAGGGCGATGACAATCAGCCAGGCGCCCTCCTCGAACTTGAGCGCCGCTTGAACTTCACAGCACGGCAAGGGAGTTGACGTACATGTCGAAGGCGTGGGCGGCGAGAAGCGGCGCGCTTCGCTCGCCCGCCCTTCCCGGACATGACGCTGAGTATCCGTACCGCCGCCACCGAGCCCCGCTTCGCCCATACAGCGCAAGGGCAGCGACAGGGCAGCGACAGGGCTCCTGTAGTCCACTTCTTGATGTGCCACCCACGCTGACACGGCCAGTCTTGACGCAAGCTTGACGCCTCCGGCCCCCTCATCCGTGGGCCCGGGCGTCACTCTCCGCTTACGCTGGTGCGGCCGTCCGCGTGATGGCCGGAATCGCACGCTGAGCAGCACATCAGGAGCACGCAGATGGCCACCACGGAACAGCCGCCCAGCCGACTGCGGGCCTGGATGCTGGAGGGCTTGTCCGACATGGGCAAGGGCGGCGCCCAACACACTCCGCACGCCGAGCCGAAGGCGGCCGAGGGGCAGCCCTGGTACCGCGTGATGTGCCTGACGGGCGTCGACTACTTCTCGACCCTCGGCTATCAGCCAGGCATCGCGGCCCTCGCGGCAGGCCTGCTCTCACCCATCGCGACCATCGTCCTCGTGATCGTCACCCTGGCGGGCGCGCTGCCGGTCTACCGACGCGTCGCCGAGGAGAGCCCGCACGGGCAGGGCTCGATCGCGATGCTGGAACGGCTGCTCACCTTCTGGAAGGGCAAGCTCTTCGTCCTGACCCTGCTCGGCTTCGCCGCCACCGACTTCCTCATCACCATCACGCTCTCCGCCGCGGACGCCTCCACCCACCTGGTGGAGAACCCTCATCTGCACAGCGCCCTGCACGACCAGCAGATGCTGATCACCCTCGTGCTCGTCGCCCTGCTCGGCGCGGTGTTCCTCAAGGGCTTCCTGGAGGCGATCGGCGTCGCCGTCGCCCTGGTCGCGCTCTATCTGGCGCTGAACGTCGTCGTCGTGATCGTCGGCCTGTGGCACGTCATCACCGAAGGACACGTCGTCACCGACTGGTCGAGCGCCCTGACCGCCGAGCACGGCAACGTCTTCGTCATGATCGGCATGGCCCTGATCGTCTTCCCGAAGCTCGCCCTCGGCCTGTCCGGCTTCGAGACCGGCGTCGCCGTGATGCCACACGTCAAGGGCGATGCGGGGGACACCGAGGAGAACCCGAAGGGCCGGATCCGGGGCACCAAGAAGCTGCTCACCGCGGCCGCCCTGATCATGAGCTGCTTCCTGATCTGCACCAGCTTCATCACCACGCTGCTGATCCCCGAGAAGGAGTTCGAGGACGGCGGCCAGGCCAACGGCCGCGCCCTCGCGTTCCTGGCGCACGACTACCTCGGCGGCGCCTTCGGCACTGTCTACGACGTCTCGACGATCGCCATCCTCTGGTTCGCCGGCGCCTCCGCCATGGCCGGCCTGCTCAACCTGATGCCCCGCTATCTGCCGCGCTACGGCATGGCCCCGCACTGGGCCCGCGCGGTGCGCCCGATGGTCATCGTCTTCACCCTGATCGCCTTCCTGGTGACCTGGATCTTCGACGCCGACGTCGACGCGCAGGGCGGCGCCTACGCCACCGGTGTGCTGGTGCTGATCAGCTCCGCCGCGATCGCCGTGACGATCGCGGCGCGGAAGGCCGGACAGCGAAACTGGACCATCGCCTTCGCCGTGATTTCGGCGGTGTTCCTCTACACGACGATCGTCAACGTCTTCGAGCGCCCGGACGGCGTGAAGATCGGTGCCTGCTTCATCGCGGGCATCATCATCCTGTCCCTGGCCTCCCGGCTGGCCCGCGCCTTCGAGCTCCGCGTCACCAGCGTGACGATGGACGACATGGCGGAACGATTCGTCCGGGACATCGCCAGCCGCAAGATCCGGCTCATCGCCAACGAGCCCGACGCTCGCGACATCGCCGAGTACCGGGACAAGATCGAGCAGATCCGGCAGGACAACGACGTCCCCGAGCAGGAGGACTTCGTCTTCGTCGAGGTGACGGTCACCGACCCGTCCGAGTTCGAGTCCGGCCTGACAGTGCGCGGCGAGGTCATGCACAACCGCTATCGCGTCCTGTCCCTGGAGTCCTCGTCCGTCTCCAACGCCCTGGCCGCGCTGCTCCTCCACGTCCGCGACACCACCGGCTGCATCCCGCACATCTACTTCGAATGGACCGAGGGCAACCCCTTCGCCAACTTCCTGCGCTTCTTCCTCTTCGGCCAGGGCGAGGTCGCCCCGGTCACCCGCGAGGTCCTGCGCGGGGCAGAACCGGACCGCGCCCGCCGGCCGCGCGTGCACACGGGCTGAGCGGGGAGGCCGGTTCGCGACGCGGACACCGGGAGGGAATCCCGTATCCGGCGATCGCGCTGCCGTGCGCTGGAATCGCGTCAAAATGCGGGCGTACGGCGCCAGAACCCCGTCAACGACACCGCCGCCGTACGACCGAGGACGTACCGTCGGCCCCATGCGACCGAGCGGACCGCCGAGCCCGGCCGACGACCGCCACTGGCGCGGCAGCGTCCGGTTCGCGGCGGCGTGTGCTCTCGCCTTCGGCGCGATGGCCCTGATGGTCGACTGGGACGCGCACACTCTCAACCCGCCCCGCACCCTGCTGTGGCTCACCCTCGCGGCCACGGTCTTCGCGGTCCTCCTCCCCCAGCGCATCACAGCGGGCCCCGGCTGGCTCACCACCCGCGGCCCGTTGACAAGCCACACGGTCCATACGGACGCGCTGGTCGCGGTACGCCAGTACGGCGACGTCTCCTCGCACCTGATCCTGCGCGACGCCCATGGTCACCGCCTGGAACTCGACCCCCGCGTCCTGATCGCCAACCCCCTCCTCTGGCACGAACTCGACACCGGCGTCCGGCGCTCCCTCGAATGCGGCACGCTGTGCCGGAACTCCAAGGACTCGGACGTCCTGCGCCGGCTCCGGCACCGCATCGACGACGAGACCGCGCAGGCGGTACTCAGGGCTTCGGGGATTTCCTGAGGGGTCGAGCGTCCCATCGCCCCAGGCCGAAAGGGCCTCGTTCCCCTGATGGAGAGGCCCTCAGCTCGGACTACGGCCAACCCCCACGTCCACCACCACCCGCTCCCCGCCCTATCGTGACCGGCATGCAGTCCTACACGATCGGCCAGGCGGCTCGGCTGCTCGGCGTGAGCCCGGACACCGCACGCCGTTGGGCGGACGCGGGCCGGATGGCGACCCATCGCGACGACAGCGGGCGACGGCTCATCGACGGACGAGACCTGGCCGCGTTCTCGGTCGAACTCGCGAAGACGGGAACCGGCGACGAGGAGGCCCCGTACACCTCGGCCCGTAACGCCTTCCCCGGCATCGTCACCGCGATCAAACTCGGCGACGTCGCCGCCCAGGTCGAGATCCAGGCCGGCCCGCACCGTCTCGTCTCCCTGCTCACCCGCGAGGCCGTCGAGGAACTGGGCCTGGAGGTCGGCATGGAGGCCACGGCCCGCGTGAAGTCGACGAACGTGCACATCGACCGCGCCTGAGCACAACCGGATCTCCGCACATAGGAACATCTACGCCCGCTCTCCCCTGCTCTTGCGATGCAACAGGAGACTTACGCCTCGCAGATGCGACAGTATGATCGACGCATCGGAAGAGCCCGGGGACCCTTGGGAACCCTCCCCGGGAGACAGAGGGAGTGGACCTGTGATATCCCGTTCCGCGCGCCGGACCCGCCGGACCCTGCAGGCGGCCGGCGCAGGGGCCGCACTGCTGCTGGCCCTGACGGCTTGCTCCTCTTCGTCCGACTCCGCAGCGGATTCCGACCCCTCGTCATCGGGGTCGCCGAAGCTGTCCGGCACCGTCACCGTCTTCGCCGCCGCCTCCCTCAAGGAGAGCTTCACGGCCCTGGGCAAGGAGTTCGAGAAGGAGCACCCGGGCACGAAGGTCACCTTCAGCTTCGGCGGCAGTGACAGCCTCGCCGCGAGCATCACGGGCGGCGCCCCGGCCGACGTCTTCGCCGCGGCCAGCGCCAGGACGATGGCGATCGTGACGGACGCGAAGGCCGCGGACGGCACCCCGTCCACCTTCGTCCGCAACGAGCTGGAGATCGCCACACTGCCGGGCAACCCCGACAAGATCGCCTCCCTCAAGGACCTCACCAAGTCCGGCCTGAAGGTGGTCCTGTGCGACAAGACGGTGCCGTGCGGCGCCGCCGCGGAGAAGGCCCTGCAGGCCGGCGACCTGAAGCTCACCCCGGTCTCCTACGAGCAGGACGTGAAGAGCGCCCTGACGAAGGTCGAGCTGAAGGAGGCGGACGCCGCCGTGGTCTACAAGACCGACGTGAAGTCGGCGGGTGGCAAGGTGGAGGGCGTGGACTTCCCCGAGTCGGCCGAGGCCATCAACGACTATCCGATCACCCTCCTCAAGGACGCCCCGAACCCCGAGGCGGCCAAGGCGTTCATGGAGCTGGTGAAGTCGGCCGCGGGCCAGCAGGTCCTGACCGAGGCGGGATTCCTCAAGCCGTGAGAGGGCCGGCCGAGACGATCGAGAGCGAGCGCGCCCGTACGCGCATCCGCACCCGCCCCCGCCTGGTGCCGCTTCCCCTGCTGATCCCGGCCCTCCTCGGCCTGGCGTTCCTGCTGCTCCCCCTCGTCGCCCTGCTCGTACGGGCGCCCTGGCGCACCCTGCCCGAGCAGCTGACCAGCGCCGAGGTGTGGGAGGCGCTGCGCCTGTCGCTGGTGTGCGCCACAGCGGCGACGGCACTGAGCCTGGTCATCGGCGTCCCACTGGCGTGGCTGCTGGCCCGCACGGACTTCCCCGGCCGGGGCCTGGTCCGCGCCCTGGTCACCCTGCCGCTCGTCCTGCCCCCGGTGGTGGGCGGCGTGGCCCTGCTGCTGGCGCTCGGCCGCAACGGCGTCGTCGGCCAATGGCTGGACGAGTGGTTCGGCATCACGCTCCCCTTCACCACCACCGGCGTGGTCCTGGCGGAGACGTTCGTGGCGATGCCGTTCCTCGTCATCAGCGTGGAGGGCACGCTACGGGCGGCCGACCCCCGCTACGAGGAAGCAGCCACAACACTCGGCGCCTCCCGCTTCACGGCATTCCGCAGGGTCACCCTGCCCCTCATCGCCCCGGGCATCGCAGCGGGCTCGGTCCTGGCCTGGGCACGCGCCCTCGGCGAGTTCGGCGCAACGATCACTTTCGCCGGCAACTTCCCCGGCCGCACCCAGACAATGCCGCTGGCCGTCTACCTGGCCCTCCAGAACGACCCAGCAGCAGCCATCGCCCTGAGCCTGGTCCTCCTGACCGTCTCCATCGCAGTCCTGGCAGGGCTTCGGGACCGATGGATGACACCATCATGAGCAACACCTGCGAATCCGGCCCCGCAACGGCGGACAATCGCGCCCCCATCCCCGCCCTTGGCGGCCCTGGCGAAACCGGCTGCGGTTCGGCAGCGCCCGAAGGGGCGCGGGGAACTGCGCGACCAGCCACAACGGAGCCCGCGGACGATCGACGGCCTATCGCTGCACTCGCCGCAGAGCGCTTGGCTGCGGGCAGTCGTGCCTCCCCCAGCGCCTCAAGGGCCTGGGGACCCCCAGGCGGCACGGGTGGGCGCAGCGGCACCCCGCCGGCGCGGGCTAGCGAAACCCACCCACCAGCACCAGCACCGGCCCACCACGTAACCTCCCGCCCCGCGCCCACCCCTCGGACGTGCACCCCATGACCGACCTCGACCCCACACCCCCCGACCAGCTCACCAGCCGCACGAACACAGACGGCCTGGACGCCCACCTGGTCGTCACCCGTGGCCCCTTCCACCTGGACATCACCCTCACCGCCGCCCCCGGCGAGGTAATCGCCCTACTCGGCCCCAACGGCGCAGGCAAGACCACCGCCCTCCGCGCCCTCGCCGGCCTCACCCCCCTCACCGCCGGCCACCTCCACCTGGACGGCACCGAGTTGCACCACACACCCCCGGAATCCCGCCCGGTCGGCGTCGTCTTCCAGGACTACCTCCTCTTCCCCCACCTCACCGCCCTGGACAACGTCGCCTTCGGCCCCCGCTGCCAGGGCGCCACCAAGACCGGGGCCCGCGCCCAGGCGGCCGAGTGGCTGGACCGCATGGGCCTCACCGCGCACACCACCGCCAAGCCCCGCAACCTCTCCGGCGGCCAGGCCCAACGCGTAGCCCTCGCCCGCGCCCTCGCCACCCGCCCTCGCCTACTCCTCCTCGACGAGCCACTCGCCGCCCTGGACGCCCGTACCCGCCTCGAAGTCCGTGCCCAACTCCGCCGCCACCTGGCCGACTTCGAGGCAGTCGCCGTCCTGGTCACCCATGACCCCCTGGACGCCATGGTGCTGGCCGACCGACTGGTCGTCATCGAGCACGGCGGAATCGTCCAGGAGGGCACCCCGTCCGACATCGCCCGCCATCCCCGTACGGACTACATCGCCCAACTGGTAGGCCTGAACCTCTACAAGGGACAAGCAGCGGGCCACACGGTCCACCTCGATGGCGGCCCTGACATCACCACCACTGAAGACCTCGCCGGACCGGTCTTCGTCGCCTTCCCTCCCAGCGCGGTCACCCTCCACCGCGACCGCCCCACCGGCTCCAGCGCCCGCAACCTGTGGCGCTGCGAAGTGGCCGGCCTGGAAACCCACGGCGACCAGATCCGCACGGACCTCACCGGCGAACTCCCGCTCGCCGCCGACCTCACCACGGTCGCCGCCGCCGAACTCGATCTGCACCCGGGCGCCCCGGTGTGGGCAACGGTCAAGGCGACGCAGACCCACGCATACCCGGCATGAGCCGCCCGGAGCCCTAGGTTGATGCCCATGACCCTGAGCATCCGCAACCAGCTCCCCGGCACCGTCGTCACTGTCACGCCCGGCGAGGTGATGGCAACCGTCGGCGTCCGCCTCACCGGCGGCCAGAGCCTCACCGCGGCGATCACCCTGGAAGCCGTGACCGACCTCGGCCTCACCCCGGGCTCCGCCGTCCGTGCCCTCGTGAAGTCGACGGAGGTGTCCCTGGCCACCGCCCCGGTCGAGGGCCTGTCCATCCGCAACCAGCTCCCCGGCATGGTCACCGACATCACCACCGGCAACGCGATGGCTTCCGTGAAGATCGGCGTCGAGGGCGGCGAACTGACCGCCGCGATCACCAAGGAGGCCGCCACGGACCTGGTCCTGTCGCCCGGCACGCCGGTGGTCGCGTTGATCAAGTCGACCGAGGTCTCACTGGCG
Organism: Streptomyces sp. DG2A-72; assembly: GCF_030499575.1. NCBI lineage: Bacteria > Bacillati > Actinomycetota > Actinomycetes > Kitasatosporales > Streptomycetaceae > Streptomyces > Streptomyces sp. DG2A-72. Next base: position 1,441,102 of record NZ_JASTLC010000001.1, read on the forward strand.
ACCACATGACGCATCGGGGGCTCCGCCATGACGGCGGAGCCCCCGATGACGTACAGCTCAGTCCTCGTACTCGTCCAACGGCGGGCAGGAGCACACCAGGTTCCGGTCACCGAAGGCCTGGTCGATCCGCCGCACCGGCGGCCAGTACTTCCCGGACACCGAGACGCCCTCCGGGAAGACGGCCTCCTCGCGTGTGTACGCGTGCGTCCACTCCCCGCCGAGCGCGGCCGCGGTGTGCGGCGCGTTCCGCAGCGGGTTGTCGTCCGCGGGCCACTCGCCCGAACCGACCTTCTCGATCTCCGCCCGTATGGCGATCATCGCCTCGCAGAACCGATCGAGTTCGATCAGATCCTCGGACTCGGTCGGCTCGATCATCAGCGTCCCGGCCACCGGGAACGACATCGTCGGCGCGTGGAACCCGTAGTCGATCAGCCGCTTGGCGACATCGTCGACGCTCACCCCGGTCGCCTTGGTCAGCGGCCGCAGATCGATGATGCACTCGTGCGCGACCAGCCCGCCGGGACCGGTGTAGAGCACCGGGTAATGCGGCTCGAGCCGCTTGGCGATGTAGTTGGCGCTGAGCACCGCCACCTGCGTGGCCCGCTTGAGCCCCTCGCCGCCCATGAGCCGGACGTACGCCCACGAGATCGGCAGGATCCCGGCGGAGCCCCAGGGCGCGGCCGAGATCGGTCCGACACCCGTCTCCGGGCCGGCGGCAGGCTGCAGCGGGTGGTTCGGCAGATACGGCGCCAAGTGCGCACGCACACCGACGGGCCCGACGCCCGGACCGCCACCACCGTGCGGAATGCAGAAGGTCTTGTGCAGATTCAGATGCGAGACGTCACCGCCGAAGTGCCCCGGCTTGGCAAGCCCCACAAGGGCGTTGAGGTTGGCGCCGTCGACGTACACCTGGCCACCCGCCTCATGCACCTGCGCGCAGATGTCGGCGACGTGCTCCTCGAACACACCGTGCGTCGACGGGTACGTGATCATCAGCACCGACAGCTCGTCGCGGTACTGCTCGATCTTCGCCCGCAGATCCGCCACGTCGATCTCGCCGTCCTCGGCGGTCTTCACGACGACGACCTTCATCCCCGCCATGACGGCACTGGCGGCGTTGGTCCCGTGCGCCGAGGACGGAATGAGGCACACGGTCCGCTGCTCGTCCCCGTTGGCCCGGTGATACCCGCGTACGGCGAGCAGCCCGGCGAACTCGCCCTGCGAACCGGCGTTGGGCTGCAGCGACACCTTGTCGTACCCGGTGACCTCGGCGAGCCGCTCCTCCAGCTCACGGATGAGCGTGACGTAGCCCTGCGCCTGCTCGGCGGGCGCGAAGGGATGCAGCTGCCCGAACTCGGGCCAGGTGACCGGCTCCATCTCGGTGGTGGCGTTGAGCTTCATGGTGCAGGAGCCCAGCGGGATCATGCCGCGGTCCAGCGCGTAGTCCCGGTCGGCGAGCCGGCGCAGATAGCGCAGCATCGCGGTCTCGGAACGGTGCTGGTGGAAGACGGGGTGGGTCAGGTACTCGTCGGCGCGCAGCAGCGCGTCCGGCAGCGAGTCCTCAGCGGCGGAGTCCAGCGCCTTGATGTCGGCCTCGACCCCGAACGCGGTCCATACGGCGCCCACTTGGGCCCGATTCGTGGTCTCGTCGCAGGCGATCGACACGAGGTCGGCGTCCACCAGCCGCAGGTTGACGCCGTTCTCACGCGCGGCGGCGACGACCTCGGCCGCCTGCCCCGGAACCCGGACGGTGACAGTGTCGAAGTAGGCGCCGTGGACGACCTCGGCACCACCGCTCCGCAGCCCCTCGGCGAGGATCGACGCATACCGGTGCGTCCGGCCGGCGATGCCCTTCAGCCCCTCGGGCCCGTGGTAGACGGCGTACATTCCGGCCATCACGGCGAGCAGCACCTGGGCGGTGCAGATGTTGCTGGTCGCCTTCTCGCGACGGATGTGCTGCTCACGCGTCTGCAGAGCGAGCCGGTACGCCTTGTGCCCGTCCGCGTCGACAGACACGCCCACCAGCCGTCCGGGCAGGCTGCGCGCGAACTTCTCGTGTACGGCCATGTAGCCGGCGTGCGGCCCGCCGAAGCCCATCGGCACACCGAACCGCTGCGTCGTACCGACGGCGATGTCGGCACCCAGCTCACCCGGCGACTTCAGCAGCGTCAGCGCGAGCAGATCGGCGGCGACGGTGACGAGCGCGCCCAGCTCGTGCGCCCGGTCGATGACCGGCTTGATGTCGCGTACGGCACCGGAGGCGCCCGGGTACTGGATCAGCACGCCGTTGATCTCACGCTCGGCGAGTTCGGCCGGGATGCCCTCGCAGAGGTCGGCGACGACGACCTCGACGCCGGTCGGCTCGGCCCGCGTCTCGATCACGGCGATGGTCTGCGGCAGCGCGTCCGCGTCGACCAGGAACAGGCCCTTCTTGTTCTTGCCCATCCGCCGGGACAGCGCCATCGCTTCGGCGGCGGCCGTGCCTTCGTCGAGCAGTGAGGCACCGGAGGTCGGCAGCCCGGTGAGGTCGGCGACCATGGTCTGGAAGTTCAGCAGCGCCTCGAGCCGCCCCTGGGAGATCTCCGGCTGGTACGGCGTGTAGGCCGTGTACCAGGCCGGGTTCTCCATGACGTTCCGCAGGATGACGGGCGGCGTGAAGGTCCCGTAGTACCCGAGCCCGATCATGGAGCCGAGCACCTGATTGCGGTCGGCCAGCGTGCGCAGCTCGGCCAGCACCTCGGCCTCGGTGCGCGCACCCGGCAGCTCCAGGTCGTCGGCGTTCTTGATCACATCCGGCACCGCGGCGGTGGTCAGCTCGTCGAGGGAGCCGTAGCCGACCTGCGCGAGCATCTTGGCCCGCGCCTCCTGGTCGGGCCCGATGTGGCGCTGCTCGAAGGGGATTCCCTGTTCGAGCTCGGAGAGCGGAATGCGGTGGGCGGTCATTGCGGAGGCCTCCTGGTCTGACACGACCTTCGAGGGACACCACGGCGCGGGTGCCCGGACGGCCTCCCCCTCTGTCATCTCAACCTGAGAGCTTCACCGGACGCACAAGGGCACCCGGCTTTCACCGTCGGTGAGAGCGGAAGCCGTCGACACCCGCCCTGCTTTCCAGAGTGACCTCGTCCGTGCGGTACGTGAGCCTGAGAGATTCCGGGGAGGATTTGCTCCTTCGGCGCCTCCGGTGGTGTCCGGAGGACTCTCCCGCACGGGGTCAGCAGCCGCTGCCAGAGTACCAGCGAGGTCAACGCCGCAACCTTCGAGTGGCCACCTTGGTGAATCTGCTCTTTTGTGGTGCTTACGGATGAGTTGCAACCAATTGGAGGGCCCGTGCAGACCGACATCGATCCGCGCAACCTGATCGGCCGCAAGGCGTTCGACCGCAGTGGCACCAAGATCGGCACCATCGACGAGGTCTACCTCGACGACGCCACCGGAGTGCCGGAGTGGGCCGCGATACGCACCGGCCTGTTCAGCAGGGACGCCTTCGTCCCCCTGGAGCCCAGCGAGCTGGTGGAGGGGGCCCTGCACGTGCCCTTCGACCGCGCCCTGATCAAGGACGCCCCCGACTTCGGCGTCGGCCGCCACCTCTCACCGGAACAGGAACTCCAGCTCTACCACCACTACGGCCTCGACGTCGCCCCACCGCCCTCGCTCCCGGACCGCGACTTCGGCAAGCTGGCCGGCACGGACGACACCTGAACCGGAGGCACCGCGGGCTCCTCCGGCACCGCGGGCTCCTCCGGCACCGCGGGCTCCTCCGGCACCTCAGGCTCTTTTGGCGCGTCGGGTCTTCGCGGCACGAGCGGCAGCGGATCCGCCGGCTCCAGCTCGGGATCGTCGACCCGGAAGGTCCGGACCCTCCCGGGCTCCGAGTCGGGCGTCTCGAACCGCACGGTGACCCGCCCGAGCCCACTGCCCTGCACCCATCCGTGCCCGTACTCGCCGTGCCGTACGTCATGCCCCGCCGGCCACCGCCGCTCCACGGGCGTCGGCTGCACCTCGGCCGGTTCGCCGGGCACAGGCTCCTCCACGTCACTCTCCGCCTGCTCCCCGGCCGCCTGTGCGAACAGGTCCTCCTGTGTGTAGTCGGCGAGCCCGCTGACGCCCACCCCCAGCAGCCGCACCCCGCCCGTGGTGTCCACGGACTCCAGCAGCCGGGCCGCGGCCTCGCGCACCACCCCGGGATCGTCCGTGGGCCCGCGCAGGGTCTCCGACCGGGTCAGCGTGGAGAAGTCGTACCGCCGCACCTTCAGCACGATGGTCCGCCCGGACAGCCCGGCTCCGCGCAGTCGCCGCACACACCGGCCGGCGAGCCGCTGCACCTCCAGACCGACCCGCACCCGGTCGTGGATGTCCACGTCGTAGGTGTCCTCGACCGACACCGACTTGGTCTCCCGCTCGGCCACCACGGGCCGGTCGTCGTGCGCCAGCGCCATGGCGTACAGCGCGTGTCCGTGAGCGTTGCCCAGCAGTCGTACGAGCTCGTCCTCGCCCGCCTCGGCGATCTCGTCGACCGTGGTGATCCCGGCCCGCCGCAGATGGTCGCCCGTCGCCGGTCCGACCCCCGGCAGCGTCCGCACCGGCATGGGCCCGAGCAGCGCCCGCTCGCTCCCCGGCTCGATCACCACCAGACCGTCGGGCTTGGCCTGCTCCGAGGCGATCTTCGCGAGCATCTTGGAGGCGGCGAGTCCGACCGACCCGGTGAGCCCGGTGACGGCCCGTATGTCGGCCCGCAGCTTCACCCCGGCCAGCCGCGCGGACGCCTCGTCCCACGCCGCCCCACCCGCCTCCAGATCGACGAACGCCTCGTCCAGGCTCAGTGGCTCCACCAGCGGCGAAAGATCCCGCAGCAGCCCCATCACCTGCTCGCTGATCGACCGGTAGAACCCGAACCGCGGCACGAGATACGCGGCGTTCGGCGCGAGCCGCCGGGCCTGCGCCATCGGCATGGCCGAGTGAACCCCGAAGACGCGCGCCTCGTACGAACACGTCGCCACCACGCCCCGAGGCCCGAGCCCGCCCACGATGACGGCCTTCCCGCGCAGGCTCGGCTTGGACGCCTGCTCCGCCGAGGCGAAGAAGGCATCCATGTCGAGATGCAGGATCGTGGGCGCGGTTCTCACATGTCCGATGCTGCCCTACGCCACTGACAATGCCCGTGAACACTGTGGAACGGGGCTCAGACCGCCCGGTTCCGCCGCCGCGCCAGTTCGTCGGCCGGATTGTTCCCGACGAGCGTCTCACCGGTGTCGATCCGCTCCCCGTGCAGCTGGGAAAGCGCGCTCTCGACGTCCCGCCACACGACGCCCACGGCGATCCCGAAGATGCCCTGGCCGCCCTGGAGCAGCGCGTGGACCTCGTCGGGCGAGGTGCACTCGTAGACCGTGGCGCCGTCGCTCATCAGAGTCATGCGCTCCAGGTCGCGGAAACCGCGTTCCCTCAGGTGCAGGACGGCGGTGCGGATGTTCTGCAGCGACACCCCGGTGTCCAGGAACCGCTTGACGATCTTCAGGACGACGACGTCCCGGAAGCTGTACAGACGCTGCGTTCCGGACCCGTGCGCGGGCCGTACGCTCGGCTCGACCAGCGCGGTGCGCGCCCAGTAGTCGAGTTGGCGGTAGGTGATGCCCGCGGCCGCGCAGGCCGTCGGACCGCGGTAGCCGATCTGCTCGGACGCCATGGACGTCGCCCCTCCGCTGCTCGGCACGGCCGCCATGTGCTGCGGAGCGTGATCGGCCGCGCTGCCGTGAAGCGGGTACGGACCGCTCCCCCCGGGCCATGTCCGGGAGCACCCCCAGCCGTACCGTCGCCGCTGCTTCTCACGCCGACCTCCGTCCTTGACCTGCCTTCTCGACGGTAGGCAGTCACCAGGGGTGCGTCAACGATCGCCACACTCGGCACGCCGAGTGATAATCACCCTAGGAGTGGTTTCCCGTACCCCACCGCGGGGAAAGGCTAGCCGAATGCGCTCGGAGGGGGCTTGACCGACGCTCTCACGCGCCAATGGCACATGCCGGCATTTCGCGCCACCGCGAGGCATCGACCGACCCGACAGGGGCTGCGTCCGCAGGGCCGCCGCGCTCACTGGCTGCTGGTGCCGAAGTCCTCGGGCGAGATCTGGTCGAGGAACTCGCGGAACTTCTCCACCTCGTCCTCCTGCTCGTCCGGGATCGCGATTCCCGCGTCGTCGAGCACGCCGTCGCTGCCGTAGATCGGCGTCCCGGTGCGCAGGGCCAGCGCTATGGCATCGGACGGGCGGGCGCTCACCTCGACGCCGCTGGCGAAGACCAGCTCGGCGTAGAAGACGCCTTCACGCAGATCCGTGATGCGCACTTCGGTGAGCTCCTGGCCGACGGCCTCCAGCACGTCCTTGAACAGGTCGTGGGTCAGCGGTCGTGCGGGGGCCATGCCCTGCTGGGCGAAAGCAATGGCCGTCGCCTCCCCCGGGCCGATCCAGATGGGGAGGTAACGGTCGCCTCCCACTTCGCGCAGGAGCACGATCGGTTGGTTGGAGGGCATTTCGACCCGGACACCTACGACATCGAGCTCGTTCACACAGCAACCCTAGGCCGTGCCCGGGACGTTTGGGTAGTCGGGCCGAAAACGGGTGCCGCATCCGGAGACCGACGGCCCGGCCGCCTCAGGGCAACCGCACTCCCAGCGCGGTCTTCACCAGCGCGGCGTGCAGCTTCACCGTGAGCACCGCCAGTTCCTTGGTACGCGCCTCCGCATGCGCCCTGGTCTGCGGATTGCGGTGCCGCTTCAGTGGGGCGACCACCTGGTCCACCAGCCCGGCCTCGCGGTCCGCGGCGGCCTTCATGACCCGCAGATGGCGCGGCTCGATCCCGAACCGCCCCAGCTCGGAGACGAGCGACGCAACAGTGACCGCCTCCGCGTCGTACGCCCCGTCCGGCAGTGGAGCGATAAGGCCGTACGCCTCCCACTCCTCCAGCTCCCGCTCGCAGATCTCGGCGGCGGCGAGCAGTTCGGCCCGGCCGATCCGGGCCGCCGTGGGAGCCTCGGAGGCCTCGACCGCGGCTTCACCGTCACGCTGGCGGGCCAGCGCGGGCAGTTGTACGGCCTCCCCGCGGGCTATCGCGTCCAGATGCTCGCGGATCACCTTGAGCGGCAGATAGTGGTCCCGCTGCATCCTCAGTACATGGCCGAGGCGCTCGACGTCGTCCGCGCTGAACTTGCGATACCCCGAGGGGGTCCGCTGCGGCTCGATCAGCCCCTCCGACTCCAGGAAACGGATCTTGGAGATGGTGACTTCCGGGAACTCGTCGCGCAGCACGTTCAGCACCGTGCCGATGCTCATCAGCCCACTGTCCGTGGCGGCGGTACCGGCTCCGGCACCGCCGCTCGGTGTTTGAAGCATGGACCTTCCCTGGGGGTCCCCCCGGACGGCGCCCGGGGGAGGGTCAGTAGCCCCGCTGGCTCGCGTAGAAGACCAGCCGGTACTTGCCGATCTGCACCTCGTCACCGTTCGACAGGGCGACCTGGTCGATGCGCTCGCGGTTGACATACGTGCCGTTCAGACTGCCCACGTCGGCCACCGTGAACGAGCCGTCGGGGCTGCGCCGGAACTCCACATGCCGCCGGGAGACCGTCACGTCGTCCAGGAAGATGTCGCTCTGCGGATGCCGCCCGGCGGTGGTCAGGTCGCTGTCCAGGAGGAAGCGGCTGCCGGAATTCGGCCCGCGGCGCACCACCAGCAGCGCCGAGCCCAGCGGCAGCGCGTCGACGGCCGCCTGCGCCTCCGGGGAGAGCATCGGCATCTGCGTCTGGCCGGTGACCTCGGCGTCGTACGCCTCAAGGCCGGAGATGGAGATCGTGGAAGTCGTCTCGGACGGACGCTCGGCTGCGGCCCCGGACCGCAGCGGGGCACCGCAATTGGAGCAGAAGCGGCTGTTCTCCGCGTTGCGGTTACCGCACCTCGTACATACCAGGGCCGACATGGACGGATCCTCCTGCCGCGGCTGCCCCGCCGGGGCGTTGGACGCGTACGGGTCGGCGGAAAATCCTCCACCCGCACCTGAGGTTGACGGTTGCCCGAAACCTATGCCGCCGGACTGCGCAGGGTCAACAGACGGCGCGCCCTGACCTCCCGAAATGTCACCTCCCGGACCACCGACCTGGTCCCGGAACAGCGGGCGCTGACCTTCCGCGTCGGGCTGCGCGCGATGACGAGCCGTGGCGTTTTCACGACCCTCTCGCGCGCTCTTGCCGAACAACTTCGCAAACAACTTCACGGGCGATTCCCCTTGACCGAAACAGACCCGCCCGTGGGGCAGGACGAACCCTGATTGCACTCACCGGTCGACCCGGACATCCTCACAACGTCCGTATCCACCAGACAGTTTCCACCACGCACCACCCATTCGGTGCGCCGACCCCCCGCAACGTCTTGCCCTCGCCGGACGTCCCCCATGCACCCCCGGTTCACTGGGAGGACGACCGAGCGTAGTCAGGCCGCTTCGCCGCTCGCAAGGCGTCCACAACGATCTTGCTGGACCGCTCGACGGTCACGGTGGCCTGCTCCTTCTCGAGAGTCTGCACCACGCCTCCTGGGATGTTGAGCGCCGGTTCGAGGTCCTGCGGCTTGCCGATGACCTTGAAACGATAGGGAGCGTTGATCTTGTTCCCGTCGACGCTCACGCTGTTGCCGGAGTCCGTCAGGTAAGAGCCGGCGACGACTCGTACGCCGTTCACCTGGATCGCCTCCGCGCCGGCCGCACGCAGCTCCTGGATCGCGTCGAGCAGCATGTCCGCCTTGACCGTCCCCTTCGTGTCGTCGATGGTCACCGTGATGCCCGGCCCCTGCGCGGCCACCGTGCCCGCCAGGATGCCGAGTTGCCGCTCCTTCTCGAGTGTCTGCTTCCGGGCCTCCTCGGCCTGGTCCGAACTGTTCTCCAGCTCGTCGCGCTGCTTCTCGAGCCCCTGCTTCTCGTCCTCAAGACGCTGGGTACGGTCATCCAGTTCATCGAGGATGCGCACGAGATCCTCCTGGCGCGCACCGCGCAGGGCGCTGTCGCCGTCACTATTGGAGGCCACCTGGACAGCCAGGCCGAAGCCGAGGCCGAACAGCAGCAGGGCGACGATGAGTTGGGCGCGGGTGACGCGCGGCGGCCAGATCCCCTGCACCAGCCGCTGCCGTCCGGTCAGCTCGGGCTCCGCCGCAGCGGGGGCGTCCTCAGCCGGCGTTTCCGCAGCGGCCTTTTCCTCTGCCTGGGCAGCCACCGCGGGAAGTTCGTCGGGGAGTTCCTTGCGCAGCCTGTTCTCCGCCGCCTCGTCTTTGTCGCTCATCGGCCTCACGCCCGGAACACATGCCGACGGATCGCGGCGGCGTTGGAGAAGATACGGATGCCGAGGACCACGACGACGCCGGTGGACAGCTGAGCCCCAACGCCCAGCTTGTCGCCCAGGAACACGATCAACGCGGCCACGACAACGTTGGACAGGAACGACACGACGAAGACCTTGTCGTCGAAGATGCCGTCGAGCATGGCCCGCAGACCCCCGAAGACAGCGTCGAGCGCCGCCACGACGGCGATCGGCAGATAAGGCTCGACGACCGCCGGAACCTCCGGCCGGACCAACAGGCCGGCCACGACTCCCACGACGAGGCCCAGTACGGCGATCACGATGTGCCCTTCTCGGTTTTCGGCTGTGCTGTTCGTACGGTCACACTCGGTGCGGCGGGCAGCCGGAGGTCCTCCTCCGCGGAGATGGAGGTCCGGATGCCGTAGTCCTCCTGCAGGGCATTCAGATACAGCCCGTCGGCGCTGTTCTGGAACCTGGTGCTCAGCCGCTTCCCGTCCCCCACCGCGAGCACCGTGTACGGCGGCACCAGCGGCTTGTTGTCGACCAGTATGGCGTCACCGGCGGCCCTGATCGCCGACAGCGCCGTCAGCCGCTGCCCGTTGATGGAGACGGCTTCGGCCCCCGACTCCCACAGCCCGTTCACCACGCGCTGCATGTCACGGTCGCGCACCCGTCCGGTGTCGGAGAACCCTGAGGTCTCACGTGGATCACCGTCGCCGCCGGTCGACGCTTCCTCGGCGTCGTCGACGACCAGCTTCACACCGGGGCCGTGCACCTCCGTAGCCCCCGACAGCAGACCCACCAATTCCGCCCGATCACTGCCGCCGCTCCGCTTCAGAGCCTCGCGCTGCCGCGTACTCACCTCGGCGCGCAGTTGGTCGACGGAGTCCTCGAGCTGGTCCGCGGCCGTGGTCTCACGGTCGATGCGGTCGATCAGTTCCTCGCGCTCCTTCGCCACGACAGGAGCGGCGACACGCGCTTGTGCGGCTCCGACGGTGACGACGAGCGCCGCCAGCACCAGACCGACGGCAAGGCCCAGTTTCGCCCTGAGGGTCTTGGGCATGCCGCCGGCGGCCTCTTTCCGGGCCGCCGCTTCGGCGTACCCGTCGTCGAGGCTGTGGTCCATCACGTTGGTGAGCAGCGACATGGAGGCATCCGGACGCGCAGGACGCGTGGGTGTGCTCCGAACGGGGGGCTGCTGCGGCATGCCGCACATCGTCGCATGTCGCGGCCACTACCTCCGAATGGCCCCACCGGCGTGCCGGACAGGCCCCCGTGAGGACACTTGTCCGGCACGCGCGCGTGCTGAGTTTTTCAGCGCCCGGCGCTGTCCACGACCGCCGACCACTCGTCGAGCAGAGCCTGCGCGGAGGCGTCATCGGGGCCCTCTGCCCACAGGTGCGTGACCGCCTCGGCCGGGTCGGGCAGCACCATCACCCAGCGCCCGTCGGTCTCCACCACCCGCACACCGTCCGTGGTGTCCACGAAGCGGTCTCCGGCAGCCTCCACGACCCGCCGCATGACAAGCCCCTTGACGGCCCAGGGAGTCGCCAGATCCCGCTTGATGACATGCGCCCGCGGAATCCGCGCATCGATCTGGCTGAGCGTGAGCTGCGTCCGCGCGACCAGCCCGATCAGGCGCACGAAGGCCGCCGTACCGTCGAAGACGCTGCTGAACTCCGGGACGATGAACCCACCCCGGCCGTCCCCGCCGAAGATCGTCGAGTCGTCGCGTCCGACCCGGGTGAGATCGTCGGGCGAGGTGGTCGTCCACTCGACCTGCGTCCCGTGGTACGCCGCCACCTGCTCGGCGATCCTCGTGGTCGTCACCGGCAGCGCCACACGCCCGCTGCGCCGCTCCGCGGCCACCAGGTCGAGCATGACGAGCAACGCCCGGTCGTCCTCGACGATCCGTCCCTTCTCGTCGACCAGCGAAAGCCGCTCGCCGACAGGATCGAACCGCACCCCGAACGCGGCCCGGGCGGACGCCACGATCTCTCCCAGCCGCACCAGCCCCGACCGCCGCGCATCCGCCGTCTCCGTGGGCCTGGACTCGTCCAGACCGGGATTGATGGTCAACGAGTCCACGCCCAACTTGCCGAGCAGGCTCGGCAGCACCAGCCCGGCGCTGCCGTTCGAGGCGTCCACGACGACCTTGAGCCCGGACTCGGTGATCCCGGTGGTGTCGACATTCCGCAGCAGTGACCCGGTGTACGAGTCAAAGACGCTGGCCGGGAAGTGCAGATCACCGATCTCACCCGGGAACGCCCGCCGGTACTCCTGCCGTGCGAACACCCGGTCCAACTTCCGCTGGCTGCCCTGCGAAAGATCGGCACCCTGCCCGTCGAAGAACATGATGTCCACGGAGTCCGGCACCCCCGGAGTGGTCCGGATCATGATTCCACCGGCACTGCCCCGCGCGGTCTGCTGCCGCGCCACGGGCAGCGGTACGTTCTCCAGATCTCGTACGTCGATGGCGCTGGCCTGCAGTGCGGAAATGACTGCCCGCTTCAGGGCCCGTGCACCACGCGAGTGGTCGCGGGCCGTAGTGACCGTGGAGCCCTTCTTGAGGGTCGTGGCGTAGGCGCCGGCGAGCCGCACAGCGAGTTCGGGTGTGATCTCCACGTTCAGGATTCCGGAGACCCCACGAGCCCCAAAGAGATGTGCCTGACCCCTGGACTCCCAGATCACCGAGGTGTTGACGAAGGCACCGGCCTCGATGGTCTTGAAGGGGTAGACGCGAACGTTGCCCTGAACGATCGATTCTTCACCGATCAGGCACTCGTCCCCGATCACGGCGCCGTCCTCGATCCGGGCGGCGCGCATGATGTCGGTGTTCTTGCCGACGACACAGCCACGCAAATTGCTGTGCTGCCCCACGTACACGTTGTCGTGCACCACGGCCTTGTGCAGAAACGCCCCGCTCTTGACGACCACGTTCGAGCCCACGACCGTGTGCTCTCGAATTTCGGCGCCGGCCTCGACTTTTGCGTAGTCCCCGATATAGAGAGGACCGCGGAGCACAGCGTCGGAATGCACCTCGGCGCCCTCCGCCACCCACACGCCCGGAGAGATCTCGAACCCGTCGAGCTCGACGTCGACCTTGCCCTCCAGGACGTCGGCCTGTGCCTTCACATAACTCTCATGGGTACCGACGTCCTCCCAGTAGCCCTCAGCGACATAGCCGAAGACAGGCTTGCCCTCCTTCATCAGCTGAGGGAAGACATCGCCGGACCAGTCGACGGGCACATCGGGCTCGACATAGTCGAAGACCTCGGGCTCCATGACGTAGATACCGGTGTTCACGGTGTCCGAGAAGACCTGCCCCCAGGTCGGTTTCTCGAGGAACCGCTCGACCCGGCCCTCTTCATCGACGATGGTGATACCGAATTCCAGCGGATTGGGCACACGCGTCAGACAGACAGTGACCAGTGCGCCCTTCTCCTTGTGGAAACGGATCAGTTCAGTGAGGTCGAAGTCGGTCAGTGCATCGCCGGAGATGACGAGGAAAGCATCGTCCTTCAACGCCTCTTCGGCGTTCTTGACGCTTCCGGCAGTACCGAGTGGCTTCTCCTCGTTGGCATAAGTGAGCTCCATTCCGAGCTCCTCACCGTCACCGAAATAGTTCTTGACCAGCGAGGCCAGGAACTGGACGGTGACGACGGTCTCGGTGAGCCCATGCCTTTTGAGCAGCCGCAGAACATGCTCCATGATCGGGCGGTTGGCCACAGGCAGGAGCGGCTTGGGCATGCTTGAGGTCATAGGGCGAAGGCGTGTGCCTTCGCCTCCGGCCATCACGACGGCCTTCATGTCGGAAGCGTCCTCCTCGAAGAGACGACGGTCTAGCCGACTTCACCCGTCCAGATTGTCCCGCATATTTCCGTCGCGGGCCATTCGCGGGACTACGCCCGTCTCAATCCGCGAGTTCAATCGGCCATGGATGCGTCCGCACGGACCAGGCGGCGGACTTGTACCACGTAGAGGACTCCTGCCCACCAGTACAGCGTTGTACCCCATCCGGCGAACGCCCAGCCGAAAATAGCAGCAAGTGACGAGATCCATCCACTTCCGTCACTGAGCAACAGCAGAGGGAAGGCATACATCAAGTTGAACGTGGCCGCCTTGCCCAGGAAGTTCACCTGCGGGGGCGGATAGCCGTGGCGCCTGAGGATGCCCACCATGACCAGCAGGACCAACTCTCGCGCCAGAAGTACAGCGGTCAACCAAATCGGCAGAATCTCCCGCCAGGTGAGTCCAACCAGCGTCGAGAGAATGTAGAGCCGGTCCGCAGCGGGATCAAGAAGCCGGCCAAGGCTGCTGATCTGGTTCCAACGTCGTGCGAGCTTGCCGTCCAGGTAGTCGCTCACTCCGCTGAGCATCAGCACGAGGAGCGCCCAGCCATCGCTCTTGGGCCCTCCGAACTCGGGCCTGAGGATCAGCCACAGGAAAACAGGCACGCCGACAAGGCGAGCCATGCTGAGGATGTTGGGGATGGTGAGGACCCGGTCTGTCTGGACGCGGGTCTCCTGGACCTCCACCCGGGAGCCTCCTGTGGGAACGAACCAACGATGCTCCCTGACCTTACCTCAACGCAAAAAAGCTCTGGCTCTTGGGCATGATGCCCAAGAGCCAGAGCTGTAAAAGGAGTTCGGCGGTGTCCTACTCTCCCACAGGGTCCCCCCTGCAGTACCATCGGCGCTGTAAGGCTTAGCTTCCGGGTTCGGAATGTAACCGGGCGTTTCCCTCACGCTATGACCACCGAAACACTATGAAGTTCCAACCGGAAACATGACACGGTCGTTGCCTCAGAACTAACACAGTGGACGCGAGCAACTGAGGACAAGCCCTCGGCCTATTAGTACCGGTCACCTCCACCCCTTACAGGGCTTCCAGATCCGGCCTATCAACCCAGTCGTCTACTGGGAGCCTTAACCCCTCAAAGGGGGTGGGAACACTCATCTCGAAGCAGGCTTCCCGCTTAGATGCTTTCAGCGGTTATCCCTCCCGAACGTAGCCAACCAGCCATGCCCTTGGCAGAACAACTGGCACACCAGAGGTTCGTCCGTCCCGGTCCTCTCGTACTAGGGACAGCCCTTCTCAATGTTCCTGCGCGCGCAGCGGATAGGGACCGAACTGTCTCACGACGTTCTAAACCCAGCTCGCGTACCGCTTTAATGGGCGAACAGCCCAACCCTTGGGACCGACTCCAGCCCCAGGATGCGACGAGCCGACATCGAGGTGCCAAACCATCCCGTCGATATGGACTCTTGGGGAAGATCAGCCTGTTATCCCCGGGGTACCTTTTATCCGTTGAGCGACGGCGCTTCCACAAGCCACCGCCGGATCACTAGTCCCGACTTTCGTCCCTGCTCGACCCGTCGGTCTCACAGTCAAGCTCCCTTGTGCACTTACACTCAACACCTGATTGCCAACCAGGCTGAGGGAACCTTTGGGCGCCTCCGTTACTCTTTAGGAGGCAACCGCCCCAGTTAAACTACCCATCAGACACTGTCCCTGATCCGGATCACGGACCCAGGTTAGACATCCAGCACGACCAGACTGGTATTTCAACGACGACTCCCCCTGAACTGGCGTCCAGAGTTCACAGTCTCCCAGCTATCCTACACAAGCCGAACCGAACACCAATATCAAACTGTAGTAAAGGTCCCGGGGTCTTTCCGTCCTGCTGCGCGAAACGAGCATCTTTACTCGTAGTGCAATTTCACCGGGCCTATGGTTGAGACAGTCGAGAAGTCGTTACGCCATTCGTGCAGGTCGGAACTTACCCGACAAGGAATTTCGCTACCTTAGGATGGTTATAGTTACCACCGCCGTTTACTGGCGCTTAAGTTCTCAGCTTCGCCCCGTCGAAACAGGACTAACCGGTCCCCTTAACGTTCCAGCACCGGGCAGGCGTCAGTCCGTATACATCGCCTTACGGCTTCGCACGGACCTGTGTTTTTAGTAAACAGTCGCTTCTCGCTGGTCTCTGCGGCCACCCCCAGCTCAAGCAGCAAGTGCTCTCACCGGTGATGGCCCCCCTTCTCCCGAAGTTACGGGGGCATTTTGCCGAGTTCCTTAACCATAGTTCACCCGAACGCCTCGGTATTCTCTACCTGACCACCTGAGTCGGTTTAGGGTACGGGCCGCCATAAAACTCGCTAGAGGCTTTTCTCGACAGCATAGGATCATCCACTTCACCACAATCGGCTCGGCATCAGGTCTCACCCCATGTGAGTGGCGGATTTACCTACCACTCGGGCTACACCCTTACCCCGGGACAACCACCGCCCGGGATGGACTACCTTCCTGCGTCACCCCATCACTCACCTACTACCAACTCGGGTCACCGGCTCCACCACTTTCCATTCCCCGAAGGGTCCGGAACGGCTTCACGGGCTTAGCATCACTGGATTCAATGTTTGACGCTTTACAGCGGGTACCGGAATATCAACCGGTTATCCATCGACTACGCCTGTCGGCCTCGCCTTAGGTCCCGACTTACCCTGGGCAGATCAGCTTGACCCAGGAACCCTTAGTCAATCGGCGCACACGTTTCCCACGTGTGAATCGCTACTCATGCCTGCATTCTCACTCGTCAACCGTCCACAACTCGCTTCCGCGGCTGCTTCACCCGGCAGACGACGCTCCCCTACCCAACCCAGCAGGCGTTAGCCCTTATGCTGGATTGACACGACTTCGGCGGTACGCTTGAGCCCCGCTACATTGTCGGCGCGGAATCACTAGACCAGTGAGCTATTACGCACTCTTTCAAGGGTGGCTGCTTCTAAGCCAACCTCCTGGTTGTCTGTGCGACTCCACATCCTTTCCCACTTAGCGTACGCTTAGGGGCCTTAGTCGATGCTCTGGGCTGTTTCCCTCTCGACCATGGAGCTTATCCCCCACAGTCTCACTGCCGCGCTCTCACTTACCGGCATTCGGAGTTTGGCTAAGGTCAGTAACCCGGTAGGGCCCATCGCCTATCCAGTGCTCTACCTCCGGCAAGAAACACACGACGCTGCACCTAAATGCATTTCGGGGAGAACCAGCTATCACGGAGTTTGATTGGCCTTTCACCCCTAACCACAGGTCATCCCCCAGGTTTTCAACCCTGGTGGGTTCGGTCCTCCACGACCTCTTACAGCCGCTTCAACCTGCCCATGGCTAGATCACTCCGCTTCGGGTCTTGAGCGCGCTACTATCCCGCCCTGTTCGGACTCGCTTTCGCTACGGCTTCCCCACACGGGTTAACCTCGCAACACACCGCAAACTCGCAGGCTCATTCTTCAAAAGGCACGCAGTCACGACATACAAGCAAGCTTGCATGCGACGCTCCCACGGCTTGTAGGCACACGGTTTCAGGTACTATTTCACTCCGCTCCCGCGGTACTTTTCACCATTCCCTCACGGTACTATCCGCTATCGGTCACCAGGGAATATTTAGGCTTAACGGGTGGTCCCGCCAGATTCACACGGGATTTCTCGGGCCCCGTGCTACTTGGGTGTCTCTCCAACGAGCCGTTGACGTTTCGACTACGGGGGTCTTACCCTCTACGCCGGACCTTTCGCATGTCCTTCGCCTACATCAACGGTTTCTCACTCGTCTCACGGCCGGCAGACCGTGAAAGAGAGATCCCACAACCCCGTATACGCAACCCCTGCCGGGTCTCACACGCATACGGTTTGGCCTCATCCGGTTTCGCTCGCCACTACTCCCGGAATCACGGTTGTTTTCTCTTCCTGCGGGTACTGAGATGTTTCACTTCCCCGCGTTCCCTCCACATACCCTATGTGTTCAGGTATGGGTGACAGCCCATGACGACTGCCGGGTTTCCCCATTCGGACACCCCCGGATCAAAGCCTGGTTGACGACTCCCCCGGGGCCTATCGTGGCCTCCCACGTCCTTCATCGGTTCCTGGTGCCAAGGCATCCACCGTGCGCCCTTAAAAACTTGGCCACAGATGCTCGCGTCCACTGTGCAGTTCTCAAACAACGACCAGCCACCCACCACCCCGGACCTACGATCCGAGTTCACTGGGGCCGGCACCTGAAGGAAATCATTCCCTCAGACACCCAACAGCGTGCCCGGCACACTCCCCGCTCCCCTCAACGTTCCACACTCCGAAGAGCAGTACTAGAAGAAGACGACGATCAAGTGTGCCGAATAATCAACGTTCCACCCATGAGCAACCGTGCGAGACATTTGCTCGCAGTCGGCTATGTGCTCCTTAGAAAGGAGGTGATCCAGCCGCACCTTCCGGTACGGCTACCTTGTTACGACTTCGTCCCAATCGCCAGTCCCACCTTCGACAGCTCCCTCCCGTAAACGGGTTGGGCCACCGGCTTCGGGTGTTACCGACTTTCGTGACGTGACGGGCGGTGTGTACAAGGCCCGGGAACGTATTCACCGCAGCACTGCTGATCTGCGATTACTAGCAACTCCGACTTCATGGGGTCGAGTTGCAGACCCCAATCCGAACTGAGACCGGCTTTTTGAGATTCGCTCCACCTCACGGCATCGCAGCTCATTGTACCGGCCATTGTAGCACGTGTGCAGCCCAAGACATAAGGGGCATGATGACTTGACGTCGTCCCCACCTTCCTCCGAGTTGACCCCGGCGGTCTCCTGTGAGTCCCCATCACCCCGAAGGGCATGCTGGCAACACAGGACAAGGGTTGCGCTCGTTGCGGGACTTAACCCAACATCTCACGACACGAGCTGACGACAGCCATGCACCACCTGTACACCGACCACAAGGGGGCGCCTGTCTCCAGACGTTTCCGGCGTATGTCAAGCCTTGGTAAGGTTCTTCGCGTTGCGTCGAATTAAGCCACATGCTCCGCTGCTTGTGCGGGCCCCCGTCAATTCCTTTGAGTTTTAGCCTTGCGGCCGTACTCCCCAGGCGGGGAACTTAATGCGTTAGCTGCGGCACCGACGACGTGGAATGTCGCCAACACCTAGTTCCCACCGTTTACGGCGTGGACTACCAGGGTATCTAATCCTGTTCGCTCCCCACGCTTTCGCTCCTCAGCGTCAGTAATGGCCCAGAGATCCGCCTTCGCCACCGGTGTTCCTCCTGATATCTGCGCATTTCACCGCTACACCAGGAATTCCGATCTCCCCTACCACACTCTAGCTAGCCCGTATCGAATGCAGACCCGGGGTTAAGCCCCGGGCTTTCACACCCGACGTGACAAGCCGCCTACGAGCTCTTTACGCCCAATAATTCCGGACAACGCTTGC
This sequence comes from Streptomyces sp. DG2A-72, assembly GCF_030499575.1. Lineage (NCBI taxonomy): Bacteria > Bacillati > Actinomycetota > Actinomycetes > Kitasatosporales > Streptomycetaceae > Streptomyces > Streptomyces sp. DG2A-72. The sequence goes on from NZ_JASTLC010000001.1 coordinate 1,459,671, forward strand.
GCCCTACGTATTACCGCGGCTGCTGGCACGTAGTTAGCCGGCGCTTCTTCTGCAGGTACCGTCACTTGCGCTTCTTCCCTGCTGAAAGAGGTTTACAACCCGAAGGCCGTCATCCCTCACGCGGCGTCGCTGCATCAGGCTTGCGCCCATTGTGCAATATTCCCCACTGCTGCCTCCCGTAGGAGTCTGGGCCGTGTCTCAGTCCCAGTGTGGCCGGTCGCCCTCTCAGGCCGGCTACCCGTCGTCGCCTTGGTGAGCCATTACCTCACCAACAAGCTGATAGGCCGCGGGCCCATCCTTCACCGCCGGAGCTTTCAACCCCCACAGATGCCCGTGAGAGTGCTATCCGGTATTAGACCCCGTTTCCAGGGCTTGTCCCAGAGTGAAGGGCAGATTGCCCACGTGTTACTCACCCGTTCGCCACTAATCCCCACCGAAGTGGTTCATCGTTCGACTTGCATGTGTTAAGCACGCCGCCAGCGTTCGTCCTGAGCCAGGATCAAACTCTCCGTGAATGTGTACCGGTTATCCGGTCAACACACACGAGAGCGGAACCGTCGGGCGGAATAAGCCCGACCGTTCACAACGTCCTCGCTGTGTATTTCTTCAAAGGAACCACGACCATCGAAAAAGATTTCCGACGGACGGGGTATCAACATATCTGGCGTTGATTTTTGGCACGCTGTTGAGTTCTCAAGGAACGGACGCTTCCTTCGTACTCACCCGAGAGACACTCTCGCGGCTTTCCTCCGGGCGCTTCCCTTCGGTCTTGCGTTTCCGACTCTATCAGTGTTTTTCCGGCCCTCTGACCATCGTCCTGCAGACATGCAGAAGATGATCCCGAGATAGGATCTGACAAGTTGGATGCCGCCGGAGCCAGGACGCTTGGCCGCGTCGCTCGGCCTCCAGCAGGGGTACGACTGTACACGGGGCCCCGAAGAGGGTGCAAATCGATTGGACTGGTGGTCTAGACCACCAAGCGCTATCTTTCATGCGGAACGCGCACTTCATCTGACATACGCTGCTGCACAGTGCGCCGTCCGGGACAGACAGTGACGGTGACGGCCGTGTGCATCTCCACCCCTGGGAGGCTTCCCATGACCACCGTGACGTCCCCTCTTGCAGGACGCGCCATCGGACTGTCCGCCGTGCCGGATCCGGTCTTCTCCGGGGCCATGGTCGGCCCCGGTACGGCGATCGACCCCGTACGTGAGCCTTCCGAGGCGGTCTCGCCCGTGGATGGAGTGATCGTTTCCCTCCACCCCCACGCCTTTGTCGTCGTCGACGAGCAGGGGCACGGTGTGCTCATCCACCTCGGTATCGACACGGTTCAGCTGAACGGCGAGGGCTTCGAACTGCTCGTGAACAAGGGCGACACCGTGCAGCGCGGTCAGAGCATCGTCCGCTGGAACCCGGCGGCCGTCGAAACCGCCGGTAAGTCCGCGGTGTGTCCGATCGTGGCACTCGAGGCCACGGCAGAGGCGCTTTCCGACCTCCGTGACGACGGTGATGTGAAGGCCGGCGACAGTCTCTTCGTCTGGAAGTGATGTCGGTGCCGTCGTATGACGGCAAGTAGGGACAACCATCGCGGCGGCGGGACCCGCCGCACTATCGGAGACGGGTGAGATGGAGACAACGCTGCGAGGCGTCGGCGTGAGCCACGGTGTGGCGATCGGCGAGGTTCGGCACATGGGAACGGCGGTCCTCGAACCGCCTGCCAAGCAGATTCCGGCGGAGGACGCGGAGCGTGAACAGGGGCGCGCCCGCAAGGCCGTGGAAGCTGTGGCGGCCGATCTGATTGCGCGCGGCAATCTGGCGGGGGGCGAAGCCCAGGCGGTGCTCGAGGCGCAGGCCATGATGGCTCAGGATCCCGAGCTGATGGCGGATGTGGACCGTCGAGTCGCGGTCGGCAGCACGGCCGAGCGTGCGGTGTACGACGCGTTCGCCGCGTATCGCGAGCTGCTGGCGGGTGCCGGCGAGTACCTCGCCGGTCGTGTGGCCGACCTCGACGACGTGCGGAATCGTATCGTCGCCCGGCTGCTCGGGGTGCCGATGCCCGGCGTTCCGGACAGCGACCACCCGTACGTTCTGGTTGCTCGTGATTTGGCGCCTGCCGACACGGCGCTGCTGGACCCGACCCTCGTCCTCGGTTTTGTCACCGAGGAGGGCGGGCCGACCAGTCACAGCGCGATCCTGGCTCGGGCGCTCGGCGTTCCGGCCGTCGTGGCGCTGCCGGGCGCCGGTGAGCTCGCCGAGGGCACGGTGATCGCCGTGGACGGCAGCACCGGCGACATTTTCGTGAACCCGAGCGAAGAGAAGAAGGCCCAGCTCGAGACTGCGGCCGCCGAGCGTAAGGCCGCGCTGGCCGCCTCGACCGGACCGGGGGCCACGGCCGATGGTCACAAGGTGCCGTTGCTGGCCAATGTCGGCGGTCCGGCGGATGTGCCGGCCGCTGTCGAGGCCGGAGCCGAGGGCGTCGGACTCTTCCGTACCGAGTTCCTCTTCCTCGACGACAGCAAGAGTGCGCCGTCGGAGGAGAAGCAGGTCGAGGCTTACCGGCAGGTGCTCGAGGCCTTTCCCGAGGGGCGCGTCGTCGTACGGGTGCTGGACGCGGGCGCGGACAAGCCTCTGGACTTCCTGACGCCCGCCGACGAGCCGAACCCGGCGTTGGGCGTACGCGGTCTGCGGACGCTGCTCGACCACCCTGAGGTGCTGCGCACCCAGCTGACGGCGCTGGCGAAGGCGTCGGAGGGGCTGCCGGTCTACCTCGAGGTCATGGCCCCGATGGTGGCGGACCGTGCCGACGCCAAGGCGTTCGCCGATGCGTGCCGTGCGGCTGGGCTGCAGGCGAAGTTCGGTGCGATGGTCGAGATCCCGTCGGCCGCGCTGCGGGCCCGCTCGGTTCTGCAGGAGGTCGAGTTCCTCTCCCTGGGAACCAATGACCTCGCGCAGTACACCTTCGCCGCAGACCGGCAGGTGGGGGCCGTCTCCCGGCTGCAGGACCCGTGGCAGCCTGCGCTGCTCGACCTGGTGGCGCTGTCCGCCGAAGCGGCGAAGGCCGAGGGCAAGAGCTGTGGTGTCTGCGGTGAGGCGGCGTCGGACCCGCTGCTCGCGTGCGTGCTGACCGGTCTGGGCGTCACCTCCCTTTCCATGGGTGCGGCGTCGATTCCTTATGTCCGGGCGACTCTCGCGAAGTACACGCTGGCCCAGTGTGAGCGTGCTGCCGCGGCGGCGCGGGCTGCGGACAGTGCCGAGGAGGCGCGCACCGCGGCACAGGCTGTGCTGTCCGGCGAGTAGGCCGAAGCAGCAGGCCGTCTTGGGCTGTTGACGAGGGGCGCCCCGCCTTCGGGTGGGGCGCCCCTCGCGTGTTCAGTGGTCGTGCCCCGTCGTCGGTCGCTCCCCGTCGAGTCCGAGGTCAGGTGGCGTGCAATAGTCCACGCCGGATTCCGGGGGGATGAGGTCTCCGGATTCGACGTCGGTGCAGTAGGCGTCGAAGACCTCGCCGGCGGTGAGGGGTTCGAGACCGTCTCCGCGTAGGCGCCAGCCGTAGATCCGGTCGGGCGTGCCTGGCGCGCTGGTCCGCATCACTAGTCCGCCCGAGCTTTCGGTGGCGAGGCCGAGGGCCAGGACTGTGGTGAATTCGAGGGCCTCGGCCTCGTCGAGCCGGGTCGTGCCGTCCGCGCCGCCGTCGGCGTGGAGGACGGAGACGAGTGTTTCCGGTGTTCCCGAGACGCTGCAGACGAGGTGGCGGGCGCCTGCCTGGGCCGTGTCGAGAATGCGGACGAGGAATTGTGATGCGCGGACGAAGGCCGCACGGCCGATGTCTTCCCCACAGGACGCGCAGGCGCCGAGTCGAGCGAGCAGCGTGGACGCGTACTCCCACGTGGCCTGGCGTACGGCCTCGTCGATCAGCGTCGGGACGAGGTCGGCGAGGGGCTGGCCCTCGTAGGGAACGGTTGGGCCAGTGGTCGCGAGTTCTGCTGTGAACCGGGTCCGGCTCGTCGGGATGTCGGGGTCCAGGCCTGTGTCCGCGCAGAAGTCGGCGTACTCCTGCGGGTCGAAGAGGGCGACTGTCGTGTGGCTGCCTTGAGAGGCGCGCGTCTTGAGCAGCGCCTCCACTTGTTGGAGGTATGTCCTGTGGTCGTCGAAGGTGAAGGTCCGATAGCGCCGCATGGCGCGGAAGTCGTGCTCGTCCGTCAGCAGGCCGATGGTGCCCGCGATTTCACGGCGCAGAACGCGCCGCATGGTTTGGTGGTCGGTGTGCGCCATTCTTCCCCCTGCGTGCAGTCGATCAATCCTCACTCACAGTAACTGGCGGCACTGACAATGGCTTCCGGGCAAGGCGTTCGCGGACCAGGCGGTGCTGGATCAGGCAGGTCAGAGCGATGCCGGCGCCGAAAGCGGTCCAACCTGCCGGGCCGGTGGCGATGGCGGCGGTGACGGCGAGCGGTCCGACGCTGCGCTGGGCGGACTGGGCGAGGCCGTGGACGCCGAGGTAAGCGCCTTGCGCGGTGTCGGGGGCGAGGGCGAGCGACAACTCCCAGGAGACGGTGGCGTGGAGCATCTCCGCCACGGTGAACGCGACGGCCGAGGCGGTGAGGAGCAGCGTGGCGGTGAGGGTTGCGCCGGTGGCTGCGACCGCCAGGGTGACACCACCTAGCGCGAATGCGGCGGAGAGCGGTTTCAGCAGGGCGCGTGCCGCCGCGGTCGTTGTACCGAAGCGGGCCAGCGGTACCTGGAAGGCCACCACCATCACGTTGTTGAGGACCAGCAGCAGGGGGACGAGGCCGTGCGGGGCGTTGCTCGCGTGGGCGATCCACAGGGGCAGACCGACTTTGAAGACCGAGTCGTGGAGGGAGAGAAGGGTCTCGGTGGCGACGTAGGCGAGATAGGTGCGGTCACGCCAGGGGTTTGCCCGTTCTGTTGTGGGTGCCGGGTCCTTCGACGTGATCACGGTCCGGCTTGGGGAGGGTGGCTCGCCGCACCGCAGGGTCAGCAGCGCGGAGGCGACGAAGGACAGGGCGTCGCCGATGAGGAGCCACTGGTACGCGGTGGTGGTGCCGACGACAAGTGCCGCTGCCGCGGCGAGGCCGCCCAGGGCCCAGCCGGCGTTGGCGACGGTTCGGTGGACGGCCTGGTAACGGACTCGGTCGGCTCCGGCGACGCGGGCGGCGTACAGCCTGGTGAGGACGCTCGAGGCGCGGTCGCCGAGGCTGCCGACGGCCGAGAAGGCGAGGAGCAGGGCGTAGTCATGGGCGGTGAGGAGGGCGAAGGAGGCCAGTGCGCGCAGGAGTTGGACGGCGATGAGGACTCGGGTGAGGGGGAACCGGTCGGCGATGCGTCCGCCCAGGGGTGCCCCGGCGATTCCGATGGCCCCGGCGACGGCGACGAGGGTACCGACCTCGGCGACGGAGAGGCCGGAGACGTAGGTGAAGTACAGGACGGACACGGAGGCCCACAGTCCGCTGCCGACTCGGTCGATGAGGGCGACCGTGAGCATTCTGCGTCCGTCGCGGCCTCCGGGAATGCGTGATGACCATGCTGTCGTGAGACCTCTCGACCGCACTGCTCCCCCTTGCTTCGCATTATGTATTGATACATAATCATCAACGTGGCAACACAATATGGGATCAGTGGTACGACGGCCAAGGGGATTGCCGCGTCCGTCGAACGGGGCGTGGCGGAGGGCTCATTGGGCCCGGGGGCCGTGCTGCCTCCGGTACGACGACTCGCGGACCAGCTGGGGGTGAGTCCGGGGACGGTCGCCACCGCCTACAAAGAACTTCGGGGACGCGGCATCGTGGTCACGCGAGGGCGGGGCGGCACCGTGGTGGCACCGGAGCCGGCTGTGGCGTCGCGACGGCCGCCGAAAGTGCCCGAGGGGCTGCGGGACTTGTCGGGTGGGCATCCTGACCCCGCACTGCTGCCTGCGCTCGTCCCACCGTCGCGTCTGTCACCCGGTGCCCGGTCACACCGGTCGACGCCCAGGCTGGAGCGGTTGGAGGAGGCCGTGCGCGACTGGCTGCTGCCCGATGGTGTGCCCGTGGAACATGTGACGTTCGCTCACGGAGCGCTCGATCTGATCGGGCGGCTGCTGTCGGTGGAGCTGCGGCCGGGCGATGCCGTCGCGATGGAGGATCCCGGGTATCACCATCTGCTGGATCTTGTAACGGCTTTGGGGTTGCGGATCGTTCCCGTGGCCGTGGATGACGAGGGTGTGCGCCCCGATGCCTTGCGCGCGGCTCTACGGGCGGGTGTCCGCGCCGTGGTGTGCAGTCCTCGGGCCCAGAACCCTTACGGCGGCTGCTTTTCCGCGGTACGCAGGGACGCGCTGGTCGACCTTCTCCGGGACGAGCCGGAAGTGCTCGTCGTCGAGAACGACCATGCCTCCGAAGTCGCCGGAGCGCCCCTGCACACGCTGACGGCCCGTGGGCCGGCGCGCTGGGTGCACGTACGTACGGTGAGCAAGTTCCTCGGGACCGACCTGCGGTGGGCGACGGCGGCGTGTGACGCGACCACGCTGGCGCGGCACGACGGGCGGCTGCTGCTGACGTCGGGCTGGGTCAGCCATCTGCTCCAGGAAACGGTGTACGGGCTGCTGACCGACGACGGCACGCGCGCGTTGGTGACACGTGCCGGGGAGGCCTATGCCCTGCGCCGGCGCGCTCTTCTTCAAGAGTTCGGAGAACGGGGCATCGAGGCACACGGGACGAGCGGGATGAATGTGTGGGTGCCTGTGCGCGACGAGTCGGCCGTGGTGAACGGGCTGCGGTCGTACGGGTGGTGGGTCGCGTCCGGTGCTCGCTTCCGGCTGTCGGCCGGCCCGGGAGTACGGATCTCGGTGGCCGATCTCGAGCCGGCCGACGCGGTGCGGCTGGCCTCGGACTTCGCCGTTGTGCTCGGTGAGTCCGAGGCCACGTACGGGGGGTGATCCTCAGGCGCGCTTGTGGGCGAGGTCCTCGTAGAAGTGCAGCAGATCGAGGTTGTCGATGGAGCCGGGGTTGACCGCCTTCTCCAAGGGTGTGCCCTGGAGGAGGCGTTTGACCGGGACCTCGATGCGCTTGCCGGTCAGAGTGTGCGGGATTCCGGGTACTTCGATGATCTCGTCGGGGATGTGACGCGGTGAGAGCTGTTCGCGGATGGTCTGCTTGATGCGGTTCAGGAGGGCCTCGTCGAGAGCGGCCCCTGGGACCAGGTGCACGAAGAGAGGCATCCAGTAGCCGCCGTCGGGCTGTTCGATGCCGATGACGAGGGACTCCTTGATCTCGGGGAGGCGCTCGACGGCTTCGTAGATGTCGGCGGAGCCCATGCGCACGCCCTGGCGGTTGAGCGTGGAGTCGGAGCGGCCGTGGATGACGACGGAGCCGCGAGGGGTGACGGTGATCCAGTCGCCGTGGCGCCACACGCCGGGGTACGTGTCGAAGTAGCTGTCGTGGTAGCGGCCGCCGTCGGGGTCGTTCCAGAAGTGGATGGGCATGGACGGCATGGGATTGGTGACCACGAGTTCGCCGACCTCGTCGATCAGGGGTTTGCCGCTGGGGTCCCAGGACTGCAGATCGGTGCCCAGGCCGGGTGCCTGGAGCTCGCCGATGTACACGGGGAGGGTCGGTACCGCTCCTGCGAAGCAGGAGCACACGTCCGTGCCACCGCTGACGGACGCGATCCACAGGTCGTCGCGGACCTCGTCGTGCAGCCAGCGGAACCCGTCGGGCGGAAGGGGGGATCCGGTGGTCGCGACGCACCGCACCGTGGAGAGGTCGAAGTCGCGGGCCGGGTGCACCTCGGCCTTGCGACAGGCCATGACGTAGGCGGCCGAGGTGCCGTACAAAGTGGCCCGTGTGCGTTCGGCGACCCGCCACTGGGCGCCCGTGTCCGGGTAGCCGGGGCTTCCGTCGTAGAGCACGATCGTCGTGCCGGTGAGGAGGCCGGACACGAGGAAGTTCCACATCATCCAGCCGGTCGACGTGTACCAGAAGAAACGGTCCTCGGGGCCGAGGTCGCAGTGCAGGCCGAGCTGCTTGAGGTGCTCGACGAGGATGCCGCCCTGGGACTGGACGATGGCCTTCGGCAGGCCCGTGGTGCCGGAGGAGTAGAGCACCCACAGAGGGTGGTCGAAGGGCACCCGCTCGAAGACGGGCTCGGTGTCCGCGGCCGTCAGGGCCGACCACTCCAGGGCGCCTTCGGGGGCCGGGGTGCCCAGGACGGGGATGTGGACGACCGCGCGCAGGGTGGGCAGTTCGCGGCGGAGTTCGGCGACGATGTCGCGGCGGTCGTGTTCCTTGCCGCCGTAGCGGTAGCCGTCGACGGTGAACAGGACGACCGGTTCGACCTGCTGGAAGCGGTCGAGGACGCTGCGGGCGCCGAAGTCGGGGGCGCAGGACGTCCACACGCCGCCCACGGCGGCCGTGGCCAGGAGGGCGACGACCGCCTGCGGGATGTTCGGGAGGTAGCCGCTGACGCGGTCTCCGGGGTGTACGCCGAGGGCCCGCAGCTCGGCGGCGAGGGAGCCGACCTGGCGGCTCAGCTCGGACCAGGTGACGGGGCGCGGCTGGTTGGTCTCGTCGACGTGCAGAAGGGCTGGTTCGTCCGCGCGGGACGCGGCCGCACGGAGGGCGTGCTCGGCGTAGTTCAGGGTGGCTCCGGGGAACCACTGGGCACCGGGCATCGAGCGGTCGCCCAGCACGCGCGCGTACGGCGTGGAGAACCGTACGTCGAACCACTCCGTGACGGCCTTCCAGAAGGTGTCCAGTTCGTCGACGGACCAGCGGTGCAGTGCCGCGTAGCCGCCCTCGGACGGGGCTCCGTGGTGTTCGGCCGCCCAAGCCTGGAACTTGGTCACCTGTGCCTGGGCGATGCGTTCCGGATCTGGTTGCCACAGCGGCTGGGGGTTCACGGTCGACATGGGGCGGCTCCCGGACTGTGCGCGTCGTGTGCGTCTCCCGCGCACGGGCTGGGGTGTGCGCGTGACGCGGCTGACACGGACGATGCCATGTGATCGACTTCTGCACCAGGGTGCGCCCCACATGGTCCGCGTCGTGAAGATGTGCTCCCGCCACGGGTGAACGGCAGCTGAACGACACTCGTGTGTGACGCAGTCAATGGCAGGGTGAGCAGCATGAACGGTCGTGACCTGGTGCGTTCGGTGAAGGCAGTCGGCTCTGCGGGAGCCGCTCAGAGGTTGCGTACCGTGCAGGCGGCATGGCGCCGCAGGCGAGCCGATGCGGCCGGGCTCCCGGCACGGGGTGCCGAGCGCGCCCGGGTACCGGGTGTCGTGCAACAGGTGGAGCCCGGCCCCGGGGGCGGTCTGGTCCGCTTCAGCAGGTCGGAGCTGCGGATCACCGTCGCCGTGAACGGCGCCGTCTTCTGGGGCTGGGACGGGGCCGCTCCCGAGCCCTCGTACGCCCTCGCGGGCCGCTGTCCGGAGCCTGACCCCCGGGCGGTGCTGGAGCCGGACAAGGACGGCGGCTGGCGGGTCGTGGCCGAGCGCGTGACGGTCGTCGTCTCCCGGCACGGCGCCGTGGAGGTGCGTACGCCCGGTGGGGTGACCCTGCGTCGCGATCTGCCGCCCCGCTGGTGGGAGCCGGTGGGCGGAGGCGCGGCACGCTGGATGCAGCGGTCGGAGGTGACCGCCGACGCGCGCTTTTTTGGGCTCGGTGGGAGGGCGTCGGGGCCTCGGCTGCGGGACGGCACGTACCGGCTGTGGAACACCGACCCCGGACGCGCGTTCGGTCCCGGTGACGACCCGCTGTACATCACGATGCCGGTCCAACTGGTCGTGGCCGACGCTGCCACCCATCTGGTGTTCCACGACACCTCCTGGGACGGCACGCTCACGCTGCGGGAGGGCGAGGAGGGTGCCGGCTCCGGTCACGACCGGTCGGGGGCGTGCGAACTGCGCATGGACGGGGGTCCGTTGCGCTGCTGGGTCATGGTGGGCACTCCCGCGCGCGTGCTGCTCGCCTGGGCGTCGCTCACCGGGGCGCCCGCGCTGCCGCCCGCCTGGGCGCTGGGCCATCATCACGCGCGGTGGGGCTTCGGCAGCGAGCAGGAGGTCCGACGGATCGTCGCGGGGTACCAGGAGCGCGGCCTGCCGCTCGACGCGGTCCATCTGGACATCGACCACTACGACTCCCACCAGGTGTTCACCGTCGACCACGAGCACTTCCCCAAGCTGCCTCAGCTCGCCGAGGACCTGCGGCGGGACGGAGTCCGGCTGGTGTCGATCGTCGACCCGGCGGTGAAGGCCGCACCGGGCAACGCGGTGTACGACAGCGGTACGGACGAGGGCGCCTTCGTGCGGGACGCCTCGAGCGGGCTGGTGCGCGGAGTCGCCTGGCCCGGGGAGGCTGTCTACCCGGACTTCACGCACGCGCGCGTGCGCGCCTGGTGGGGTCGGCTCTACGAGGAGCGGCTGGCGCAGGGGTTCACCGGGTTCTGGCACGACATGAACGAACCCGTATCGTTCACCGCCTTCGGGGAGTCGACGCTGCCGCGCTCGGCCAGGCACGACCTCGACGGACGCGGCGGCGACCATCGCGAGGCGCACAACGTCTACGCGCTGTGCATGGCCCAGGCAGCGTACGAGGGCCTGCGCGCACTGGCACCCAAGGAGCGGCCCTTCCTGTTCTCCCGTTCGGGATGGGCCGGCATGCAGCGCTACGGGGGGACGTGGTCCGGTGATGTGGCGACGGGCTGGCCGGGGTTGCGGGCGTCACTGGCGTTGGTCATGGGGCTGGGACTGTGCGGGGTGCCGTACTCGGGGCCGGACGTGGGCGGCTTCGACGGGAGTCCGTCACCGGAGCTGTATCTGCGGTGGTTCCAGCTGGGCTCGTACCTGCCGCTGTTCCGGACGCACGCGAGCCTGCGGGCCGGCCGCAGGGAGCCATGGGAATTCGGACCGGAGGTGCTGGAGCACGCGCGCGTGGCGCTCGTCGAACGCCGTCGGCTTCTCCCGTACCTCGTCACGCTGGCGCATCTGGCCCGCCGCACGGGAGCGCCCTATGTAAGGCCCCTGTGGTGGGGCGCGCCGGAGGACCGCGCGTTGCGGAACTGTGAGGATGCGTTTCTGCTGGGCGACAGTCTGCTGGTGGCCCCGGTGCTCGGTCCGGGCGTGGACCGGCGCGCGGTGCAACTGCCGCGGGGGCGCTGGTACGACACGGCGACGGAGCAGGCGTACGACGGCCCGGCGCAGGTGCTGGTCGACGCGCCCCTGTCGCGGATTCCCGTTCTCGCGCGCGCGGGTGCCGTCATCCCCGTGCGTGGGGACGACGGCGGGCTGGAACTGGAGGTATCGGCGCCGGCCCGCGGCCGGACCGGAGGCGGGCTGGTCGTGCAGGACCCGGGTGACGGATGGGACGAGCCGGGGATCGAGCGGTACGTCACCCGGTGGGAGGGCGGGGAGCTGATCGTCGAGCGGGACCGTGAGGGCGGCGGGGACGCGCCGCCCCACCCGGTGCGCGTACGGGGGCTCATAGAGGGCCGATCTCAGATGTAGCGGCCCTCGAACCACGCCCGTACGGCCACGGTGTGCAGCGGGAAGGCCAGCTCCTCCGGCCTGCGCAGGAGGTGCCAGCCCTCCGTCTCGTCCGTGGCGGCGGACGCCGGAAGGACGCCGGCCGGGCGTTCCGGCAGCAGACCGAAGAGCAGCAGGTGCCCGTCGGGGGAACTCATCGCGTCGACGAGCCGCACGTCGCGGCCGGCCGCGTCGATGCCGGTCTCCTCTTTGAGCTCGCGCACGACGGCCTGCCGCCAGTCCTCCCGGTCGTCGATGTACCCGCCGGGCAACGCGATGCCCCCTCGCGCGGGTGCCACGGTCCGGGTGATGACGACCAGGGCTGTGCCCCTCGTGTCGTACACGGGTTGCAGAGCAACGGCGACCGGCAGCGGATTGCGGTAGGCCATGGTCCCGCAGGCCGGACATGTGCGGGGCCAGCCGGAGACGCCCCCTCCGTAGGACGTGCCGCAGCTCGAACAGTGCGAGTCGGGCGCGGAGTTGGGGACGGAGGTTTGAATTTCGGACACGCGGCGGACTGTATCCGATCACAGTCAGGACGTCTCCGGGGGCGGCTCAGGGCTTACCGGCGAGGGATTTCCGAGACACCGGGAGGTCGAATTGGGTGTCCGGGTACGGCTCGGACTTCTAGGTGAAGTGCCACCTCTCTTCGGCGAGATTCACGAAACCGAGGCTCTCCAGAGTGCCCCTGAGAAGCAACCGGTTGGCGCGCTGTTCGCCCTGCGTAGCAGGGCACCAGGGGCTCTCCGGTTCGGTAGGGCCGGGTCGGCTTCGCCGGGAGCCGCACGATGGTGAGGTCGACGTTCGGGTCAGAACTCGCCCTTCATCGCCTGGTCGTCGAGGTCCTCGGCTCAGCGGACGAAGTGGTCCACGGCGCGCGCATCTCCGTGTGACGCCGCGCGAAGAGGCGGCCGGAGCCACCCCCGTGGGCCCCGGTCGCCTCTCCCGATACGACGACGCCGCAAGGACCCGTTTGGTTCTCTGAATACGCCCTGCTCATTTCAGGTTGCCCATGGCACACTTCTGACGTTCCGTCAGATCACCTGCCGGGGAGGATTCTTGTCACGTACACACACACCTGTGGTCGAGCGATGGTTCACCGGCGACGGGGACGACTTCACACTTCTCGGCACGCGCTGTACGGCCTGCACCTCGGTCTTCTTCCCCCGCGAGGACTCGCACTGCCGCAACCCCGGCTGCCCGGGCGGCGATCTGGAGGAGGTCCCGCTGTCGCGGCGCGGGCGCGTCTGGTCGTACACGGACAGCCGATACCGGCCTCCGTCACCCTATGTGACCGATCCGGAACTTCCGTGGGAGCCGTACGCGTTGATCGCTGTGGAGCTGGAGAGCGAGCGGATGGTGGTGCTGGGACAGGCGGTTCCCGGGGTCACCGTCGCCGATCTGGCGGTGGGCATGGAGGTGGAGGTGGTCCGGGGCGTGCTCCATGAGGACGCGGAGACGGTCTGGACGACCTGGCAGTGGCGGCCGACGGGGGAGGCGGTATGACGGGAGAGGTGGCGGTGCTCGGTGCGGGCATGCACCCCTGGGGCAAGTGGGGGCGCAGCTTCGTCGAGTACGGGACGGCGGCCGCCCGGGCGGCGCTCGCCGACGCGGGGCTGGAGTGGCGGCGGGTCGATTCGGTCGTCGGCGCGGACACGGTGCGTGGCGGCTATCCGGGGTATGTGGCGGGGGCGACGTTCGCCAAGGCGCTGGGCTGGCAGGGGGCCCGGGTCGCGAGCGTGTACGCGGCGTGCGCCTCCGGGGCCCAGGCCGTCAACACCGCGCGGGCGCAGATACTTTCCGGGCTCGCGGACGTGGTGCTCGTCGTGGGTGCCGATGCCGCCCCCAAGGGGTTCTTCCGACCCGCCGGCGGCGACCGGCCGGACGACCCCGACTGGCTGCGCTTCCGGGTCCTCGGCGCGACGAATCCGACGTACTTCGGGATGTACGCACGCCGCCGGATGGCTGTGCACGGGGACACACCGGAGGACTTCGCACAGGTCAAGGTGAAGAACGCGGCACAGGGGGCGCTCAATCCGTACGCGCGCTACCGCAAGCGGGTCACCGCGGAGGAGGTCGCCGCTTCGGCGGTCGTCGCCGATCCGCTGCGGCTGCTGGACATCTGCGCCACCTCGGACGGCGGGGCGGCGCTGGTGCTGTGCAGCATGGAGTTCGCGCGTTGCCACGGGGTGACGGATCCGGTGCGGATCCGGGCGGTGTCCACGGTCACGCCGCGCTATCCGAACACCGTGCTGGACCTGCCGGACATCGCGACCGACTCGGCGGCCACGGTGGAGCCCGCAGCGGAGACGTTCCGCGCGTCGATCGCGCGGGCTGCCTACGAGGAGGCCGGCATCGGGCCCGAGGATCTCTCCCTCGCCGAGGTCTACGACCTGTCCACCGCCCTGGAGTTGCAGTGGTACGAGGATCTCGGACTGTGCGGCGAGGGCGAGGCCGTGAAGCTGCTGCGGGAGGGCGCGACGGCGCTCGGCGGACGCATACCCGTGAACGCCAGTGGTGGTCTGGCCTCCTTCGGCGAGGCGGTCCCGGCTCAGGCGATCGCCCAAGTATGCGAGCTGACCTGGCAGTTGCGAGGGGACGCCGGTGCCCGGCAGGTCGCCGGGGCACAGGTGGGGATCACTGCGAACCAGGGCCTTTTCGGCCATGGTTCGGCAGTGATCGCGGCACGGTGAGGGACCCAACCCGACCGTGCGGCGCACGCGACGGTACGGCCGTACGAACGCGCTCCCGCCGTCGTACGCCCACGGGCCGTCCGCCGGACGACGACGGCACGTCTGTCATATGTCCGAAAGCGGCAGACGTTGCACACGCTGCGTCATCGGTCCGGAATGCTGCGTGAATGTCTCATGAACTGCGCTCGGGGGTGCGCTGGGGGCGCCATCATGCTCCCGTGCACTCCTGGACGGATACTCTCCGCTTCGCCTTCCAACCCGTGGTCAATCTGACCACCGGCGGAGTCGCGGGCCTGGAGATACTCGCCCGCCCGGAGGCCGGCGACATCCTGGCCGAGGCCCGCCGCGATCCCGAACTCGACGGCAGACTGGCCGTGTTGGCGGTCCGCGCGGCGGCGCGCAAGGAGACGATGCTGCCGCTGCACGTCAACGTGTTCGCGGGCACCCTCGCCGATCTCGGCGGCCTCACCCCGCTGCATGCCGCCGTGCGTGAGGCCGGGAGGCTGCCGTGGGAGGTGACCATCGATGTGGTCCCGCCGTACACACATGTGCCGCAGCGGGCGCTGCTGGAGGCGGTGGGCTCGCTGCGGAGCCAGGGTTTCCGGATCAGTGCGGACGGCGTCGGGGACGGGGACGTACCGCTGCGGCTGCTCACCGATCTCGCGCCTGACCTGGTGAAGCTCGATGCGTCACTGCTGTCCCGGCCGGCGGCGGTGCGGGCGATGCGGACCTTGTGCGAGCAGTTGGGCGCGCTGCTGTCGGTGGAAGGCGTCGAGACCGAACTGCAGTGTGCGGCGGCGCTGTCGGCGGGTGCGCAGCTGGCGCAGGGCGTGCTGTTCGCGCCGCCGGCCCGGCTGCCGGCCGCGGACGTATACGTTCCGCCCCGCTCCCCCGGCGTCATGGTGACACCGCCTTCGGGCCCGTCGGTCCGGGAGTTCGTACGGCCCGCCGCGCTGTTGCCCGCCACCGCGTCCGCCGGCCAGGTGCGGGCGCTGCTGACCGGGTCGCCGGACGTGTCCGGGGTGCTGCTCGTGGACCGCGACGGAGTGCCGGTCCGCTCGCTGCACCGGTCCCGCTTCCTGCTGTCCATGTCGGGGCGCTATGGGCATGCCCTGTACGCCGACCGGCCCGCGGCCAAGCTGGGCGACCCGCCACGGACGGTGGGCGTCGACGCGACCGCCTGGGAGGTCCTGGACGTGGTCGCGGTCGGCGGCAGCGACCGGACGTCGGACGATGTCGCCGTCGTCGACCGCTACGGCCGGTGCGTGGGCGTCGTACGCCTGGCGGACCTGGTGCGGGCGCTGGCCGAGACCCGGGTCGAGGAAGCGGCGTCGCTCAATCCGCTGACGCGACTGCCCGGTTCGGATGCGATCACCGGTGAGGTGGACCGGCGGATCGCGGACGGGCGGACCTTCGCGCTGAGTTGGCTGGATGTCGACCACTTCAAACAGGTGAACGACGGGGCGGGATTCGCGGCGGGCGACGAATTGATCCGGTCGGTGGGCCGGGCTCTGCAGCATGCCGCGTCCGAGAGCATCCGGGTGGGCCATATCGGCGGGGACGACTTCCTGGTGCTCGCCGATCCGGAAGGGCTGGATCCGCTGGCCGTCTCCGTGCTGGACGCGCCCTGGTCCGCGGGCGGGCGAGCCGTCACGTTGTCCCTGGCCACGGTCCTGTGCATGCCGGGCAGCGTCGCGGACCACCGGCAGGCGTCCGCGTGCCTGGCGCCGCTCAAGAAGGCCGCGAAATCGTTGTCCGGGGCGAGTTGGGTGCTGGGCCGCGCGGGTGTGCCCGGACACGAGATCCGCCGCGGGTCGGGGGCCGGGCCCGCTCCGGCGGAGTGCGCGGTGGTGGAGCCGGGGAGGGGCTGAGGGGCACGTCGGCTCCGGTCGCACTTCTCACCGTGCCTCTCAACCGTTGCCGTCGACGACCTTGACGCTCTCTGAGTGCCGGTGAAAACTTCCCGGTGTCAGTCGACATCGCCGTACATTCTCGGCGTATCCAGGCACTGCGCCGCGCGGGCCCCGCCTGAGCCAAGGGCCACTCCCCCACGGGCGATTCGGCTGCTACGGCACGCTCGTCACGGACGCCGGGCGGGGCGCGGGACTCTCCCTGCCTCCGGCTGTTCGCCAAGGGAACCGCACCCTGCACGGAGGCCCGGGGCCGATCGTCCCGGGCCAGCGCCTAGGAGCCGCCATGAGCGACGGAGACATATTCGTTGGCGAAGTCATCGGTACCGCGATCCTGATTCTCTTCGGCGCCGGAGTGGTCGCCGCTGTCGTACTGAACTACTCCAAGGCCAAGGACGCCGGCTGGGTCGTCATCGCCTTCGGCTGGGGCTTCGGTGTGATGGCCGGGGCGTACACCGCCGCACCGCTGTCCGGTGGGCACCTCAATCCCGCCGTGACCCTCGGGATCGCCATCGACACCGGGGACTGGGACAAGGTCCACCTCTATGTCGCCGGGCAGATGGTCGGCGCCTTCCTCGGCGCGATCCTGTGCTGGCTCGTCTATTTCGCGCAGTTCCAGGCCAACGCCGAGGAGGACAAGGCGCAGCCGACGCTCGGGATCTTCTCCACGGCACCCGCGATCCGCAATCCGGTGGCCAACCTCATCACCGAGATCATCGCGACCGTCGGTCTGGTGCTGCCCATCCTGGCGTTCGGCCTGACCAAGGGGCTCGGTGAGTCCGGTACCGCGATTCTGATCGTCTCGTTCCTGGTGGTCGGCATCGGTCTGTCGCTCGGCGGTCCCACCGGGTACGCCATCAACCCGGCCCGTGACCTGGGCCCGCGCATCGTCCACGCGCTGCTCCCGATCCCCAACAAGGGCACCTCGGACTGGGGTTACGCGTGGATTCCGGTAGTGGGTCCGCTCATCGGCGGGGCGCTGTCCGGGGTGATCTTCAACGCAGCGTTCTGAAGGATCCGACGAAGGGGACGTCATGACGGACAAGTTCGTCGCCGCAATCGACCAGGGCACCACCTCGAGCCGCTGCATCATCTTCAACCAGGACGGCGCGATCGTCGCCGTCGACCAGCGTGAGCACCGCCAGATCTTCCCCAAGCCCGGCTGGGTGGAGCACGACGCCACCGAGATCTGGTCCAAGGTGCAGGCCGTGGTCGCCGGCGCGATCGCCAAGGCAGGGCTGCGTGCCGACCAGCTCAGCGCGCTCGGCATCACCAACCAGCGGGAGACCACGGTCCTGTGGGACCGGGCGACGGGCAAGCCCGTGCACAACGCCATCGTCTGGCAGGACACGCGCACCGCCGCCCTGTGCAACCAACTCGGCGGCTCGGACGGGCAGGACCGTTTCCGCGAGCAGACCGGACTGCCGCTGGCCAGCTACTTCTCCGGGCCCAAGGCGGCCTGGCTGCTGGACAACGTGCCGGGCCTGCGCGCACGTGCGGAACACGGCGAGATCGCCTTCGGCACCATCGACTCCTGGCTCATCTGGAACCTCACCGGCGGCACCGACGGAGGGCACCACGTCACCGACGTCACCAACGCCGGACGCACGATGCTGATGAACCTCGAAACCCTTCAGTGGAACCCGTCGATCCTTTCCGCGATGAACGTGCCCGAGGCCGTGCTGCCCGAGATCAAGTCGTCCGCCGAGGTGTACGGAACCGCCGTCGGGCAGCTCTCCGGCGTCCCCGTCGCCTCGGCGCTGGGCGACCAGCAGGCAGCAGTGTTCGGCCAGGCCTGCTACGACGTCGGCACCGCGAAGAACACCTACGGCACCGGCAGCTTCCTGCTGCTCAACACCGGCAACCGGCCGGTGCCGTCGAAGAGCGGGCTGCTGACGACGATGGGCTACAAGATCGGCAGTGAGGCGCCCGTCTACTGCCTGGAGGGGTCCATCGCGATAACGGGCGCACTCGTGCAGTGGTTCCGCGACCAGCTCGGCATCATCCGCACCGCCGACGAGATCGAGCCCCTGGCGGCCAGCGTCGATGACAACGGGGGCGCGTACATCGTCCCCGCGTTCTCCGGCCTGTTCGCGCCGTACTGGCGTTCCGACGCGCGCGGAGTCGTCACCGGGCTCACCCGGTACGTCACGAAGGCACACCTCGCGCGTGCGGTGCTGGAGGCGACGAGCTGGCAGACGCGGGAGGTCGTGGACGCCATGTTCCAGGACTCAGGGGTGCACATCACGACCCTGAAGGTGGACGGCGGCATGACCAAGAACAACCTGCTGATGCAGCACCAGGCGGATGTCCTGGGGGTGCCCGTGATCCGGCCCAAGGTCTCCGAGACGACCTGCCTGGGCGCCGCGTACGCGGCCGGGCTGGCCACCGGGGTGTGGAACGACCTCGACGAGCTCAAGGCGCACTGGCAGCGGGACGTCGAGTGGACGCCGGCGATGGAGGCGTCGGTGCGGGACCGCGAGTACCACAACTGGCGCAAGGCCGTGGAGAAGAGCTTCGGCTGGCTGGAGGACGGCGAGAGCTAGGCACGCGCGCGTGCCTCAACGAACTGCGGCCCGTACCCCGGTCGGTGGGGGTGCGGGCCGCGCGCGCGTCAGGTGGTGACCGTCTGGCGGCGCTCCGCCGCGTACGCCATGGCGTGCTGGACCACGCCGATGAGAACCTCCTTGACGGACTCCCGGTCGCGGGCGTCGCACAACACCAGGGGTACGTGGTCGTCGAGGTCGAGTGCCTGGCGTACGTCGTCCTCCGGGTAACGGGCGGCTCCCTCGAAGCAGTTGACGCCGACGACGAAGGGTATGGAGCGCCGCTCGAAGTAGTCGACGGCGGCGAAGGAGTCCTCCAGGCGCCGGGTGTCGGCCAGGACGACCGCGCCGAGCGAGCCCTCGGAGAGCTCGTCCCACATGAACCAGAACCGCTCCTGACCGGGCGTGCCGAAGAGATACAGCACCAGGTCCTCGCGCAAGGTGATGCGCCCGAAGTCCATCGCGACGGTCGTGGTGTGCTTGCCCTCCACGCCGCTCGTGTCGTCGACCGGGCGTCCGGCCTCCGTGAGCAGTTCCTCGGTGCGCAGTGGCCTGATCTCACTGACCGCACCGACGAGGGTGGTCTTGCCCACGCCGAAGCCGCCGGCCACCAGGATCTTGAGCGTGACGGGCTCGACCGGGGGCTTGCCGCGCTCAGAACGCCCGAAGATCATCGATCTCTTCTCCTGCTTGATGGGGGTCGGGGGACGGCGGTCCGTAGCCTCCGCCGCCTGGGGTTTCGACGACGAGTACGTCGCCCGGGACGACGTCCGTCGCATCGCTTGCGCCCAGTGCGCTGACCGTACCGTCCGCGCGCTCGACTCGGTTGGCGCCCAGCGCGCCCGGTTCGCCGCCGGCCATGCCGTACGGCGGGACCCTGCGGTGCTGGGAGAGCGTGGAGACGGTCATCGGCTCGTGGAACCGGATGCGGCGCACCGCTCCGTCGCCGCCGTGCCAGCGTCCGGCGCCTCCGCTGTCACGCCGGACGGCGAACTCCTCGAGCTGGACGGGCAGTCGCCACTCCAGGACTTCCGGGTCGGTGAGTCGCGAGTTGGTCATGTGGGTCTGCACGACGGTCGCCCCGGGGAAGCCGTCGCCCGCACCGGATCCGGAGGCGACGGTCTCGTAGTACTGGTGCCGCTCGTTGCCGAAGGTGACGTTGTTCATGGTGCCGGAGCCCTCTGCCTGGACGCCGAGTGCGGCATAGAGCGCGCCGGTGATCGCCTGCGAGGTCTCCACGTTGCCGGCGACCACGGCGGCCGGCGGCTCGGGGGCGAGCATCGAGGCGGACGGCACCACGATGTCGAGGGGGCGCAGACAGCCGTCGTTGAGGGGGATGTCGTCGGCGACCAGAGTACGGAAGACGTACAGGACAGCCGCGTTGACGACCGCGAAGGGTGCGTTGAAGTTGGAGTCCAGCTGGGGGGAGGTTCCGGTGAAGTCGACGGTCGCGGACCGGTTTGTACGGTCGACGCGCACGCTGACCCTGATGACGGCCCCCGAGTCGGTCTCGTAGGCGTACTCGCCGTCGTCCAGCGCGTCGATGACCCGTCGTACGGCCTCCTCCGCGTTGTCCTGGACGTGCTTCATGTACGCCTGGACGACATCGAGGCCGAAGTTCTCGATCATGCGGGCGACTTCGTCGACGCCCTTCTGGTTGGCGGCGATCTGGGCGCGCAGGTCGGCGAGGTTGGTCTTCGGGTTCCGGGAGGGATAGGGCGCCTCGGTGAGGAGGCGGAGGGTCTCCGCCTCGCGGAAGCGGCCCCTCTCGGCGAGCAGCCAGTTGTCGAAGAGGATCCCTTCCTCTTCGATGGTGCGGCTGTTGGCGGGCATGGAGCCGGGCGCGATGCCGCCGATCTCGGCATGGTGGCCGCGGGAGGCGACGTAGAAGAGGATCCGGTTGCTCTCCGTGTCCGCGGTGTCCTCGGTGTCCTCGGTGTCGAAGACCGGGGTGATCACGGTGACGTCGGGGAGGTGGGTGCCGCCGTGGTAAGGGTCGTTGACGGCGTAGGTGTCGCCGGGGCGCATCCCGGAGCCGCGCCGCTGGATGACCTCCTTGACACTGGTGCCCATCGAGCCCAGGTGGACGGGGATGTGGGGGGCGTTGGCCACCAGGTTTCCGTCCGGGTCGAAGAGAGCGCAGGAGAAGTCCAGGCGCTCCTTGATGTTGACGGACTGGGCGGTGGACTCCAGCCGGGCGCCCATCTGTTCGGCGATCGACATGAAGAGGTTGTTGAAGACCTCGAGCAGAACGGGATCAGCTTCTGTGCCGAGACCGGAACTCTGCGTAATCACCGCGCGTTCCATGACCAGATGCCCGTCGTCGGTCGTCGCGGCCCGCCAGCCGTCGTCCACGACGGTCGTCGCACTGGCCTCGGTGATGATCGCGGGGCCGGTGACGGTTTCGCCGGGGGACAGGTTCTCGCGGCGGTGGAGGGGTACGTCGCGCCAGGCGCCGCCCGTGTGGAGGCGAACGGTGTCCGGCGCGGCGGAGCGGCCGTCAGGGGCGGCTGCGATCGGGGCGAGAGCGGAGAGATCGGGGGGTTCGGTGATGCCGGTGGCTTCTACGGAGAGGGCTTCGACGACGACCGGGCGGTCGAGCGTGAAGGAGTACGTGGCGCGATGACGTTCTTCGAAGGCGTGCTGCATCGTGTCGGGCTCGGTGAGCTCGACGGTGAGGGTGGTGTCGGTGCCGTCGTAGCGGAGCTGGGCGCGGCGGGTGATCCGGATGCGGTCCTCGGGGATGTCCTCGGCGAGGAGTTCGGCGCGGGCGGCGCCCTCCAGGTCGTCGGCGGTCTTGAGGACGGCGGGCATGGAGGCGGGCTCCAGGGATGCCTCGACGGACTGTTCGCGCATGGCGGTGGTGTCGGCGAGGCCGATGCCGAGCGCGGAGAGCACGCCCGCCATGGGCGGCACGAGGACGGTGCGGATGCCGAGCGAGTCGGCGACCATGCACGCGTGCTGGCCTCCCGCACCACCGAAAGTGGTGAGGGCGTAGCGGGTGACGTCGTGGCCCTTCTGGACGGAGATCCGCTTGACCGCGTTGGCGATGTTGGCGACGGCGATCTGCAGGTAACCCTCGGCGACCTGCTCCGGTGTGCGGTCGTCGCCGGTCTGCTCCCGGATCTCCCGGGCGAGGGCGGCGAACCGGTCGCGGACGAGCGCGTCGTCAAGGGGCTGGTCGCCGACGGGGCCGAACACCTTGGGGAAATGGGCGGGTTGGATGCGGCCGAGCATGACGTTGGCGTCGGTGACGGCAAGCGGACCGCCACCCCGGTAGCAGGCAGGCCCCGGGTCCGCTCCCGCCGAGTCCGGCCCTACGCGGTAGCGGGAGCCGTCGAAGTGAAGGACCGAGCCGCCGCCGGCCGCGACGGTGTGGATGTCCAGCATGGGAGCGCGCAGCCGGACTCCCGCGATCTGCGTGGTGAAGACGCGTTCGTACTCGCCCGCGAAGTGCGAGACGTCCGTGGAGGTGCCGCCCATGTCGAAGCCGATGACCCGGTCGAAGCCGGCCAGTTGCGACATGCGGGCCATGCCGACGATGCCGCCGGCGGGCCCGGACAGGATGGCGTCCTTGCCGCGGAACTGACCGGCTTCCGCGAGCCCGCCGTTGGACTGCATGAACATCAGCCGCACGCCTTCGAGTTCGTCGGCGACATGCTGGACGTAGCGGCGCAGCACGGGCGACAGGTAGGCGTCGACGACGGCGGTGTCGCCGCGCGGGACGAGCTTCATCAGCGGGCTGACCTCGCTGGACAGCGAGATCTGCGAGAAGCCGATACGGGCGGCCAATTCGCCGACGGCTTGTTCGTGGGCGGGGTGGAGGTGGCTGTGCATGCAGACCACGGCCATGGCCCGGATCCCGTCGTCGTACGCCTCCTGGAGGAGCCCGGCGAGGGCGTCCAGGTCGGGAGCGCGCAGGACGGTGCCGTCGGCGGCGATGCGCTCGTCGACCTCGATGACCCGCTCATAGAGCAGCTCGGGGAGTTCGATGCGGCGGGCGAAGATGCGGGGGCGGTTCTGGTAGGCGATGCGCAGGGCGTCGCGGAAGCCACGGGTGATGACCAGGAGCGTGCGCTCGCCCTTGCGTTCCAGGAGGGCGTTGGTGGCCACGGTCGTCCCCATCCGGACGGCCTCGACGGGGGCATGGGAGCCGTCCAGCAGTTCGCGTACGCCGGCGACTGCCGCGTCGGCATAGCGCGCGGGGTTGTCGGACAGGAGCTTATGGGTGAGGAGCCGGCCGTCGGGGCGTCGCGCGACGATATCCGTGAAGGTGCCGCCTCGGTCGACCCAGAACTGCCAGCCCGTCGTCACGTCCGTCTCCCCGATCGCGCTGCTCGGAACCCTATCGGCAGCTCGGTTGCGGACGAGTTGCCGAGGGTCGTCGACGATCGGTCAGATCATATCGGGAGGGCTGCGCCGGTGCCCTGTCCACACCGGGCGGCGCCTCTCGGTGAGGGCCCGCGGTCGTGCCCTTGCCTCCGGGTGAGTTCGAGGGCCTGCCGCCGAGTGCGAGTCGTTGAGGGCGGCGGTGATCAATGTTCGCATCATGTGACGGGCGCACGGATAGTGCGAAGATGGATAGCAGCAGTCACGTAGGTCAAGGGGCCGATCCCGCGAGCCGTCATCTCAAGCGTGAGCTGACGGCGAAGCTCGACGCGGCCACGCCGCCCGGCGTCGTCGTCGCCTCCTCGACCTCCGGCTACCCGATGACGGACATGCAGACCGGGGCCGTCACACCCGGCCGACTGGTGGTGGGGCATCCGTTCAATCCGCCGTATCTGATACCGCTCGTCGAGGTCGTGGGCGGCGAAGGCACACACGCCGAAGCGGTCCGATGGGCCGCGCGCTTCTACGAGGTGGCGGGCAAATCCGTCATCACCATGGACCGCGAGATCCCCGGCTTCATCGCCAACCGCCTCCAGGAGGCGCTGTGGCGCGAGGCCCTGCACATGGTGGCCAACAGTGAGGCGACGGTGCGCGAGATAGACCTGTCGATCACCGAGGGGCCGGGCCTGCGCTGGGCGGTGATGGGCCCGATGCTCACCTTCGCGCTCGCGGGCAGCGAGGGCGGAATGGGCCATATGCTCGACCACTTCGGGCCGTCCCTGAAGTCCCCGTGGACCCGTCTGGAGGCACCCGAGCTGGACACGGCCCTCTACGACGCGGTGGTGGCCGGCTGCGACGATGCCGCAGACGGTCGTACGATCGCCGATCTCGTCGCCGAACGCGACCCGGGCGTCATCGACGTCCTGCGCGCCACCGGCCGTCTGCCCGGGACCGGTGCCGAGTGAGCCTGCCGCTTTTTCAGGAGACCGTGCGCCCCGAGTGGATCGACTACAACGGGCACATGAGCGAGGCGTACTACGTCCTCGTCTTCGGCTTCGCCACGGACGCGTTGATGGAGCATACGGGGCTGGACGCCGCGTACCGCGAGCGCACCGGCTGCTCGCTCTACACGGCCGAGTCACACGTCCGCTACCTGCGGGAGGTACCGGAGGGTGCCCAGCTCGGCGTACGCACGCGCGTGCTGGGAGCGGCCGGGAAGAAGGCACGGTTCACGCATGAGATGTACGTCGTCGAGGAACCGCGAGCGGAGCCCGACCCGGTCGCCACGATCGAGCTGCTGATGCTGCACGTCGATCAGGGGGCGGGTCGCGCCGTACCGTTCCCGGCCGAGGTCCGCGAGCGCCTCGCGGCGCTCGCGGAGGAGCCGCCCGGATGGGCGGGCCGGTCGATCGGACCGGTGGTCACAGAGCCCGGAGCCCGTTGATCACATCACGCAGGATGCTCTCGTCCGGCAGCTCCGCGGGCGGAACCGGGCGGTTGACGTGGACGAGTTCCTCGTCGACGAGGTCGCCGACAAGGACGCGTACGACGCCGATGGGCAGGTCGAGTTCGGAGGCGAGCTCGGCGACCGACTGCGGCGCGTCCCGGCACAGGCCGACGATGTCCACGTGCTCCGGGGACAGCGTCTGGTTTTCGGCTTCCGAGTCGTCCGCGTGGGGTTCCGTGACGACCACCGCGATCAGGTCCAGGCGGTGCTGGCCCGCATGGCTGGTGCGGCCGCGCGTCATGGCGTACGGACGGACCACCGGTCCGGCCTCGTCGTCGAACCAGTGGCTTCTTCCCTGACCGTCTCCGCTCATGTCATCCCACTACCCGCCCGCAGGCAGATCGGTGCGCGGAGCGGCCCCCAGATGTACGCCGACCCGCTTCACGAGGAGCGTCATCTCGTAGGCGACCTGGCCGACGTCGGAGTCGGCGTCCGCGAGGACGGCGAGGCAGCTGCCGTCGCCGGCGGCCGTCACGAACAGGAAGGCCTCGTCCAGCTCGACGACCGTCTGCCGGACGCTGCCCGCCTCGAAGTGCCGGCCCACGCCCTTGGCGAGGCTGTGGAAGCCGGAGGCGACGGCGGCCAGATGCTCGCTGTCCTCCCGGGTCAGGTCCTTCGATGCCCCCGTCGCAAGCCCGTCGCCGGAGAGCACGACGGCCTTGCGGATGCTCGCGACGCGGTCGACCAGGTCGTCCAGGAGCCAGTTCAGCTCGCCTGTCCTGCCCGTGTCGCCGTGGTCGGTCGCCTTCGGTGCGGTCATCGACCGTCCCCCTTAGTCGTTCGTTGTGGTGCTGTGCCGCTGGGGCCATTGTCGCCCGCGGCGTTCTCTTGACGGCCACGCTGCCAGCCGCGCTGGAGCGAGGCCATACGGCTGCGTACCTCGTCGGCGTCCCGTTCGGCGGGCTCCGTCCGCTGCTCGGTGCGCTGCTCCTGAGCCTGCTTGAGCTGCGGGGCCAGGTTGGCCTGGCGGACGCGGCGGGGCAGGGGCGCCGTGCCCGAGCCCGTGGTCGGTGCCGCGTGTCCGTCCTGACCGGGCTCGTGTCCGACCCTCGGCCCGGCTTCCGGTCTGCGCTCGTGTCTGGTCTCCGGGCCGGTTTCCAGCCGGCCCTCGTGCCGGGTCTCCGGGCCGGTTTGGGGGTCGGTTTGGGGGCCGGTTTCCTGTCGGGTCTCGTGCCTGGCCTCCTGTGCCGCCGACGCGATGGCGGCGCGCCGCGTGCGCTTCGGGAGGGCAGGAGCCGTGTCCGCGGAGTCACCGTTCTCGCGCCGGGGCCGCTGCTCGGTGACCGGACGTCCGTGCGAGCTGACGAGCTTCGGGGCGCCGCGGCGGGGCAGCGGGACCGGGGCACCCGGACGGTCGTCCGTGCCGGGGTCGGCCGGATGGTGCTGTTCGTCGGGGACACCCCCCGGTGCGGGGCCGCGGGGCCGGAAGAGTCCACCGCGTTCGCTGTCCTCGTCGCCGAGGCCGCCCGGGAAGTCGTTCAGGGCGTCCAGGTCGACGGGGGCCTCCAGTTCGACCGGCCCGTCCAGGAGGGCGGACGGCAGACCGGGGAGTTGCACGGGCACCTGGGAGAGCGCGGAGCGGCGGCTCTCCTCCAACTCGGCCTCCTTGGAGGGGCGGTCCCGGTCGAGGCGGAAGCCGATGCCGTTGGTGTCCGGGACGTCGTCCGTCAGCAGCGCGTCCGGGATGAAGACGACCGCGGTGGTGCCGCCGTACGGGGAGGGCTGGAGGGAGACGCGTACGTTCTGCCGCTGAGCGAGCCGGCTGACCACGAACAGGCCGAGCCGGTCGGTGTCGGACAGCTCGAACTCGGGTGTCTCGGCGAGCCGGAGGTTGGCGTCCAGGAGCGCGTCGGCGGCCATGCCGAGGCCGCGGTCGTGGATCTCGAGGGTGAAGCCGTTGGCGACGCGTTCGCCGAGGACCTGGACGGCCGTGTGCGGCGGGGAGAACACCGTGGCGTTCTCCAGGAGTTCGGCGACGAGATGGGTGAGGTCCGCGACGGCGGGGCCGGTGACGGCGACCCGGGGCAGCCGGCGGACCTCGATGCGCTCGTAGTCCTCCACCTCGGCGACGGCTGCGCGTACGACGTCCATGAGCTGGACGGGCTTGCGCCACTGCCGGGAGGGGGCGGCGCCGGAGAGGATCACCAGGCCCTCGGCGTGCCTGCGCATGCGGGTGGTGAGGTGGTCGAGCCGGAAGAGGTCGGCGAGTTCCTCGGTGTCCTCGGTCCGGCGCTCCATGGTGTCGAGCAGGGTGAGCTGCTTGTGCAGCAGGACCTGACTGCGCCGGGCGAGGTTCACGAAGACCTCGGAGACCCCGGCGCGCAGTTCGGCCTGCTTGACTGCGGCCTCGACGGCGGCGCGCTGCAGGGTGTTGAGGGCCTGGCCGACCTCGCCGATCTCGTTCTTGTCGTACTCCAGGCGCGGCACCTCGGTCTCCACGTCGACCTGTTCACCGGCGGAGAGGCGGCGCATCACGCTGGGCAGCCGGACGCCGGACGCCTCGTGCGCCTCCAGGCGCAGTTGCCGCAGGTCACGGATGAGGGCGCGGCCGATGCGCACGGACAGG
This sequence comes from Streptomyces sp. DG2A-72, assembly GCF_030499575.1. Classification (NCBI taxonomy): domain Bacteria; kingdom Bacillati; phylum Actinomycetota; class Actinomycetes; order Kitasatosporales; family Streptomycetaceae; genus Streptomyces; species Streptomyces sp. DG2A-72. Next base: position 1,486,734 of record NZ_JASTLC010000001.1, read on the forward strand.
AAGAGCGAGAACAGCAGTGCGATCAGGCCGAGGACGCCGGCGATGGCGGCCTGGGCGATGACGCCCATCGCGACCGGGCGCACCCGGTCCTGATAGCGGTCGTTCGCCTGGTCGTTGAGTGTGGCGAGTTCGTCGAGCACGTCACCGGCGGCGGTGTCCCAGTTCTGCGCGGTGACGTCGCTGGGCGTGCCGGTGCCGGAGGAGGAGCCGGCGGACTCCTCGGCCACGCGCAGCGGGGCGCTGGCGGCGTTCTTCCAGAAGCGCTCGTAGCGGTCGCGTTCCGAGGAGGGCAGCAGCGGCAGGTTGACGTCGTACATCAGCGTGCGCTGGGCCACGAGGTCGGAGATGTCACGGGCCTCGCCGCGGGTGATCCTGCCGACGATCAGCGCGGAGCCGAGGAGGGCGTCCTCGCGGGAGAGCAGTTCGCGGGCCCGGGCGAGGTTGACCAGGGCGCGGTACTGCTTGTCCAGGTCGGTGTCGTCCACGACGTGGAGATTGGTGAGCAGCACGTAGCAGGGGTCGACGAGCCGGTTGTAGAGGTCGAGGGCCTGGGCCCGGTTGACGGTGCCCTCCTCGACGCTGCGGCGCAGGGACCCGATGCCGTCGAGGGCGTCCAGGAGGGCGGTCAGCCGCTCGCCCGTGCCCCGCCCCAGCGCGTCGCGTACGTCGGCGTCCTGGGCGTTCCTGCGGATCTTGGTGACGGCCTCGTCGGTGGCGGTCCGGCTGCGGCGCAGCGCGGCGAGCCCGTCGGAGGCGCGCGGGTCGGCGAGATAGACGAGGGTCTGGCGGCGCTCCTGCTGGAGCACCCGGACGGTGTCCTCGGCCGGGTAACCGATGTTCTCGACGACCTCCGACACGTTGAACAGCTGGCCCGCCTCACGTCCCGTGAGTACCGTGGCGAAGCCCCAGATCGCCGTCAGGGACACCAGCGGCACGAGAAGCAGCGCCACGATCTTCCGGCGGATCGACTTCCCGCGAAAGCGCATGGCCTCCCCCAGCTCGACCCCCACCGGGCGGGGGTACACATGTACGTCAACAAACGGCGCGAGCCTACTACTGACGCATAGGTAACTCGAAGACCCGTCCGGAAGCCGAACGTCCGCAACGGTGGCGGGTCGTGGGGAGTTGTCCGGTCATTGCGGGAGATTGCCGCCCCCGATCCAGTGGTCACCGCGGTGAACAATCCGGCCGTTTCCGGGGTCGGTTGGCCGGAATTTTACGGTCGTTGGGAATCTTCGGGGCGTGCCGTTCGTCCTTCTATCGGGAATTGGGGGCGGAATCGGCCACAGGAGCCGCATCCCGCACCTGGGCGGCGTAAAACAGCGCATGCCGGGCAGCCACTGGGGAGTCGTGTCTTCGGACACGGGCGAGCGGTCCTGCCGGCGGTGGGGAGTGACACGGTGATGGGCACGGCTGAGCGGCGCGAGGCGCCCGGTGACGGTGTGGCGGCGCAGGCGACGGCAGAGCGGATCCCTCAGGCACGGGATCGCGACATTCCGGCAACCGACAGGGAGACGACGGACGAGCGGAAGGCCCAGCCGTACTACCGACCGTTGTGGGTGGAGGAGCCCGCGCAGCGGCGTCGGCTGCCGGATCCGGTGCGTACGGCGGCGGTGCGCGCGGTGCTCGTCATCGCCGTGACACTGATCCAGGCGATGGTGGCCTTCCTGTGCACCCTGGCCGGCTCGTGGCTGGCGTTCCCCATGGTCCTCAGCAGCGTGGCGAGCACGGTGGTCGCCACCTGGGCCGCCCTGGACGTGTGGGTGACCCGCCAGGTGTGGAACCAGCGCGACGGCGTCGTGTCGGCCCCGAGCAGCACGGCGCGGGCTCTGCGGCGCGAGCGGCGCAGGGCCCGGCGTCAGGAGCGGACCACCGAGCGCGCCCAGGAGCGGATACGGAACCGGGGCGGCACGGGTCAGCTGTCCCACCCGTGAGCCTGCGCGGGCGGCGCCCGGTGACGGTTCAGAGGGGGGCGGGCTGCGGTCGGGTCTCCCCGCGTACGAGTTCCCGGCGCGCCCGCATGAAGTGGCGTGGCCGGTCCACGGAGAGCACCGCGGCCGAACGGCCGTCCCGCTCGTACAGCGCCAGGAAGCCGCCCTCGGCCGGTGCGCCGTCGGCCAGTTCGTGGGTCCTTCAGCAGCTGGGAGGCGGCCATGCCGGATCCGTTCATCGACGGCGAGTGGCGGAGTGCGGTCGGCGAGCGCACGCGCGAGATCCGCTGTCCGGCGGACGGCTCGCTGGTGGGGGTGGTGGACGAGGCCGGTGGCAAGGACACCGTCGAGGCGGTCGCCGCCGCACGCCGCGCCTTCGACGAGGGACCCTGGCCGCACACCGCCCCCGACCAGCGCGGTGACCTGCTGCTGCGCGTCGTCGACCTGCTGCTGCGGGACAAGGACGCGCTTGCCCGCGCCGAGTCGCTGGACACCGGTTCTCGCTTGGCCGCCAGGGGCTCCTGGTCAACATCCTAGCCGCGCCGTGGGGCGCGGGCATGACAATCAACCTGATCCGGCCGCTGGCCTCCGTCTACAACGCCACCGCCCCGTGCTCGCCGAACACCGGCTGGACTCCGAACCGGCGACCGGGCCCCTCGCCGCCCCGGCGGCCGACTGAGATTCCGCACCAAGGATGTCTCCGTGACAAGGAGGTCAACCCCCATGAGCATCGATGAGTTCGACTCGTCGTGGTCGGCGGCGGCACCGCAGGCAACGTGGTGGCGGCCCGGCTGTCGGAGAACCCGTCCGTCACCGTGTGCGTCCTGGAGGCGGGGCCCAACGACGTCGGCGACGACGACGTCCTGAAGCCGGAACGCTCGATGGGTCTGCTGGAGTCCGGCTACGACGGGGACTACCCCGTCGAACCCCAGACCAGCGGCAACAGCTTCATGCACCACGCCAGAGCGAAGGTGCTCGGCGGCTGCTCCTCGCACAACTCCTGTATCGCCTTCTGAGCCCCGGCCGAGGACCTCGACGACTGGGCCGCCGCAGGCTGTACGGGCTGGAGCGCCGCCGACCTCTTCCCGCCAGTGAAGAGTGAAGGCCCATGCGGCACGGCGCTGTTGGAGGCATGTGCGCAGGCAGGCAACATCCGTCAGTCGTCGTCGGTCGCCTGCCTCCACCCGGTCCTCGGCAAACGGTCGAACCTGGAGGTACGGACGGGGGTGCGGGCCAAGACACTGGTGCTGGAGGGCCAGCGTTGCGTCGGCGCCGAGTACCTCGACCCGGACCTGATCCACACCTACGACACCGAACCGGGCCTGGACCGGCCGGACCTGATGTTCCACTACGGCTCCGTCCCCTTCGACCTTCTGCCTCACCCCGAACGTGACCCGCGCGAAGTCACGGGGCACGGTGCGGCTGCGGACCCGTGACTACCGGGACAAGCCGAAGGCCGATCCGCGGTACTTCACCCATGAGCACGGTGTCCGAGTGATGACGTACGGGCTGCGCCCGGCCCGGACGTCCGGACGGATGACGAGTTGCTGGGCTACATCCACAAGACCCACAACACCGTCCACCACCCGTCCTGCAGGGTGAAGATGGGCGCTGACAACGACCCCTCAGCTCCGCTCGACGCACGGCTGCGGGTCAAGGGGATGGAGGGGCTGCAGTGCGCGGCCTTGTCGAGGGAGGACTCTCGTCAGGTCTGAGACACAGGTCTCTTGAACATCCTGGTTGCAGTGATCTCACTGTGCACCGACTCACCTTCCCCGGCCGGGTTCTGCTGAGGCAGTCCCGGCCGGAGGTGTTCCTCCACGCTGATGTACTTCAGCCCGGCCCGCAGATCCGCGTCGTTGCGCAGTCGGATGACCAGCGGGAACTCCGCCAGCGCGGTCGTGTCGAACAGTCCCGTCGTGTACAGGAGTTGGACACCGAGCGCATCCGACACGGCCCGCTGAAGCTCCAGCAGATACGTCGCGTTGGCGCGCCCGATCGGGTTGTCGAGGAACAGCGTGCCCGCGTGCCGGTGCTTGTCGCGCCCCCGGTCGTTGCTTCTGAGCGCGGCCATCGTGCAGTACAAGGCGATGGCCGCCGTGAGCAGCTGACCACCCGAGAACACATCGCCCATCTGCCCCACCGGCACCCGCTCCGCACGAAGCACCGCGTCCGGCTTGAGGATCTCGACGGCCACCCCCTTCGGCTGCAGCGCCGCCGCAACTCCCCGCAGCAGCAAGGACATCCCGTCCCGCCGGAGATCGGAGTTCTTCTTCACCGCGGCCCGCGTCGCCTCGTCGATGACCTCGCCGAGCCGCTCGGTGAGCGTGGCCTGGTCGGGCTCCTCGAAGCGGATGCGCAGGAACTCCTGCCCGGACCACTCCCCGAGCCCCTCGGGCAACCGGGACAGCCGCTGGGCGGACCGCAGAGTCGCCAGCGCCGACTCGACGAGCCCGCGGAGCCGGTCCACGATCGAGTCCCGGTTCCGCTCCAGCTGCGCCAGCTCATCGGTGAGCACCCGCAGTCGGGGCGCGAACGCGTCCGCCCACTTCTGCGCGTGCTCGGGCAGAGCGGCGGCGGGCAGTTCCCGGATCTGCTGCCGCGCAGGCGTCCGTACCTGCTCGTACCGCGTGGAGTTGGCATGCCGTACGAGCACATCGCTCGCCTCTCGTACGGCGGACTCGGCAGCGGACAGGTCGGCGGCGCAGCCCCGCAGGGAGCGCCGTGCCTCGGCGCCGGACTGCCGTGCCTCGTCCAGGCTGCCGGGATACGGCTCCGGCTCCTCCTGTTCCTCGTCCGAGGTGTGCTCGCGCAGCAGGTCACGCAGCATGGCGGCGATCTCGTCGAAGCCGCCGGCCGCGTCCTCGGCGGCCCGGTGGGCGTCGAGGAGTTCGGCGTGCGCCTCCCGCGCCTGGCTCAACGCCTCGGTGCGGGAAGCGAGTTCGGCCGTAGCGGTCCGCAGCAGCGCCTGCGCGTGCTCGGCGTCGCGGGGCACCAGCTCCTCGGGCAGCTCGGTGTGCGCCTCACCGTCCTCGGGCGCATGCCGCTCGGCCTCGCCGCGCAGCCGCCCGAGTTGTTCGCTCGCGCTGGACATCCGGGTCTCCAGGAGCTGCACCAGCTCCTCGGCCCGGGCGGCGGCGGCCTGCCGGGAGGGCCCGTCGGACCCGTCCGGGGACTGAAGCAGCTGCTCCGCGCGCGTGCGCACCTTGTTGCTGAGCCGGTCGAGTTCGGCCCGCGCCGCACTCTCGTCGCTCTCCGCGCGGGCCTGCTCGGCCCGCAGATCGGCGTCGACCCCGACCTTCTCGTACAGGTGCGATGCGGCGCGATAGGCCTCGCGGAGGGCGGGAAGGGACGACGTGGGAGCACCCGTGTCGCTTTCCGGTACGTCATCGGGGGCACCCGCGATCTCGGCGCGCTCGGCGCGCAGCGCACGCGCGGTGCGGCGGGCGTCGTCGGCGGCTCGCTGCGCGGCACGCCGGTCCTCGTCGGCGGCACGGGCGCGCTCCAGACAGGCCTGAGCGCGGGCCTCCGACTCGGTTGCCTCGTCGGCGAGTTCGCGCAGTTTCACCTGCCAGCCGGACCGTTCGCGCAGCCGGAAGGCGAGCCCGGCGAGGGCGTCGGCGGAGCGGCGGGCGCGCTGGGCGGCCTCCTGCCGTTCGTCCCGTACCTGGGTGGCCTCGGCGGCGGCTTCGTCGGCCTCCGCCCGGACGGTGCGTGCCTCGGCCAGCTCGGCCTCGGCCTCCTCGGCGAACGCGCGCGTCTCCCGGGCCGCCTCCGCCAGCTCGACCAGCTGCCCGGCCGGGCAGCCGGTACGCCAGGACGCCAGGCGCGCGGCCAGTTCCCGGTCGTTGCCGAGCCGTGCCGCGAGCGTCCGGATCTCCTCGTCCCGCTCGGTCGCCCGCGCCCGCAGCGCCTGCCGTTCCTCGTCGGCGGCCTGCTCGTCGTGCATGGCGGGGTTCGGCGGTACGAGGAAGACGTCGCCGCTGCTCGCGTCGGGTGCCGGAGTCGGGGCGAGCAGGGCGGCGGCCGTACCGACCGCGACGGCGGACCGCGGCAGCAGCGCCGCCTCGCTCAGCGCCTCGCGGGCACGCGCGTGCGTGGCGGGGTCGGTGATGATCACGCCGTCGACCAGCTCCGGCCGGGCGGCCAACACGCGCGCGTGATCGGCGGGGTCCACGGCCTGCGCGAGATACCGCCATCCGGGCAGCGCCGGGATACCGTGCTCGCCGAGGAATTCCACGGTGGCCAGCACGTCGGGCCCTGGCGGCAGCAGCCCTCCGTCACCGAGCGCCCCCAGGATCCGGGCGTCGTCGGCGGCAGCGGTCCGCAGCTCGAACAGCTGGCGCTCGGCGGAGGAGACGGCGGCGTCGAGGAGCTGGCGGAGGTCGTCGGCGCAGCGGTCGAGCTCCTCGGGGGTGAGGAGGCCTTGGGTGAGGGGGCGCGGGGTCGTCAGGCCGACACGGGAGCGCGGGCCGGCATCATCGCCGTTCGCAGGCCTCGTGTCTCCGGCGGACGGGCCACCTCCGGCTTCGGCGGACGGGTCGCTTCCGGTGCGCGTATCCCCGCCGACGTCCCCTCCGGCACCACGAGCCCGGCCAAACGCACCACTTGCGGCCGAGGAATCCCGGCCGGCACCTGCCTCGGCACCCTCGCCCCCACCGGACGCGCCGCTCCCGGCCCGCGCGGACACGCCCGGTCCAGCCGCGTCGGAGCGCTCACGTCCAGCGCCATCCGCCCCCGTCCGAGGCCCCGGCACCGTACCCCCCGCCCCGGCGGCAGCGGTCAGGCTCAGCAGCTCCGCCAGCCGCTCCTCCGCCGCGAGACCCTCGGCAAGGCGGCGTTCCGCCTCGTACGACCGTTCCGCAGCCGTTGCCGCGTCCGCCGCGCGGGCCGCCGTGAGTTCCGCGCGAGACTCGGCCGAAGCCGCTTCCCGGGCGTGCTCGGTGGCCCGGTGGGATGCCTCGCGCGCGGTGTCCCAGGCGGCGACCGCCGTCTTCTCGGCGTCGCTGGCGGCGAGCGCGGCCCGCGCGGGATCGGCGTCGGGCGCGCTGTCGTCGAGCCAGCCCGCCCGCACCGCCTCCGCGGTCTCCTGCTCGACCTCGGACAGCCGCTGTCGCAGATGCCCCGCCTCGCTGCGGGCGCGCTGGGCCTCCGTGGCGGCGGAGGTGGAGTCCCGGTAAGCGGACTCGCTGACCTCCTGGAGCGCCGCGGACCGCTCCTCCCCTTCGTTGGCCAGGGCTTCGGCGCTGTCCGCGGCCGCGTGCAGGGCCCGTACGAGATCGACGGCGGCCTTGGCGCGCGCGGCGAGCGCCGGGGCCGCGTCACGCTCGGCCTCCTGGATGGCGGCGGCCACCCGGGCGACCCGGTCGGCGGCGGCGCGGTGCCGCAGCACCGCCTCGGCGGCCTGCCAGGCGGAATGGAGAGTCCGCGCGTCGGCAAGCTCCCGCTTCTGTGCGGCCGCCGACTTCTCGGCGCCGGCAAGCGCCAATGAGGCGTGCCGGTAGGCGAGTTCGGCGGCGATCAGCGCGCTGCGCTCCCGCGCGCCCTCGGCGTGCGTGACGGCGTGCGCGGCGCCTGTGACCCGCTGGGCGAGGTCGGCGGCGCGCACCCGCTCCTGCGCACCACGCGCGGACAGCCGCCGGGCCAGCGTCCGGGTCCGTCGCTCGGCACCCGCATGGATGTCACGCGCGCGTGCCCTCGCCTCGGCGGCCTCGACGATCCGCCCCAGCAGGTCGACCGACCCGGCGGTGAAGTCCCGTTCGGCGATCAGCTCAGCGCGCCGCCCCAGCTTGTTGCCGAAGCCGCCGACCAGGTCGGCGAGACCGTCGGTGTCCCGCGTATCGGTCACCGCCCGCAGCAGGAGATCGGTGAAGTCGGAGTCCTTCTTGACCGCGAAGAGACCGGCCGCCTCGCCCTCGTCGGCGTTCATCTCCCGCTGGTAGCGGAAGAGTTCGGGGTCGAGGCCGAGGTCGCCGAGGTGCTCGATCCACCGGTCGTGGATCTCCTCCCAGTGCACCTCCAGATGCGGATACGCCTTCCCGGCCTCGGTGAGGGCGTCCCTGAAGCCCTTCATGGTGCGCCGCCGCCCCTGCGCACCGGACGCGCCCTCGACGGACGGCCGTACGGCGGTGGACTCGGCGACCGGCAGATTGTCCAGGCTCAGCCCGGGCCCCGGCCGGAACGAGTACCAGGCCTCGGCGAACTTCCGCGGATCGTTCGAGACCTGCCGCCCGCGCCACTCGCTCACCTTGCCGACGACGACGCACTCGCCCGTCAGCACGTGCTGCCACTCCAGCGCCACATGCCCGCAGTCGTCGGCGAGCAGGAACTTGCGCAGCACACCGGAGCTGGCGCCGCCCAGCGTGTTCCGGTGACCCGGCAGCATCACCGAGAAGATCAGCTTGAGCAGGACGGACTTGCCGCCGCCGTTCTCCAGGAAGAGCACACCGGCCGGCGCGGGCCGGCGCGGCGGGCCGACGGGCTCCTCCTCGAAGAACTCCGCCTGTGTGGGCGCGGGGTCGGGCACGGGCTCGCCGACTCCCCGCAGGTCAAGCACGGTGTCGGCGTAGCGCGCACCGGCCGGACCGATGGAGTAGAGGCGGACCCGGGACAGCTCGTACATGGCGGACTCTCGTAGTCGTGAAGGCAGTCGATGCGGTCAGGAGTGGAACGGCAGCCCGGCGTCGGCCACCAGCTCCAGGTCGTCGGACTCCTCGGCGGGCAGCAGCGTCGCCGTCCCGTCGGTGACCGGCACGACGCCCAGTTCCAGCAGCTCGGCCATGGCAGCGCTGCCCGCCATGTCACGCACCTGGAGCTGATATCGGGCCGTCGTCCGATACGTCCCGCCGTTGTCGTCGCCCGTGCGCTGCAGAAACCCGGAGTCGGTCAGGAAGGCGACGGCCTTGCCGATGATGCCGGTCGTCGAACCGGCCAGTCTCCGCGCGTCCTTGGTGGCACCGGTCGCACTCCGTCTCACCCAGATCCGCCAGGCGGCCTCCAGCCCGGGCGCGTCCGTGGCCGGATCGGTGTTCTCCCCCCGCACCTCGGCCCGCTCCTCCAGCCGCCGACAGGCCTGCCGCACAAAGGCATCGACCCCGTTGACCGTGATCCGCCCGATGTACCCGTCATCAGCAAGATCCTCGGGCCGGGGGAACGCCATGGCGGCAACGGCAAGATGAGCGAGCCCATGCAGGAACCGGTCCCCGGAGTCGGCGGACGTCCGGCGGGCGTAATCACCCATGCGCACGGCGAACACCGAGTCCTCGGCAGCGGTCACCGCCATCCCTGCGCGCGGGGACACCTCCAGCACGACCAGCCCCAGCCCGGTGGCGACGGCATCGGCGAGCCGGGCAAAGGGCGGGTCCTCCCGGTAGCGCCGCAGCAGTTCGGCGTACTCCTGATCCCGCGCAGGCTGCAGTTTCGGCTGCAACCCAAAGGCAACGAGCCGAGCAGCATCGGCGGCATCGGCAGGCGTGATGGCAGGATGCGCCGCCACGACGGGAACCTCCGCCTCACTCCAGTCGACGTGCTCGGTCACGACTGCAACTCCTTGGTCTTCTTAACGGGGCTGATGACAAGCGCCCCGAAAGGGGCGCGGGGAACTGCGCGACCAGCCACAGCGGACCCGCAGCCGTCCACCGGCAGAGACCTCACGCAGCCTCACTCCGATCCGCCGCCATCCCCACCGCATCCAACAAAGCCGTCCCGACAATCAAATCCGCCCCACCGAACTCCGGATCATCAAGCTCAGCCCCGTCATCCACGGCGAACAGCAACTTCTCCTCCCCCTGCCGATACGCCGTACCAACAGGCGGACTGGCCGCATGAACAGCCAACAGGGCCACCAGATAAGGCAACGCAGGATCCAGCCGACGCGCGTCGACAAGCAGCCCCGACAACCGCCGAGGCGCATCCGCAGGCAGATCAAGCAGCTCCATGGCGGCAGCCAGTTGCTCCTCACTGAACCGACTGTCATCCGGCGTGGCAATGAGATCCGGCTCAGGCATCTCCGCACCGAGATGCTCCCGCTCCACCGGCGGAGTCAGCAGTATGTCCACAAGGTCCCCCACCCGAACGGAAACCGGAGTACGCAACCCCGTCCCGCGAGCGAAGAACGCATCCGTGACCCGAACCGCCCGCTCCAGCTCCAACGGCAGCACCGGCGCGACAAGATGCCCGTACAGATCGATCCCCGACGACGCCATCGGCGTGGCGAACGCCTGCCGGTCCTGCTCCGCCCGGAACAGCGGCCCGGCCTCCAGCAGTCGCGACTGCAACTGCGTATGCCGTCGAATGCAGTCCTTCACGATGTCGACCAGCTCGGCCGCACGCCGCTTTTGTTCGGGGTCCTCGGACTCGTCCCGCGCCTTGCGGATGTTCGTGAGGATCGCGTTCTCGTGCCGATAGCGGTCGGCGACATGCTCAAGGGCCTCGGCGATCATGTCGGGTACGGCGCTGAGCCAGTCGACGGCCCGCACATTGCGCCGGGTGGCATCCAGCGCCCGCCGCAGCGTCTCGGAGTACTGCACGGTCCGATACCGGGCCTGCTCGGCGGCGAGCTGCGCATCCGCGAGCCGCCCTCGGCTGATCAGCACCTCGAGCTTGACCTCGGCGGCGATCTGGGCGCTGGTGACGTCGGTGTCGAGGGCGCCCACCAGCACATTGACGGCTTCGTCCGTCGTACGGAGATAGACGCTGCCGCCGGGCCCCGGCACCTCCTCGATCAGCTTGAAGTCGTAGTCCCGCCGGACATACGTACCGTCCGGCGCGAAGGTCCCGTAAACTGCGCGAAAGCCGCGATCGACGCTGCCGACGTTGATCAGGTTCTCCAGCACCCACCGGGCCACCCGCTCATGCTCGACGACGGGCCGCTGCGGGGCCTGCGCGGCGATACGCGGGATGAGCCGGGCGACGATCTGGTCGTGGTCGGCGCCGGTGTCGAAGTCCATGTTCAGCGTGACGAGGTCGATGGCTGAGAGGGCGACCTCGGCCATGCCGTACACCGAGTACTCGCCCGCGAGGTTGGCCTTGCGGGCGTCCAGGTCGTGCAGCGGCGCGGTGCAGGCGAGCGCGCGCAGCCGCCGCGCCAGTCCCTCGTCGGCGGCCGGGCCCAGAGCTGGGCGCGGCCCCGCGGTGAACTGGGGCGGAACACGGTCCGTCGATGCAGGCGAAGTCACGGTGCACAGACTAAGTCCTCGGTCTGACAACGCCCCAAACGACTCAGATGCGCCCCGGCGTCACGGTTGTCACACCCCCAGGACCTGCTAGCCGTCCTCGCCCACCCGCCGCCGATACACCTCGACCACCCGCTCCAGCGAGTCGTCGAGATAGACCGCGAGCAGCTTCTCGGCCTCGACCGGCTCGCCTGCCTGCAGCGCCTGGAGGATCTGCACATTGCGCGCCAGGTACGGCTCGTGCAGCCGCCTCGGGTCGTCCACGACATGGAACGCCAGCCGCAGCTCGGCGAAGACGCTCCGCATCAGCTCGTCGGTGCGCTCGCTGCCGGCGAGCGAGACCAGCTCCCGGTGGAAGTGGATGTTGGCCGTACCCAGCCCTTTCCAGTCACCTTCGCGCACCGCCCGCTGCCCCTCGGCGACGGCCTCCGCGAGCCCGTCCAGCGCGTACGGCGGTTCGCCGAGCCCTCGGACGACGGCGCACTCGACCAGGCCGCGGGTGCGGTAGATGTCCTCGACGTCCTCGACGGTCAGCACCCGGACGAAGACGCCCCGGTTCAGCTCGTGGACGAGCAGCCGTTCATGGGTGAGCAGCCGGAACGCCTCACGCAGCGTGTTGCGGGAGACGCCGAGCGCGCCGCCGATGCTGTCTTCCGACAGCCGCGTCCCGGGCGGGAAATAGCCCTCGGCGATCCGGCTCCTGAGGATGTCCGAGACCCGTTCGGCGGTGCTGGTGCGCCCGAGGAGGGCGCGGTCGTCGGCCAGTCCCGACAGTTGCTCTGCCATGCCCGGAATTCAACCGCAGACACAAGAACGAAACAACATGGGTATTGAGGGATCGTTGAACGATCCTCTACGTTGCTACGAACGGCGCCGCCGTCCCGCTCACGACGGCGCCGACGGCTTCCGCACGGCCCGGCTCGGTCCTCACGCACCCTCCGTCCTCCCTCTGCGAGGTGCCCATGAGCACGACCCCTCCACCGCAGGCCCTGACCAGCGACGCACACCCGGCCACAGATGAACGCACCGCCGACGACGGCGCGTTGGGCTGGCTGCGCGCCCTGGGTCCGCGCGGCCGCCGCGCCTTCGCCGGCGCGTTCGGCGGCTATGCCCTCGACTCCTACGACTACTTCACGCTGCCGCTGAGCATGGTCGCGCTGGCCGCGTACTTCGGCCTGAACAGCGGCCAGACCGGCCTGTTCACCACCGTGACGCTGCTGGCGTCCGGTATCGGCGGCGCCCTCGCGGGGGTGATGGCCGACCGGTTCGGCCGGGTCAGGGCGCTGATGATCACGGTGATCACCTACGCGGTCTTCACCGTCGCCTGCGGTTTCGCCCCCAACTTCGAGTCCCTGCTGGTCTTCCGCGCCCTCCAGGGCCTCGGCTTCGGCGGCGAGTGGGCGGTCGGCGCGATCCTGGTCGCCGAGTACGCGAGCGCCAAGCACCGGGGCCGCACGCTCGGCGCGATCCAGAGCTCCTGGGCGGTCGGCTGGGCGCTGGCCGCGATCATGTACACGCTGGTGTTCTCGGTCCTGGACGACGATCTGGCCTGGCGCGTGATGTTCTGGACCGGAGCGCTGCCCGCGCTGCTCGTCGTCTGGATGAGGCGCCGGGTGCAGGACGCTCCCGAGGCGATAGCGGTACGCCGGAAGAGCGCGGGCAAGGGTTCCTTCAAGGCGATCTTCAAACCCGGTCTGCTGCGCACCACGATCTTCGCGATGCTGCTGTCCACCGGGGTCCAGGGCGGCTACTACACGCTGGCCACCTGGGTGCCGACGTACCTGAAGACCGATCGCGGCCTGTCGGTCGTCAACACCGGCGGCTATCTGACGTTCCTGATCTCCGGCGCCTTCCTCGGCTATCTGACCGGCGGTTACCTCACCGACCGGCTCGGCCGCCGGCGCAACATCTGGCTCTTCGCGCTGCTGTCCGCGGTCTGCATCGTGGCGTACGGGAACATCCCGAGCGGCGCCAACACCCTGCTCCTGGTGCTCGGTTTCCCGCTCGGGTTCTGTATGTCGGCGATCTTCAGCGGCTTCGGTTCCTTCCTGAGCGAGCTGTACCCGACCGCGGTGCGCGGCGCGGGACAGGGCTTCACCTACAACGCCGGTCGCGCCGTGGGCGCCGTCTTCCCCACGACCGTCGGCTTCCTGGCCGACAGCTGGGGTGTGGGCGGAGCGCTGGTCTTCGGGGCGATCGGCTACGGGGTGGCCGCGCTGGCGCTGCTCGGGCTGCCGGAGACGCGCGGGAAGGAGCTGGAGTGAACCGCACGGAAGACCGCCCCTTGGCCCTCGTCGACGGGCACGCGCACGCGTGGAGCCCGAACAACGCCCGCACCCGTTTCCGCGCGGGTCTGACAGGTCCCACCGCCGGGGTCGCCGCAGGCCACACGCAGGCCAATCTGATCGCGGTGCCCGCGGACTGGGCGTACGACCTGGTGGTGTTCTGCCAGCGCAATCCCAAGCCGTGTCCGGTGCTCGACATCACGGATGCCGGTTCCTTCACGACGGTCCTCGCGGACGGCGCCGACCTGCGCACCGATCTGCCGCGCTACCGGGTGTGGGAGAACGGCGAGTTGGTGGACGAGCCGACGGATGTGCGCGGGCACTGGCGAGACGATCTGGTGTCGGTCCTGATCGGGTGCAGCTTCACCTTCGAGTGGGCGCTGGCCGAGGCGGGGGTCCCGATCCGCCACCTCGAACAGGGCCGCAACGTCCCGATGTACATGACCGGCCGTCAGTGCCGTCCGGCGGGGCGGCTGCACGGCCCGCTGGTGGTGTCCATGCGCCCGGTGCCACCGGAACACCTGGCGGCGGCGATCCGGGAGAGCAGTCTGCTCCCTGCGGTGCACGGCAGCCCCGTGCACTGCGGCGATCCGTCGGGTCTCGGCATCGACGACCTCGGCCGTCCCGACTTCGGCGATCCGGTGGACATCGCCCCGGACGACATCCCGGTGTTCTGGGCCTGCGGAGTGACTCCGCAGGCCGCGGTGATGGCGTCGCGACCGCCGTTCGCCATCACCCACGCACCGGGGCAGATGTTCCTCACCGACGCCCGCGACGAGCAGTTCCGCGTGGCGTGAGCAGTGGCGAGAGCAGTGGCAAGAGCAGTGGCCTGAGCACTGGCATGAACAGCGGCATGAACACCAGAGGGGACCGATGACCGCGATCGATCTGAACGCCGACCTCGGCGAGGGCTTCGGCCGTTGGCGGCTCACCGACGACGAGCAGTTGCTGTCCGTCGTCACCAGCGCCAACGTGGCCTGCGGCTTCCACGCCGGGGACGCGGTCACCATGCGGCGCGTGTGCGAGCTGGCGGCCGAGCGCGGGGTACGGATCGGGGCACAGGTCGCCTACCGGGATCTGGCGGGGTTCGGGCGGCGCGCGATGGACGTGCCGCCCGCCGAGCTGGCGGCCGAAGTGGCGTACCAGATCGGCGCCCTGGAGGTGTTCGCGCGCGCGGCGGGCACGCGTGTGTCGTACGTCAAGCCACACGGCGCGCTCTACAACCGCGTCGTCCACGACGCGGAGCAGGCCGGCGCGGTCGTCGACGGCGTGGTCCTCGCGGACGCCTCGCTGCCCGTGCTCGGGCTGCCGGGCTCCCGGCTGCTGGAGCTTGCCGGTAAGGCCGGACTCCCGGCGGTCACAGAGGCGTTCGCGGACCGCGCGTACACCGAGAAGGGCACGCTCGTCCCGCGCGGGCAGGACGGCGCCGTGGTCACCGACCCGGACACCGTCGTGGAACGCTCGGTGGGGCTGGCCCGCTTCGGCGTCGTCACGTCCCACTCCGGGGCGCGGATCGAAGTACGGGCCCAGTCCTTGTGCCTGCACGGCGACACCCCCGGCGCGGTGGAGCTGACCCGCCGGGTCCGGGAGAGACTCCAGGAGTCGGGTGTCCGGGTGGAGGCCTTCGTATGAGGGTGCTGCCTGTCGGTGACGGCGCCCTGCTCGTCGAGGTCGCTTCCGGGGACGAGGCACAGGCCCTGCACGCGGAGCTGCTGCGGCGCCGCGCGGAGGGCTCTCTCTCCGTGGGCGAGATCGTCCCCGCGGCCCGTACGGTCCTCCTCGACGGCCTCGCCGACCCGACCCGGCTGGCCGCCGAGCTGACCGCCACCGAAGTGCCGCCCGCTCCCCCACGCGCGCGTGACGTGATCGAGCTCCCGGTGCGCTACGACGGTCCGGACCTGGCCGACGTGGCGGCGCACTGGGGTGTGCCCGAGCGGGAGGTGGCCCGTATCCACGCGGAGACCGAATTCCGCGTCGCCTTCTGCGGTTTCGCGCCCGGCTTCGGCTACCTGTCCGGTCTGCCGGAGCGCTACGACGTCCCACGCCGGGCCACGCCACGCACTGCCGTCCCGGCCGGTGCGGTGGGACTCGCGGGCCCCTACACCGGCGTCTACCCGCGCTCGTCGCCCGGTGGCTGGCAGCTGATCGGCACGACGGACGCCGTGCTGTGGGACCACGCGCGCGTGCCGGCCGCGCTGCTGTCACCGGGCACGCCCGTCCGTTTCGTGCCGGTGGGGCACTCATGACGGACCGTGCGCTCGTCGTCGTACGGTCCGGTGCCCTGACCACCGTCCAGGACCGCGGGCGTCCCGGGCACGCCCACCTCGGCGTGCCCCGCTCCGGCGCCCTGGACGGGCCCGCGGCGGCCCTCGTCAACCGCCTCGTCGGCAATCCCCCCGAGGCCGCCGTCCTGGAAACCACGCTCAACGGCTGCGCCGTACGGCCTCGTTCGACGGTCACCGCGGCGGTCGGGGGCGCTCCCTGCCCCGTCAGGGTGGACGGCCGCCCGGTCGCCTGGGGCACACCGGTACGCATTCCGGCAGGGTCGGTGCTGGACATCGGCTCCGCCGTTTCCGGCGTACGCAGCTACCTCGCCGTCGCCGGCGGAATCGCCGTCGACCCCGTGCTCGGCAGCCGCTCCACCGACCTGCTCTCCGGCCTCGGCCCACCACCACTCACGGACGGCACGGTGCTGCCCCTGGGACAGCCCCTCACGCCCCACGCGCGCGTGGACGCGGCCCCGCACCCGGCTCCCCCTGCCGAACTGATCCTGCACGTCACCCTCGGCCCACGCGACGACTGGTTCACCCAGGACGCGATCCGCGCCTTCACCGCACGGCCGTACCGCGTGTCCGCCTCCAGCAACCGCATCGGCCTACGCACCGAAGGCCCCGCCCTGGAGCGAGCCCTCCCCGGCGAACTCCCCAGCGAGGGGATGGTGCTGGGCGCGGTCCAAGTACCCCCAGACGGCCGCCCAGTGATCTTCCTGGCCGACCACCCGACCACCGGGGGCTACCCAGTGATAGCGGTAGTCCGCACCCCCGACCTCCCACCCGCCGCCCAGGCAGCCCCCGGAACTCCGGTCCGCTTCGTACCCGTACGCCGCCAATGACCCCTGCGTGTCACCGTCGGGGCCTTACAAACGCCGGCTGCGAATCGCGCCCCATTAGGGGCGCGGGGAACTGCGCGACCAGCCACAACGAACCCGCAGCTCCGAACGGCGCCCACCCGCCCCGGCTACGCCGCATCAGGCTCCGGCCGCTGCTCCAGCTCCATCGACAGCGCCGCCAACGCAGCGGACACCGCGTGCGCCGCCCGCAGATCGAGCTTCGCACTCGTCCCGCGCGCACGGTGCCGCATCTCGTCGGCGGCCAGCGTCAACAGGTTGGGCAACAGATCGGTGCACCGCCGGATCACCCAAGCCGTGCCCGCCGTGGCCAGCCACAGCAGGCTCGCCGACTTGGTCGGCGGTGCGAACTCCGGCACGGGCGAGGGCGCGAACCCCTTCGCGACACCCCTCTCGGCCAGCAGCCCGTGGAACCGCAGCGCCAGTTCCCGGTGCCCCCGCTCGCTGGGGTGCAGCCGGTCCGCGCTCCAGATCGCGCGGTCCTGGGCCCACTCCTCCTCGGCGGCGTGCAGATGCACCGCCCCGTAGCGCTCGGACAGCGCGTGGACCACCGTGTTGACCGCGCGCTGCCTCCGAGCCAGCGGGCGGGCCAGTGATCCCGGCAGCCTCAGCATCGAACCGGGGTCGGGCAGACAGGCGGTGAGGACGATCGTGCCCTGGGCGGCGAAGGCCGCGTACACCTTGTCGAGCCGTTCGGCCACGGCGTGGATGTCGAAGGTGTAGCGCAGCGTGTCGTTGACGCCGATGACGACGGACGCCACGTCGGGCCGCAGGTCCAGCGCGGCGGGCAGCTGACGTTCCAGCACATCACGCGTCTGCGCCCCGCTCACGGCGAGGTTGGTGAACTGCGCGGGCTCCACACTGAGCCCGTCGGCGAGCAGCGCGGCCCAGCCGCGCCAGACCTTCCCGACGGGATCGCCCACCCCTTCGGTGAGCGAATCCCCGAGGGAGACGAAACGCAGCGGTCTCATTTCACACGCTCCGGCACGACCCGGTGCACCTGTCCTGTCACCACCGCGTCGTGCGCGGCGAGGAACGATTCGACCGCCGCGCCCCATCCGAAACACTCGGCACGCGCGCGTGCGGCCTCCCGGCGGTCCGCCTCGGACCGCTCGAGCAGCATGTCCACGGCGTCCGCGAAGGCCGCTCCGCGGTCCGCGGCGGTGGCCCCGGCGGAGCCGATCACCTCCGGCAGCGCCGACGAGGCGCTCGCCACCACGGGAGTGCCGCAGGCCATCGCCTCCAGCGCGGCGAGTCCGAACGTCTCGGCGGGCCCGGGCGCCAGGCACACATCGGCGGACGCCTGGAGCGCACCCAGCGCGCCCTTGTCGTTGAGGTGTCCCAGGAAAGTGACCGGAAGCGAACGCTCCCGCGCCCGCTGCTCGAGACGCTCCCGCAAGGGACCGTCCCCGGCCACCACCAGCCGCACCCGGCGCCCGCGCCGGACCAGTTCGTCGACGGCGTCGATCGCGGTGCTGGGCCGCTTCTCCACCGACAGCCGGGAGCACATCACCAGCAGAATCTCGTCCACGCGCGCGTACTCCTCGCGCAGACCCGCATCCCGCAGTGCGGGGTGCCGTTCCATCACATCGACGCCCAGCGGGGCCCGTACGACATTGCGTGCCCCGATCCGCACGAACTCGCGCTCGGCGAACTCGGTGGTGCACACGACCCGCGAGTAGGTGTGCGCCGTACGGACGTTGAGGGCGTCGGCGGTCCGCCGGGACAGGTTCTCCGACAGGCCCCAGGTGCGCAGCACGCCGTCTGCGGTCTCGTGGGAGACCATCACGGCGGGGACCCGGGCGCGACGCGCCCACTTGCCGGTCCAGCGCAGGGTCGTACGGTCGGAGACCTCCAGGCGGTCGGGGCCCAGCTCCTCCAGGAGCTTGGCCACGCGCCGCTTGTCGATGAGCACGCGGTAGCCGCCGGTGCCGGGCAGCAGCGGCCCGGGCAGGGTGATCACCCGGCCCTGCTCGGTCTCCCGGTCGGAGTACCGCTCACCCGGCACGATCAGCACCGGCTCGTGCCCGGCCGCCTTGAACCCCTTGCCGAGCTCGCGCAGGGCCGTGCGCAGACCGCCTGAGGCGGGCGCGACGAAGTTCGCCAGCCGGACGATGCGCAGGGACTCGTTCACGCCGCCACCACCGTCTTGTTCCGTGTCTTCAGCACCTGGGCATAGTGCCCGATGAGCTGGTCTCCGACAGCCGCCCAGGTGCGGCCCTCGACCATGTCGCGTGCGGCGGTGCCGTACGCGGTGCGCAGCGCGGGGTCGGCGGCCAGCGTCTGCACCGCGTCCCGTACGGCGGTCGCGTCCCGCGGCGGCACCAGCAGCCCGGTGCGCTCGTGGGCGACCAGGTCCAGCGGACCGCCCGCGGCGGGCGCGATGACGGGCACACCGCTCGCCATGGCCTCCTGGACGGTCTGACAGAACGTCTCAAAGGGGCCGGTGTGTGCGAACACGTCGAAGGAGGCGAAGATCCGGGCCAGGTCGTCGCCGGTGCGGCGGCCGAGGAAGACCGCGCCCGGCAGGGCCTCGGCCAGGTTCGGCTGGCTGGGTCCGTCGCCCACGATCACGACGCGGACGCCGGGCAGCTTGCAGGCACCGGCGAGCAGCTCGATGCGCTTCTCGGGGGCGAGCCGCCCGACGTAGCCGACGATCACCTCGCCGTTCGGTGCGAGTTCCCGGCGCAGCGCCTCGTCCCGGAGGTCGGGGCGGAAGCGGACGGTGTCCACGCCGCGGGGCCACAGCTTCACCCGGGGCACGCTGTGCGCCTCCAGGTCGCGCAGGGACACGCTGGACGGCGCGAGGGTGAGGTCGGCGGCGGAGTGGACGGAGCGGATACGACGCCAGGCCGCGGCCTCGCCGGCGCCGACGTAGGTGCGGGCGTAGCCGGCCAGGTCGGTCTGGTAGATGGCCACGGCGGGGATGCCGAGCCGGGCGGCGGCGGCCATGCCGCGAACGCCGAGGATGAAGGGGCTGGCCAGGTGGACGATGTCCGCGCGGTGCTCGATGAGCGCGGCGGCGAGGCGTCGGCTGGGGAGAGCGACGCGCACCTGGGGGTAGCCGGGGAGCGGTAGGGAGGGGACGTGGACAACGGGGCACGGCGCGAGGCCGGCCGCCTTGTTCCCGGGAGCGGGAGCGGGAGCGACGACGAGAGGAGCGTGACCGCGATCGACGAGGTGTCGGGCGGTCTGGAGCGCGCAGTGGGCCACGCCGTTCACGTCGGGGGGAAAGGATTCGGTCACGATGACGACACGCATACGGGTGTTGTCGCCGTGCTGGACGTGGCCGCGTCAACGTGGATCTTTCCCAGCGGCGAACGACTCGTGAGCGTTCCGCTGTCCACCCAAGCAGGCCGGATCCCGTCCATACGACCCTGACCCGCGAGTCATCTCGTGTTCACACAGCGGGCGCGTCGGGGCCGATCCGGCTGCGCACGGCTGTCTGGACCTCGGCCTCCTCGGCCGGGTCCGCGGCGAGCCTGCGCAGTTGCTCCACGACCCGGGCATCGCCGGTCTCGGCGTGCCGGGCGGCGATCTCGCGGGTGGCTTCCTCGCAGTCCCAGAGGCATTCGACGGCGAACCCGGCAGGGAAGGAGGGATCAGTGGCGGCGAGGGCCCAGGCGGCCCGGCCGCGTAGATGGGATGACGCCGTCTCACGGTAGATATGCCGCAATACGGGCGCGGCACTGGCGATTTCAAGCCGCCCGGCGCCGTCCACCAGAGTCCACAGAGTCGGTGCGTCGGGCCCTTCGCCCCGTACGGCCTCCCGCAGCGCCCCCAGAACCAGGTCGCGGTCCCCGGCGCCGCCACGACAGGCGAGCACCCGTCCGGCGGCGGCACCCAGGACGTCGGGCCGCCGGGCCCAGCCTCGGGCCCGGTCGACGGCGGCAATACTGCGCATACGTTCGAACGTGCCGACGGCGGCCTCCACGACGGCCGTCGAGCCCGTGGCCACGGCGCCCTCGATCAGGTCGAGGGCATCCGGATCGTTGCTGTCGGCGAGATAGCGCAGCGCGGTGCAGCGGGCGCCCTCGGTGCCGTCCTTGGCGGCGGCGACGATGTCCGGCCGATCCTCGGGGCCGGCCACGGCGGTGAGACAGCGGGCGGCCGGAACATGGAGCGCCACTCCGCGTTCCACGCCCTGCTGGGCCCACTCGAAGACGGCCTGCACGCTCCACCCGGGACGCGGACCGGTCGGGCTCATCTGACGCTGCCAGCGGTCGAAACAGCCGGCTTCCTGGGCGGCGCGCACGCGCGTGGCGATGGATTCGCGCGGATCCTCGGCCCACAGGCGCCATGGCCGTGGCTCGAAGGCGTCACGCACGGTGGCGGCCAGCTCGGCCTCGCCCTCGGCATCGGCCGGGAAGCGCGCCAGGACGGGGGCCGCGAGGGCACGCAGTCCGGCGTCGTCGTCCCGCAGGGCGAGCTCGTCCAGCGCCCAGGCCCAGTTGGAGCCCGCGGCGGCATACCTGCGCAGCAGTTCCAGGGCGTCCCGCCTGCCGTACGAGGCGAGGTGGCCAAGGACAGCCAGGGTGAGCCCGGTGCGTGACTCCTCGGTGTCGAGCGCGTCCTCGACGTCGAAGAGGTGGGCCTCGATCTCGTCCAGTTCGCCGTTCAGGTCGAGGTAGAGACGGGCGTAGTACAGCGAGCGGTTCTCCACCTGCCAGTCGTGGCGTGGGTCGTGCAGCACGCAGTGGTTCAGCGCCGCGAGCGCTTCGGCGCGCGGGGCGGTGAGCGCGTGCAGTGTGCCGTCGCCGCGGCCCCTCTGGAGCAGGCCGAGCAGCGTACCGCTGGGCGCTATGACCGGATCGAACATGGGAAACAGCCTCACATCAAGCGTCGACGCAACCGGGATCTTGCTCTACCTGGCCGCGTGACAACACGTCGGGGCGCCCGCCGTTTCCTGCTTGCTGTAAGCCATCTTCCTCTGCCTCTCGTTGGTGGCCCGTGCGGACCGCTCACGGCCCGCGCGGTGCGGCAACATCTGCCCAGCCATCGCGTCCGTGAATCACGACGTCATGATGACTCGGCAGTTCTGCCTGCCGCGACCGAAATTTCGGGCGGCCCCGTACCGCCTCCCCCGTTGTTCGCTTCCTGCCTGCTTCGGATTTCTGTTTTGCCTGGTCAGGGCGGTCGGATCAGTGTGCGCCGAACAACTCCAGCAGTTCGGCCTTGCCGAACATCCGGGCCGTGTCGATGGCCGACGGAGTACCCGCGGCCGGGTCGGCGCCACCCTCCAGGAGGGCTCGGATCACTTCTTCCTCGCCCTTGAAGACAGCCCCGGCGAGGGGCGTCTGCCCCCGGTCGTTGATCCGGTCGGCCTCGGCACCCCGGGCCAGCAGCGCCCGTACCGCGTCCGCGTGCCCGTGATAGGCGGCGAGCATCACCAGGGAGTCGCCGCGGTCGTTGGTGAGGTTGGCCGGTACACCCGCGTCGACGTAGGCCACGAGCGCCTCGGTCCGCCCCTGCCGGGCAAGATCGAAGATCTTGGTCGCCAGCTCCACGACCTCGGGGTCGGGGGCTTCAGTCATCGGCCGGACCGCCTCTCACTAGTACGGGTGAATCGCCAGCGTACTGGCTTCCCGGGCACATGACCGGGTGCGCGCGGGGCAATGATCATCGCAGGACCGCACTGCGCGAACCGACCTGCCCGAACCGCCGATGAACACTACGCCGGGTGGGGGAAATCTGCCGAATTTCACCCAGTTGCACCTTTAATAGTATGGATACATCCTGTGAGCCTGGAAGTACTCATGGTGACTGTCCCCGCGAACCAGGAGAACTCACATGATCCTGTCCATCTCAGGCGTGGTCCTGCTCGGCATCATCGTCTTCCTCTTCTTCAAGAAGGACGGACTCAAGGCCTCCCACGCCCTGGTGGCCGCACTCTTCGGCTTCTACCTGGCGAGTACGGCCATCGCCCCGAGCATCAAGGCCGGCGGCGAGAGCCTGGCGAGCCTCCTCGGCGGAATCAAGTTCTGACGCCGCCCTCCCGCCCGTACGCACGCATCTTCAGGAGACCGCAGTGGCCCGCCGCCCCCTCCCCCGCATTCTGAGCAACGGCAGCGCACAGCTCGCCCGGAGCCGGGAGCTGGCCCGGACGGCGGCCGACAGCGCCACCGATGTCCTCCACCCGCTGATCACGATCACCCGCGGTCTGCGCCGGCTGGCAGCGGCCGGACGGCGCAAGTGGGCCGACACCGCCAAGGACCGGCGCGGACCGCTGCTGTTCCTGGTGGCCTCGGTGATCCTGGTCGTGGCGCTCCTTCCGTACGGCCCACTGCTGGCCGTCATCACCGTGATGGCGGCGGCGGCCTGGCAGGGCCGGGACCGCACCGGGCCGGCCCCGGACGGCCCCGACGAGTCGCAGGCCAAACGCCTCCAGGCGCTGTACGAGGCCCTGGTCCCGTACTTCTCGACCGTCGAGGACCCCGCGCCTCTTTACGCGCACGGCGGCGCGTGGGAGAAGGCCTTTCCGACCTACGGCTTCGACGACACCGGCCGCGTCACGCACCTGGTGATCCGCTACCCGGCGTACTTCACGGACGGCGAGGCCGAGGCCCGGGCCCGTATCGAGTATCTGATCACCGCCAAGTCCGGCCGCGGCCGCGAGTACCACTTCACCTGGGACGAGGAGGGCAACCTGCTCACCGTCACGGTCCTCGCCCCGCTTCCGACCGACATCGCCGCCCAGCGTTTCGTCACGTCCCCCGGCGAGACGGTCCTCGGCTTCACCGACCCCATCCAGGTCCAGCGCACGCTCCCCCTCACCTTCGGTGAGGAACAGCGCGATGTCCCACCGGTCGTCTGGCGCACCGGCGTCCGCTCGACCGAGCCGCACCTGCTGGCCATGGGGCAGCCGGGCAGCGGCACCTCGACCCTGCTGCGCTCCATCGCCCTCCAAGCCCTCCAGTACGGCGACGTACTGATCGTCGAGGGCGGCGGCACCGGCGAGTACGCCTGCCTCACGGGCCGGGACGGTGTGCTGGCCGTGGAGTGCGCCTTGGCCGGGGCTCTGGCCAGCCTGGAGTGGGCCTCCGCCGAGACGGAGCGCCGCCTGATCGCGGTCAATCGCGCGCGCCAGGCGGGCCATCCGCCACCGGACGACACCAAACGCCCCCTGTGGATCCTCCTGGACCGCCCGAGCGCCTTCACCCACGTCGCCGCCGCGGACGGCCGCAAGGACCCGCAGTCCCTGCTCCAGGTCCCGCTCCGCCACGGTCGCGCGGCGAACGTCACCGTGGTCGTGGCCGACCAGTTCGACAGCCTGGACACCTTGAGCGATCCGGTACAGCAGCACACCCGCGCGCGGGTCGTCCTGGGCCCGGCCACGGCCGACCAACTGAAGACGGTCCTCGGCACACCCCCGCACACCACCCCCGTCACCCACGTCCCGCCCGGCCGCGGCTACGCCCGCCTCGGCACAGGCCAAGTCCACCGCCTCCAGGTCCCCGCCACCCCCGACCCCTACGACGACACCGCGACAGAGGCCCACCGCCAGGCGGTCCTGGCCCTCCTCCCCCCGAAAACAACACCGGCAGACGCGGAACCGGAACAGCTGACGGAAGAGCCGGAAGAGTCGGAACCGAAGCAGCTCACCGAAAAGGCAGCCGCAGTGGAACCCGCGTAGCCGGGACGTCGAGCTGCCAAGCCGCGCCCCGCAAGCGCCGGACTGCGCGACCCACCCCACGGCGCCCACCCCCACGCACAGTCACGCCACAAACGTACGAGGCGTCTCAGTCCCCCCGGCTCCCCCAGCCCCACCGCTCTCCACCAACCGAGCCGCAGCAGCCAGCCGCGCCGCGGCCTCCTCCGCCACCGCGCCCCCCACAGTGAACGGCAACCGCACATACCCCTCGAAGGCCCCGTCCACCCCGAAGCGAGGCCCGGACGGCACCCGTACCCCCACCCGCTCCCCCGCCTCCGCAAGCCGCGACCCGGACAGCCCCCCGGTCCGCACCCACAGCGTCAGCCCACCTCGCGGCACCTCGAACTCCCACTCCGGCAGCCGCCCCCGCACCGCAGCCACCAGCGCCTCCCGGTTGTCCCGCGCCTGACCCCGCCGCACCTCCACCGCCTTCTCCCAACCCCCGGTGCTGAACAGCCAGTTCACGGCCAACTGCTCCAGGACAGGCGTCCCCAGATCCGCATACGCACGCGCGGCGACCAGGCTGCGGATCACATCGGGAGCCGCCCGCACCCACCCGATCCGCATCCCGGCCCAGAAGGCCTTGCTCGCGGACCCCACGGTGACGACGGTCGACCCGGCGGGGTCGAAGGCACACACGAGCCGCGGCATCTCGACCTCGTCGTCCAGCCACAGCTCGCTCATCGTCTCGTCGGCGATCAGCACGGTCCCCGCCGACCGCGCCGCATCGACCAACTGCCGCCGCTGGTTCTCATCCGCCAGCGCACCGGTCGGATTGTGGAAGTCGGCGACGACATACGCGATCCGCGGCGCCGCCTCCCGCAGCACCTGCCGCCACCGGTCCATGTCCCACCCGGCAAGCCCCTCGGCCATGGCGACGGGCACGAGCCGAGCACCCGCCTCCCGCATCAGCTGCAGGATGTTGGCGTACGAAGGCGACTCCACCGCGATCCGCTCGCCCCGCCCGCCGAAAAGGTGGCAGATGGCGTCGATGGCACCCATCGCACCCGTCGTCACCATGATCTGCTCGGGCATGGTCGGAATCCCACGCGAGGTGTACCGCTCGGCGATCATCGCGCGCAGCGCCGGCAGCCCCGCCGGATAGTCGCCATGCGTGTGCGCGTACGGCGGCAACTCCTCCAGCGCCCCCTGCACCGCCCGCGTCAGCCACGGCTCGGGCGCGGGCAGCGCCGCACAGCCGAGGTCGATCATCGAGCCGAGCGCCTCGGGCGGCAGGGGCTCCAGACCGCGCGCAGGCAGCGGATTGCCGGCCGGTACGGCGGTCCAACTGCCCGCTCCACGCCGGGACTCCAGGAATCCCTCGGCACGCAGCGCCTCGTAGGCCGCGGCGACGGTCGTACGACTGACGGAGAGGGAGAGGGCCAGCTCGCGTTCGGCGGGCAGTCGCGCGGCCACCGGGACGCGGCCTTCGAGCACGAGCAGCCGGATGCCGTCGGCGAGCGCGCGGTAGGCGGGCGGACGGCGCGTGCCCGGGCCCGCCGGGCGGTCCTGCTGGGAGCCGAGCAGCCGGGCGAGCTGAGCCGCCCCCACCGCCGATGTCCACTGCGCCATGGAAATCAGTCCACCTTCCCCGAATTGGCCATGGATCATGTTTCTCCTCAAGCCACAGGGTGTCATGCACCAGGCCACAACCACCACCAGGGGGGAACGTCTTGTCCGCGAAGGGCCAATTGACGCGCCGACTGATCCAGCTGTACGCCGGTCTCGCGCTCTACGGAGCGAGTTCGGCCCTCCTCGTGGAGGCGGGCCTGGGGCTTGAGCCGTGGAACGTGCTGCACCAGGGCCTGGCCGAGCTGACGGGCCTGACGATCGGCGTGGTGTCGATCGTGGTCGGCGCGGCTGTCCTGCTCCTGTGGATCCCGCTGCGCCAGCGTCCCGGGCTCGGCACCGTCTCCAACGTCTTCGTCGTCGGCATCGCCATGGACGGCACCCTCGCCCTGCTGCCCGCCGCCCATTCCCTGGCCGTACGCATCCCTCTCCTGCTCGCCGGAATCCTGCTCAACGGCGTGGCCACCGGCCTCTACATCGCCGCGCGCTTCGGTCCGGGCCCCCGGGACGGGCTGATGACCGGGCTGCATCAGCGCACCGGCCGCTCGATCCGGCTGATGCGGACGACCGTCGAGGTGGCGGTGGTCGTGACGGGCTTCGCCCTCGGCGGCACGATCGGCGTCGGCACCCTCCTGTACGCGGTCTCGATCGGCCCGCTGGCCCAGCTCTTCCTGCGCGTGTTCGCCGTCCCGTCGGCACCGGGCCGCAGCACCGTCGTTGCCGAAGGGCAACCCCATGGGGCGATACTTCGTCCGTGAGCACGCGGATACGCCACCCCTATCTCGACCACCCCGGCCCGATCGCCTTCGCCCACCGCGGCGGCGACGCGGACGGCCTGGAGAACACCGCGCTGCAGTTCCGGCGCGCGGTGGAGATGGGCTACCGGTACCTCGAGACCGACGTCCACGCCACGTCGGACGGAAAGCTCGTCGCCTTCCACGACGCGACCCTGGACCGGGTGACCGACGGGGCGGGCCGGATCGCCGACCTGCCGTGGAAGGACGTGGCGCACGCGCGCGTGGCGGGCAAGGAGCCGGTGCCCCTCTTCGAGGACCTGCTCGAGGAGTTCCCCGACGTCCGCTGGAACGTCGACATGAAGGCCGAGCCCGCCCTCCACCCGCTCCTCGAGCTGATCGAGCGCACGAACACCTGGGACCGGATCTGCGTCGGCTCCTTCTCCGAGGCGCGCGTGGTGCGTGCCCAGCGGCTGGCCGGGCCGCGCCTGGCGACGTCGTACGGCACCCGCGGCGTCCTGAACCTGCGGCTGCGCTCCTGGGGCGTCCCGGCGGCGCTGCGCCGCTCGGCGGTCGCCGCGCAGGTGCCCGAGGCCCAGTCCGGCATCCAGGTGGTGGACCACCGCTTCATCCGCACCGCCCACGCGCGCGGGCTGCAGGTGCATGTGTGGACGATCAACGAGGCCGATGACATGCACCGGCTCCTCGACCTGGGAGTCGATGGCATCATGACCGATCACATCGACACATTGCGCAAGGTCATGGAGGACCGGGGCCTCTGGATGTGAGCCCCGGCAGGCGCTGGCCTTCTCGGGGAAGCGAGGGCACGGGTGGGCACCGGCACCGTGCGGACGGAAGCGGCCGACGAGGCCACGGGGCGGCGGCTTGAGCAGCGCGGCTGGTATTTCTACGACTGGGCGTGCTCCGTCTATTCGACGAGCGTGCTCACCGTGTTCCTGGGCCCCTATCTGACCTCGGTCGCGAAAGAGGCCGCGGACGGGGACGGATTCGTGCATCCCCTGGGGATCCCGGTCCGCGCGGGGTCCTTCTTCGCGTACTCGGTGTCCCTGTCGGTGATCGCGGCCGTGCTGGTGATGCCCCTGGTGGGCGCCGCCGCCGACCGCACCGGCCGCAAGAAGCCGCTCCTCGCGGCCGCCGCCTATGTGGGGGCCACGGCGACGACGGCGATGTTCTTCCTCGACGGGGACCGCTATCTGCTCGGCGGCATCCTGCTGATCGTCGCCAACGCCGCCCAGTCCGTGGCGATGATGCTCTACAACTCCTACCTGCCGCAGATCGCCCCGCCCGAGGAACGCGACGCGGTCTCCTCCCGGGGCTGGGCGTTCGGTTATGCGGCGGGCGCGCTGGTCCTCGTACTGAATCTGGTGCTCTATCTCGCCCACGACACCTTCGGTGTCTCGGAGGGCACCGCCGTCCGCATCTGTCTCGCCTCGGCCGGCCTGTGGTGGGGCGCCTTCACCCTCATCCCGCTACGACGGCTGCGCGACCGCCGATCCACGGCGAAGGATGCGACCGCCCCCGGATTCCGGCAGTTGGCGGCCACCGTCCGCGACATGCGCCGCCATCCGCTGACGCTGGCGTTCCTGCTGGCCTATCTCGTCTACAACGACGGCATCCAGACGGTGATCTCCCAGGCCTCCGTGTACGGCTCCGAGGAGCTGGGGCTCGGGCAGTCGACGCTGATCGGGGCGGTGCTCATGGTCCAGGTGCTGGCGGTCGTGGGCGCCCTCGCGCTGGGGCGGCTGGCCCGGGCGTACGGCGCCAAGCGCACGATCCTCGGCTCACTGATCGCCTGGACGGTGACACTGGGCGCGGGCTACTTCCTGCCGGCGGGCGCTCCGGTCTGGTTCTTCGTGCTCGCCGCCGGGATCGGGCTCGTCCTCGGCGGCAGCCAGGCACTGTCCCGCTCCCTGTTCTCGCATCTGGTCCCGCCCGGAAAAGAGGCCGAGTACTTCTCGGCGTACGAACTCAGCGACCGGGGCATGAGCTGGCTGGGCCCTCTTCTGTTCGGTCTCACCTACCAGCTGACCGGAAGTTATCGGGACGCGATCATCTCTCTAGTGGCCTTCTTCATCCTGGGGTTTGCCCTGCTCGCACGGGTTCCGGTGCGGCGGGCGATCGCCGACGCGGGCAACCCCGTTCCGGACAGGATTTAGCACTCAAGGCGAAAGGGCGGTAGTGTACGCGTTTGGCCTGCCAGGCGTACCGTTACTGCGCGTCAAAGATGCCGAAACGCTGGGTGACATCTGCTAGCAGATGTGACAAACCGGGCGCTGGTGGGTACAACAAGGGGCGGCTACGACGGCGACGCATGACCCGGAACGGGACACGGAACGGGAATCTTTACCGCCGACCGGACGTTGACCGGATGACGACGACAGCGACACCTGTCCTGTGGGCGACAAGCCCGGGAGGCACGATTCATGAGTGAGCGAGCTCTTCGCGGCACGCGCCTCGTGGTGACCAGCTACGAGACGGACCGCGGCATCGACCTGGCCCCGCGCCAGGCCGTGGAGTACGCATGCGAGAAGGGGCACCGGTTCGAGATGCCCTTCTCGGTCGAGGCGGAGATCCCGCCGGAGTGGGAGTGCAAGGTCTGCGGGGCCCAGGCACTCCTCGTTGACGGCGACGGCCCTGAGGAAAAGAAGGCCAAGCCCGCGCGTACACATTGGGACATGCTGATGGAGCGGCGCACCCGCGAGGAACTCGAAGAGGTCCTCGCGGAGCGTCTGGCAGTTCTGCGGTCCGGTGCGATGAACATCGCGGTACATCCGCGCGACAGCCGCAAGTCCGCGTGATTTCTGCGGGGCTTGGGCAGTAAGCAACGCACGCACACAACCGCGGGCGCCGTACGTGAGGTTGACGTACGGCGCCCGCGGTTTTGGTGTGCCCGGGCGGGCCTCAGCCCGTGAGCGGCGGGCGCGGACCCTGCGGGGCGTCCCCCGGCTCGTCCCGGATGACCTCACCCTGCACGACCTTGCCGTCGGGGCGGTGCATGCGCACCTGTTGAAAGGCATCGCCCAGGGTGCCGGAGCCGGCCTCGCGCAGGGTGCGCTCGAAGGTGCGCTGCGCATACCGGCCGATGGCCTTCTGGGCCGGCGGGACCAGCAGGAGCAGGCCCACCGCGTCCGAGACCAGGCCGGGGATCATCAGCAGCAGACCGCCGAGCATCATCAGCCCGTTGCCCTCGCTGTTGCCCGACGGGGCCGGGGGCGTCGTCGCGCCGCTCTGCTGCTGTTGCAGCGTCTCGGTGAGGTTCCGGAAGGCACGGCGGCCGGCCCGCTTGATGACCACCGCGCCGAGCACGAACCCGGCGAGCAGCAGCAGGAACACCGTGAACCCGCTGGAGGCGCCCGCGACCACGGTCAGCAGCCAGATCTCCAGCACCAGCCAGGCGGCGATGGACAGCGGCAGGAAGGTGCGCAGCCGGGAGCGCCGGGGCCGTGCGGGGTGGGTGGGAATCGGAGCGCCAGTCGTCATGCGTCCAGTGTGCCTGGGTCCGGCTCAGTACGGGATAAGAGGCAGATCAATGGTGCCTGTGAGGCCGTAGGGCTACGACTGTGACGGCTTGCCCCGGCCGAAGGCCTTGCCGACCCGCTCCCCCACGCCCCATGTGGTGACCCGCCACAGCGCCTCCACGAGGATGTCCCGGCTCATCTTGGAGTCGCCGTACTCGCGCTCCACGAAGGTGATGGGGACCTCGACGACGTGGTACCCGGCCTTGATCGCGCGGCGGGCCAGGTCGACCTGGAAGCAGTAACCCTGGGAGGCGACCTCGTCGAGGCCGAGGCCCTCCAGGGTCTCGCGGCGGAAGGCGCGGTAGCCGCCGGTGACGTCACGGATGGGGACGTCGAGCAGCACGCGCGAGTAGAGGCTGCCGCCGCGGGAGATGAACTCACGGGACTTGGGCCAGTTCACCACCCGGCCGCCGGGCACCCAGCGGGAGCCGAGCACCAGATCGGCTCCCTTGAGCGCGGTGAGCAGCCGGGGCAGTTCCTCGGGCTGGTGGGAGCCGTCGGCGTCCATCTCGATCAGTACGCCGAAGCCGTGCTCCATGCCCCAGCGGAACCCCGCGAGGTAGGCGGCGCCGAGGCCTTCCTTGCCCTGGCGGTGCAGGACATGGACCTGGTCGTCCTCGACGGCCAGCTCATCGGCGAACTTGCCCGTGCCGTCGGGGCTGTTGTCGTCGGCGACGAGCACGTGAGCCTTGGGGACGGCCTTGCGCACCCTCCCGACGATCGCCTTGATGTTCTCCGCCTCGTTGTAGGTCGGGATGATCACCAAGGCCGTGCCGAGCGGCCCGAACTGCCTCCCCTGGCTCTGTGCCGCGAGGGTCCCGTCGCCGTCGTTCACTACTGCCCCTTCGTGTCCGTGCGCAGGTGTCCACCATAGTGGGCGCTGCCTGCGGGGACGCGTCAGAAGGGTCGTACACCAGTGTCGATTCGGCAAGAGCCGGGTAAGTGTCCCCTTTTCGACGTCTGTGATCCACGACGTCCGTGGGTCTGCGGATGGGGGCCCGGCGCCCTTCGGGCCGACCTGGGACCCGCTGGCTGCGGGTCGACCGAAAGGCCGTTGTCTACTGAGCACCCGGGCCCCACCCGGGTCACACCTCCCCGACCGGCCGGAACGTTCCCTCGTCGCGGCGCGGGCGCTGGGCCTGGCTCCCAGTGGCGGTGCCCCGGTGCGGCGACACCGTCCCTGACCCAGCGGCGTGGCGACGACTGCACGGAAGTTCTCCGGTCGGGCGTCCGGTGGTGGACTGGGCCGAACCTACCGGCCCCCCGCCATCGGCTGTCAACAGCCGCTTGACCTGCGGATATCTACTCAAAGCCCTGGTCAGTGCGGAGGATACGCAGGTCGAGCGACAGTGCGCCGGACGCCGATCTTGTGCACGCCACCCCGTGACGTCACTCGCCCGGCCGTACGAACACGGTCCGTCCGCCCACCACGGTCCGCAGGCACACGGGGAGGTCTGCGCCCGGGCTCAGGTCGGGCAGACCCGGGGTGCCGGAGCGGGGGTCGGTCGACCAGCGTGCGACCCGGTCGTCAGGGGCCTGCACGACCAGCGCGTCGGCGCGCCACACGGCGTAGTCCGCGGGTGCGCCCGGCACCAGCACCCCCGCGTCGTCCCGTCCGACGGCCCGCCAGCCACCCCGCGTGTGGGCCGTGAACGCGGCGCGCACGGAGACCCGGTGCGCGGGCGTCCGGTGAAAGGCGGCGGCCCGGACGGTGCCCCAGGGGTCGAGGGGCGTGACCGGGCTGTCGGAGCCGAAGGCGAGCGGGACGCCGGCGCGCAGCAGGGCCGCGAAGGGGTTCAGCAGGCGGGCCCGCCGTACGCCGAGACGCTGGGCGTACATGCCGTCCTCGCCGCCCCACAGCGCGTCGAAGGCGGGCTGCACGGAGGCGGTCAGACCGAGCTCGGCGAAGGCGGCGACGGTGTCCGGGGTGAGCATCTCGGCGTGCTCGACGCGATGCCGGGCGGCGCGGACGCGGGCGAGACCGACCTTCTCGGCGGCGGCGCGCACGCCGTCCACCACGGCCGTCACGGCGGCGTCCCCGATCGCGTGGAAGCCCGCCTGGAGGCCCGCCTCGGTACAGGCGGCGACATGGGCGGCGACGTCGGCGGTGTCCAGGTAGGAAACGCCGGTGTGGTCGGCGTCGGCGTACGGCTCGTGCAGACAGGCGGTGTGCGAGCCGAGGGAGCCGTCGACGAACAGGTCGCCGGCCGCGCCGATGGCGCCCAGCTCGCGTGCCTTCTCGACATCCAGCTCCGCCCAGTAGCCCACCACCCGCGGGCCCGGCCCCTCGGCCGCGAGCCGCAGCAGGTCCGTGAAGTCGTCCTCCGAGGAGATGTCGGGGCCGGCGCACTCGTGGACCGAGCCGATGCCGACGGAGACGGCGTGGGCGAGGGCGGCGCGCTGGGCCCCGGTGCGCTGTGCGGGCGTCACGGCTGCGAACGCGGCGGCGCGTACGGCGTGATGGGCGTCGCGGGTGAGCGGTTCGTCGGCCCGCGTGATCCCGCCGGGGACCAGATCGAGCAGGGCCGTCGTGACGACCGCCGAGTGGACGTCGATACGGGACAGGTACAGGGGGCGGCCGCCCGTCGCCTCGTCGAGTTCCGCGCGGGTCGGCGGGCGGCCTCCCGGCCAGCGGGCGGCATCCCAGCCATGACCGAGGAGGACCCGGTCGTCCGGGCGGGCGGCGGCGAAGTCCCGTACGGCGGCGAGGGCCGCTTCGAGGGAGGGAGCGGTGGACAGGTCCAGGCCGGTGAGGGCGAGACCGGTGGACGTGGTGTGGACGTGGGCGTCGGTGAACGCGGGGGTGACGAGCGCGCCGTCCAGGTCGACGACCTCGTCCACACCCTCGGCGAAGGCGTCGGCAGCACCCTCGGAGCCCACCCAGGCGACCTGTCCGCGCTCGACGACCATCGCGGTCGCGAACGGATCGGCGGGGCTGTGGACCTCCCCGCGACGGAGGAGGACGGTGCGGGGGGAGGCAGCGGCGCGTTCACTCATGAGGGACAGTTTCGCGCCTCACGCGCGGCGGCCTGTCAGCAGGGCGCTCAGATCCTTGGCGGCCGTGCCTCGTACGGCGTCGACAGCACGACCGTCGTCCGCGTCGAGACACCGGCCAATGACCTCAGCCGGGCCAGCAGCTCCTCCAGCTCGTGCGGGGTGGACACCCGGACCTTGAGGATGTAGTTCTCGTCGCCCGCGACGCTGTGGCAGGCCTCGATCTCGGGCACGCCGGCCAGTCGCTCGGCGATGTCGTCGGGGGCGCTGGGGTCGAACGGCTTGACCGAGATGAAGGCGGTCATGGGCAGCCCGACCGCCTCGGGGTCGACGACCGCGGCGTACCCGCGGATGACGCCGCGCTGTTCCAGCCGGCGCACGCGCTGGTGCACGGCCGACGTGGACAGGCCCGTGGCCTTGCCCAGGTCGGTGTAACTCATCCGCCCGTCCTTGACGAGCAGCTGCACGATCTGTCGGTCCAGCTCCTCCATGACGCAAGAACCTACAGTGCCGTTGATCTCCTCGGATACCTGAGCACTCCAGGTCATACCCGGTTCGTGATGTGGCCGAGAGCAGCCTGTGAGCGGACTGAGGAACAAGCGTGCCACCCCGGGCACCTGCGGATGGCATGTGACGAACGCCACAGGCCCGCCGGATTCTCCGTGATGTTCCCGTGATTAACGCCGAGACCGGGCGGGAAGTGCTTGCTGTGGTCGAGGCCGCAGTGCCGTCACGGCCCAGCCCGAGGGGGAGAATCCCATGCAGAGTGTTAAGCGCCCTGGTCGTACCACGCCCAAGCGGCAGCAGCCCGTCGTCGAGCCCCAGCCGGAGGGCGTCGAACCCGACGCCGCCGAGGCTCTCGAAGCGGAGGAGCTCGACGCGTACGACACCTTCGAGATGTACCGGGTGATCTGCCCGGACTGCGCACAGCCCATCGCCCTGCTGGCGGACGAGGAGATCCTGCCGGAGCACGCGCTGTGCGTGTCGCCGTGGAACCCGTTCGGGCTCACGGTCTGCGCCGGCACCGGCCGTCGCGCGTCCGAGGCCCGTCCCGCGGACGAGTCGGTCGAGCCCCAGGAGCAGGACACCGCCCTGCTGCTGACGCTTCCGCAGGGGCTTGACTGGCGCAAGCAGCCCTTCTCGCACGTCGGCGGACCGGGTTCGCGCCCCATGCGGGTCCCCGTGATGCGGCGTCACGCCGCCTGAGCCGGCTCGCTCAATCCCAGTAGCTGCCCTGCACCATGGCTCGCGGACTGCCGTGGTGCAGGATCAGTGTGTCCGGGTCCGCCGGCAGGTCAACTTCGCCGAAGTGGACCTGGCGGTAGGCGATGCGCAGCATGACGATGGCGTGCCGCAGTGCGGCGTACAGCATGTAGAAGTCCATGTCGCGCGGGGTGTGGCCGGTGAGGCGCGCGTAGCGCTCCTCGACCCGGTCGAAGCGGTGCAGGTACACAGTCCAGCCGAGGTCGACCTTGCGCGGGGCCAGGGCCGCCATCTCCCAGTCGAGGACGGCGGCGGGTTCGAAGCCGTCGTACACGACGTTTCCGATGCGTGCGTCGCCCCGGTTGAGCACCGGCGTGCCCGTTTCGCGCGGCCAGAGTTCCTCAAGCCGCTCGAAGGCGTTCTCGATGAGGGGTGAGCGGGCGAGTCCGTCGACGACCCAGGCGTAGTAGGCGCGTTGAGCCGTGACGTGGCGGCGCAGGGCGTCGCCGTCACCCGGCAGGGCGAGGAACTCGGCCTCACGCGGCGGGACTTGGTCGTGCAGCCGGGCCAACAGCCCGATGGTCGCCGCCTCCAGATGCGCACGCTCCGCGTCGCTCGCCGCGTGCAGCCAGTTTCCCTCGTACGTGTAAGGCATGACGTGCGGCGGCACCCGCCCCTGCAGGCGCTCCATGACGAAGAACGGCGCCCCGAGCGGGCCGGGGCCCTCCTCCAGCCACAGCACCCTGGGCACCGGGAGGTCGGTGTACGCCTCCGGGTCCGTCGCGAGCCTCAATGCGCAGGCGTGCAGGGGTGGTTCGGGGTGTTCGAGGTCGAAGAGCAGGGTCTCGCTGGACATGCCGTTCGTGGCGGGCACGGTGACGCGGACGGCTTTGGCGCCGGGCAGCCGGGTGCCGAGCCAGGCGGTGAGACGGCGGGCGACGTCCTCGGGGTCGCGGGTGGTGGTGCGGGGCCGGGGTGCCGTGGGTGCCATGTCACACACCACCTGGGGCGCAACCGACGTGAAGTCCGTGAACCCGCTCGGATCATGCCGTCCGAACGACCCGTGCTCGAAGAGGTCGTACGTGCGGCGGTCGGTCCAGCCGTGGCCGCGCCAGGTGCCGTGCCGCCAGTCGTCGGCGGGTGGGTGGCCGGCGCCGATCGCGAGCGGGGAGGAGGTCAGGATCTCCACGTCCAACTCCGTCGGCTTGCGTATGTCGCCGAGCTGGATGCCGAGCACCCAGGCCAGGCGGGTGGCACGCAGCGGGTCGGCGCCGGTGAGCGAGCGGTGGCCGTCGGCGTCCTCCTGGGTGATGACCATCAGGAAGCGATCCTCGAAACGGACCGCGGATCCAGCCGTCGCAGTGGCCGGCCTGGACGAAGCGCCTGCCCTCCAGGGTGAGCCGGGCGCCGCGCCGCTGGAGGTGGTGCGGCTCCCACAGGGCGGGGAAGTCGGCCGACCAGTTGATCTCGTACGACAGCCCGTCCGCATCGCCCGGATCGGCCGCGCAGCTCAACACGAAGTCCTGCAGCGGCCGTTCGACGAGAATGCGCACGGCCCGACCGCGAGCCGCATCCGGTCCTCCCCCCGGGCGTCCGACGCCCGTACCGCATGCAGCGTGTCCCCCACCCGCAGGGTCGCGTACGCGTCGACGACCCCCACGTTCGGATACACCCCGAGCCCGAGAATCAGCAGCGCCCGTCCCTCGTGGTCGACGACGTGGAAGATGCAGCGGTCGTAGGCGTTCCGGTCGCCGGTCGCCACGTGCTTCATGGACAGGGGGACCTGGTGCACCGGGTACTCGTCGAGCGGTACAGGACGATCGTCGGCCATGGCATACCTCCCTGGAGGCAGCGCGATTGACGGTACGTCAGGTAATCGGAGGAAACCATATACGGAGCAATACGTCCGCGAACTCACAGACGATTTCGCAGCTCGGTGACCTGCCGATCGGCCCGTGCGTTGGCCAGGTATGACCCCCACCTATCCGGCGACGGGACGAGCCCGCCGGGTGTTCGTTCCGGCGCCCGCAAAATCGGTTCCGCCGGCGCCGCCACAGCCCCAGGATCCCCCCATCTACCGCGATCTCATGCGCAAGTGGGCCGACCGCGGGCGCACCCTGCCGGGACGCCACGACCCGGAGTGGATCCGGCTCGCGGCGCCGCCGCGCGGACTGAGTCAGGTCAGCGGGTCTCGGGACCCGCGAGATGACGGGCGATGACCATCCGCTGGATCTGGTTGGTGCCCTCGACGATCTGCAGCACCTTGGCCTCGCGCATATAGCGCTCGACCGGGAAGTCGGCCGTGTAGCCGTACCCGCCGAGGACCTGGACGGCGTCCGTGGTGACCTTCATCGCCGTGTCGGTGCAGTGCAGCTTGGCCATGGCGGCCTGCTTGGCGAACGGCCGCCCGGCGTCCCGCAGCCGCGCCGCTGCCAGATACAGCGCTCGGCCCGCCTCGATCTGGGTCGCCATGTCGGCGAGCAGGAAACGCAGCCCCTGGAAGTCGGAGATCGGCCGCCCGAACTGCTGCCGTCCGGTGGCGTACGCCAGCGCCTCGTCGAGCGCCGCCTGGGCCAGGCCGATGGCGCAGGCCGCGATGCCGAGCCGCCCGGAGTCGAGCGCGGCGAGGGCGATCGCGAAGCCCTGCCCCTCGTCGCCGATCCGCCGTTCGTCGGGCACCCGCACCCCGTCGAAGTGGACCTGCGCGGTCGGCGACCCCTTCATGCCCATCTTCTTCTCCGGCGCCGCCGCGCTCAGCCCCTCCGCGTCGGCGGGCACCAGGAACGCGGTGATCCCGCGCGCACCCTCCGCGCCGGTACGGGCCATGACCGTATAGAAGTCGGCGACCCCGCCATGGGTGATCCAGGCCTTCGTGCCGGTGATCATCCAGTCTCCCCCACTCTCGGCTGCGCTCGAGCGGGAGGGGCCCCCGTCGTCCCGCACGGCCTTCGTCCGCAGTGAGGCCGCGTCCGAGCCGGACGACGGCTCGGACAGGCAGTACGCGCCGAGAAGCCCGCCGCCGAGCATGTCGGGCAGGAACTCGACCTGCTGCTGCTTGCTGCCGTAGGTGGCGAGCGCATAGCAGGACAGGGAGTGGACGCTCACCCCGAGGCCGACGGTGAGCCGGGCCGCGGCCAGCTCTTCGAGGACCTGGAGGTAGATCTCGTACGGCTGGTCGCCGCCGCCGTACTCGGAGTCGTACGGCAGGCCGAGGAGGCCGGATTCCGAGAGCAGGGTGAAGATCTCGCGCGGGAAGCGTCCGGCGTCTTCCTCCTCGGCCGCCTTCGGGGCGATCTCGCGCTGAGCGATGTCACGAACGAGGGCGAGCAGATCCCGTGCCTCGTCCGTGGGCAGTTGTCTGTCCACCGGCTGCGGGGTGCGGTCGGTCATGGCGACGCTCTCCTCCCTGACGGGCACTGACGGGCGCGCCTGGTGGGTGGGGCGGCTCCGACGGTCTGTCTCGATGCGGGCCGGTGCTCGGGTCCTCCCGGGTTGCGGAAGGTTCTGACCAGCGGCTCTGCGCTGTGAGTATGCCCGATCGAAGGCTCTCCGTCACCAGTTAACGACCGCTTACTCCAGGGATATTCCAGGCGCCGAAAATTGGTCCGAACCATTGACCTGCTGGTCTAGTCCTCCTACCGTTGGCGCGCATCATCGCTTGAACGCGTTCATGCCAATCGACCCGCACTCCCTCTCCCCCACGAGGAGACACCCGATGCACCGTCCCCACCGTCCCCGCGCCCGGTTCCGGGCACTGATGTCCGCCGTCTGCTGCGCCGTCCTCGGCGCCGGACTCCTCGCCGGCGCGAGCACCGCCACCGCCGAACCCACCCAGAAGGCAGCCGCCGGGTCCAAAGTGATCGGCTACTTCACGGAGTGGGGCACCTACGACCGCAAGTACTACGTCAAGAACATCGAGACCTCCGGCTCGGCGGCCAGGCTCACCCACATCAACTACGCCTTCGGCAATGTCACCGGCGGCAAGTGCGCGGCGGGCGACAACTACGCGGCCACCGAACGGACCTACACCGCCGCCGAGTCGGTGGACGGCGTCGCCGACACCTGGGACCAGCCGCTGCGCGGCACCTTCAACCAGCTGCGCGAGCTGAAGAAGAAGCACCCGGGCCTCAAGGTCCTCTGGTCCTTCGGCGGTTGGACCTGGTCGGCCGGTTTCGGCGAGGCGGCCAAGAACCCGGCCGCGTTCGCCCAGTCCTGCTACGACCTGGTCGAGAACTCCAAGTGGGCTGATGTCTTCGACGGCATCGACATCGACTGGGAGTACCCGAACGCCTGCGGCGCCACCTGCGACACCAGCGGCCGGGCGGCCTTCAAGAACCTCATGCAGGCACTGCGGGCCAAGTTCGGCGCAGGCAACCTGGTCACCGCGGCGATCACCGCCGACGCGACCGCGGGCGGCAAGATCGACGCGGCGGACTACGCGGGCGCGGCCCAGTACATCGACTGGTACAACCCGATGACCTACGACTTCTTCGGCGCCTGGGACGCGGCCGGCCCGACCGCACCGCACTCCCCGCTGACCTCGTACACCGGCATCCCGAAGGCGAACTTCCACTCCTCGGCGACCATCGCGAAGCTCAAGGGCCTCGGCATCCCGGCCTCCAAACTGCTGCTCGGCATCGGCTTCTACGGCCGCGGCTGGACCGGAGCCACCCAGTCGACACCCGGCGGCACCGCGACCGGTCCGGCCGACGGCACCTGGGAGGACGGCATCGAGGACTACAAGGTCCTCAAGACCAAGTGCCCGGCGACCGGCACCGTGGGCGGCACCGCGTACGCCAAGTGCGGGACCGACTGGTGGAGTTACGACACCCCCGCGACCATCGCGACCAAGATGACGTACAAGAACCAGCAGGGCCTGGGCGGCACGTTCTTCTGGGAGCTGAGCGGCGACACGAACGGCGGCGAGCTGATCAAGGCGATCAAGTAGCCCCATTCCACGGGGCTTGGGGCGGAGGACCACGAGACCTCCGCCCCTTGGGCTGTTCAGGTGTCCCGGCGGGCGGGCTGGGGAGCGGGGTAGGACGGGTCCAGTTCTTCGATGGCGCGCATCGCGCCGCCCAGCGACTTCACCAGCAGTTCGCACATGACGTCGCGGGAGAGTTCGGGGCGGTCGATCCAGTCCAGGGCGGCACCTTCGACACTGCACACCCAGGCGAGCAGGCCCATGCGGGCCAGCGGGGCGATGTCGCCGCTGCCGTACGCACCCTCGGCGATGGTCGCGACGATCGCCTCGCGCACCCCGTCCCGGATGGCGTGCACCTCGGCATCGAATCCGACGCCACCGCTGACGATGGTGCGGTAGGCGGCCTGGTTGTGCTCGGCGTAGCGCAGATAGCTGTCGATCGTGCGGTGGACGCGGTCCACCGGCGGCAGTTCGAGACCGCTCGCGGCGTAAGTGACCAGGTCGGCGACGGAGTCCTTGATGATCGCCAGGTAGTAGCCGCGCTTGGACTGGAAGTAGTAGTAGATCAGCCCCTTGGCCACCTGCGCCTGCCGGGCGATGTCGTCCATCGAGAGCGCGTCGTAGGACGTGTCGGCGAACAACTTCCGCCCGATGGCGATGAGTTCGGCGCGACGCGCCAGCGAGCGCTCGGTGCCGCGCACCCGGGGGTGTTCGGCGTCGCGCTGGTGGCTGATATTCAATTTCGACCCTGGTCTTCAACGGGCTGCGGGACATCCGCAGTATGTCAGGTCGAACAGGGGATCAGGTCACAGCAGTCCGAGTTGGGCCACGAGCATCGCGACCACCACGACGAGGGTCCAGCCCATGACGTGCTCGAAGATCTCCGGGCCGTCGTCCTTGGGGCCGCCCGTCCGGGCGCGGGCGCGGGAGGCGGTGGCTGCGTTCGCGGTCATGATGTCCACCTTGCCAGCATCAGGGGCTTTTGCGGCCGAGACGTTGCTCACAGCCCGGCGGACGCGTCAGCGCACGCCCACGGCCTCCAGCGCCAGGCGCTGCTGAGCGGTCGGCTGCGCCGGGAAGTACAGATAGCAGACGCCGCCCGTGCCGGAGACGACGTCGCCCGCGGCGTCGTACCGCTTGGTGCGGAGCCAGATGTTCTCCCACTCCCGGCGCCGGTAGACGCGTCGCACCGCCTCGTTGCTCGGTGAGGCCGGGTCGCCCGCGATCACATCGCCGTCCTCCGTGAACCCGATGACCGTCATCAGATGGCCGGCGGTCCCGTATCCCGCCCCCGTCAGCTCGCTCGCCAGGAAGGACTGGGACGTCATGGCCGGAATGCCGGCCGCGATCAGCGTCTCCAGGTCGGTGAGCGAACCGAGCCGGGTGACCACGCCCTGGAGCCCCTTGAAGGTGGCGGCGTAGGCGGCGTTGAACGGCCAGTTGCCACAGCCCGCGTACTGGTGGTCGTAGGTGAACCGGGCCGCGTGGCACACCTGCGGATCGGCGTACGACGGGTCGACCCAGGCCAGCTGCTCGGCCGTGAGACGGCCGCCCCAGTACTCGATGATCATCTGCGAGGAGGCGGGGCTGCACCAGGCCTCGCCACCGTTGTCGTACTCGGGGTACTGGCCCTGGTGGATGTCCTGCGAGTAGCGCGGCACGGCCAGTTCCCGGGCCAGGCCGGGCGTGGAGGCCGGGACGGTGAAGCGGTCGGGGACGTCGGAGCCCATCGCGCCCAGCCGCCACACGGTGGGGGTGCTCTTCGTGCCCGGCTTGCGGTAGAGGGTCAGCCGCAGCCGGTACGACGCCAGCCGCAGCCCCGTCGACGGGTCGTCAATCGCCAAGGTGTCCGTCCAGACGCTGCTCCTGCCGTCGCTCTGGCCGTCGACCGACGTGCGCTTGATGTCCCGGTCACCGGCGGCCCAACGGCCCATCACGTACCAGGGGGTGTTCGTGCCGTCCGGATACGTCCCCCGCAGCTCGACCTGGAGCCAGGTGCCGCCCGGGGTGTGCGCGTTCCACGACGCGATCGCCTCGGCCGAGGGGACGGAGAGCCGGTGGACGGGGGACGTCCAGGTCGCGTACTCCCAGGTGGCCGTCCTGCCGGTGTGCGGGTCGGTGTAGTCGACGGTGCCGGCGGGGGCGTCGAGCACGACGCCGGGGCGGGCGCCGACGACGGCCCGGGTGCCGCGCGCGGTGCCGCCCCGCCAGTCGGCGTACGTGGTCCAGGCGCGGTTGTCGACAAAGCCGGGCAGGGCCTGCGTGGGGTCCTCGGCGTCCGCCAGGGCGGAGGGGGCCGAGCCGCCCGCGACGGCCGCGACGACGGTGGCGGCCAGGACGCTTCTGCGGGACGGCTGTTCGGCTCTGCTCATGGGCGGCAATCCCCCAGGTGTCCGAGTCGGGGCAGGTCCGGTGCACGGTGGTGCGCCCACTATGGACGGAGGCGATGTGCTCGGGCCAGCACATCCACTGATGCCACACCCACCAATATTGGTGTTGACCACTGTCACGACCTGCGGCGCAGCCCCGCGCCTAGAATGAATCCACCCCCTGTCCGCACCCCCGGGAATCACGATTCACGACCTCGCCCTCAGGCTCCGCCGCCTCCCCCCGTCCTGCGGCCCGGTCCGTCTGATCGGGATCGACGGACACGCCGGCTCCGGAAAGTCCACGTTCGCCGGGCAGCTGGCCGACGCGCTGGGCGGCGCTCCCGTGCTCCGTCTCGACGACATCGCGAGCCACGACGAACTGTTCGACTGGACGGACCGGCTGCTGGCCCAGGTGATCAAGCCGCTCTCGCAGGGCAGGACCGCGCGCTATGCCCCGTACGACTGGCGCGACCGCCGTTTCGGACCGGACCGCTCCCTGCCGCCCGCACCCGTGGTCCTCGTCGAGGGCGTCGGCGCCGGACGTCGGGCACTGCGCCCGCACCTGGCCCATCTGCTGTGGATGGAGTTGCCGCACGAGGAGGCCTGG
The DNA here is from genome assembly GCF_030499575.1 of Streptomyces sp. DG2A-72. NCBI lineage: Bacteria > Bacillati > Actinomycetota > Actinomycetes > Kitasatosporales > Streptomycetaceae > Streptomyces > Streptomyces sp. DG2A-72. Next base: position 1,528,840 of record NZ_JASTLC010000001.1, read on the forward strand.
ACGCGGGGGCGGAACCGGGACGGGGAGGAGCAGCGGGAGTTCTGGGCCGGGTGGGTCGAGGCGGAGCGGCGGCATTTCGCCGATGACCCTTCGCGCCCCTTCGCCGACCTCCTGGTACGACAGTGCGAAAAGGGATACAAGGTGTCTCCGGGGCCCGTTGGAATGGCTGGTCCGGACCGGGAAATCACACACGGTGACGGGCCATCGGCAATGTGCTGAACTTGTGAAGACCCGTGCGTTCGAACTTCGCGGAGTCCCCCAACTCGGCTTGACCCGGGGGCCGTACAGGTCTTACGTTCTCAATGTGCGGCCATTTGAGAGCCGCCGACAGACGCGAAGCCCCCGGTTGTTCCCCCGTGATCGGGGGCTTCGTTCTGTCCTCTTCACCTATTTCGGGCGCTGCCCGGCATGATTCGCTCACCCTCGGTCACCGAGCCGAGTGCGCCCCATCTGCTCCCACCTCGTCAAACGGCCCGTGCGGCACCCTGGGGCGGGCGACACCTGCGCAGGTACGATGCCCTCGTTGCGACCTTCGGACGGCTGCTCTGCGCACCGTTGCAACTCCGGTCCGCGGTAGGGCGGTTCGACCAAGGCTGCCGACGGGCACCGGGCCCGGCGGCGAACCGAACGGGGGCACGGTTTGTGGGGGGACGTGATGGACTTCGGCACGCAGGGCCCCGAGGCCCCGGCCGACCTGGCCTGGCTGCGAGGCGTCGATGCCTACACGATGGGCGCTTATCCGCAGGCGGAGGAGGAGTTCCGGGCCGCGGTGCGGATGGACCCCGGGATGGCCGACGGCTGGCTCGGACTGCATGCGCTGCGCGTGGACACGACGACCGCGCTGCTCAGGATGTTCCGGCACCGGGACCGCTTCGGCGAACAGCGCGCCCGGCACCGCCGCACCCTCAACTCCTGGTACTGGCTGGGCTGGTGGGTGCAGCCCGTGCTGGAGAGCCCACGCGATCTGCTGCTCGCGCACGCCTCCCACTGGCTGGACGGCCGCCACGTCCCTGAACTCGACCGGGCCCTCGCGGGCCTGCCGCCGGTGGACACCGACCATCAGGTCCGCTTTCTGCACGCCTGCCGTGCCTATCTGGTCAAGGACTGGGAACAGCTCGTCCGGCACACCGACCCGTTGATCGACGACCAGATGCTCGGCATCGAGGCGGGTCTGTTCGGCGGTATGGCCCGGGTCCGGCTCGAGATGTACGGCCAGGCCGAACCCCTTCTCTCGGCGGCCCTGATGCGCTGCCGCAGCGAGCAGCCCCAGCGCAAGGAGCTGCGCTACTGGCTGGCCCGGGCGCATGAGGGGACGGGCCGGTCGGCTGCCGCCCTCCCGCTCTACCGGGCGGTGCACCGCGTCGACCCCGCCTTCATGGACACCTCGGCCCGGCTCGCCGCGATCGCCGAGGGCGACGGATACGACGACGCCACCGACCTCGCGGCGATCACGCTGTCCGGTGGCCAGGACGTCGCCGACGGGCCGGACGCCCTCGACCCGCTCTTCGGTACGGAGGGCCGGGAACTCAAGCTGTCCGGGCCCGACCTGCCGCCGACCGGCCCGCTGCCGTCGGTGATCGATCCGGCGGTACGGGAGAAGTCGATCGTCCCGACGCCGCCCCTGCCGGCCGGTCCGACCGACCCCGCATTACTCGAGGAGGCGCTCGCGGAGCTCGAGCGCATGGTGGGTCTGGAGCCGGTGAAACGCCAAGTCAAGGCGTTGTCCGCGCAGTTGAACATGGCCCGGCTGCGGGCCGGTCAGGGACTGCCGGTCCAGCCGCCCAAGCGGCACTTCGTGTTCTCCGGACCGTCGGGCACGGGGAAGACGACGGTGGCGCGGATCCTGGGGCGGGTCTTCTACGCCCTCGGCCTGCTCGGCGGCGACCACCTGGTGGAAGCCCAGCGCGCCGATCTGGTCGGCGAGTACCTCGGCCAGACAGCCGTGAAGGCCAACGAGCTCATCGACTCCGCGATCGGCGGCGTCCTCTTCGTCGACGAGGCCTACTCGCTCTCCAACTCCGGGTACGGCAAGGGGGACGCGTACGGCGACGAGGCGCTGCAGGTGCTGCTGAAGCGGGCCGAGGACAACCGCGACCACCTCGTGGTGATCCTGGCCGGCTACCCCGAGGGCATGGACCGTCTCCTCGCCGCCAACCCCGGCCTGTCCTCCCGCTTCACCACCCGCGTCGACTTCCCCTCCTACCGCCCCCTCGAACTCACCTCCATCGGCGAAGTGCTGGCCGTGGAGAACGGGGACGTCTGGGACGAGGAGGCGCTGGACGAGCTGCGGTCCATCGCCGGGCATGTCGTCGACCAAGGGTGGATCGACGAGCTGGGGAACGGGCGGTTCCTGCGGACGCTGTACGAGAAGAGCTGTGCGTACCGGGATCTGCGGTTGTCGGCCTATCCGGGGACGCTGACTCGGGACGACTTGTCGACGTTGCGGTTGCCGGACCTCATGCAGGCGTATGGGGAGGTGCTGTCGGGGAGGGGGCCGCAGGATCCGTCGGCGATGTAACGCGCTGAGCCTGCGGGCATGCGTGCCTCCCCCAGTGCCTTGAGGGCCTGGGGGGACCCCCAGGGCGGCACGGGTGGGCGCAGGCGGCACCCTGCAAGCGCGGGCGAGCGAAACCCGCCCGCGCAAGCGAACGGCGCCCCTCAGCTCGCCAGCACCTCCTCCGGCGCCCCCGACCGCGGCTCGGACACCTTCGGCACAGCGGTCACCGCGCGATGCGCAGGATCCCGCACCTCGCCCACCAGCAGCTCCAGTACGTCCTCCAGCGCCACAAGCCCCAGCACCTTCCCGGCCCCGTCGGCCACCTGCGCAAGGTGCGTCGCGGCACGCCGCATCACGGTGAGCGCATCATCCAGCGGCAGTTCCGACCGCAGAGTCGTCATCGGCCGCCAGATCCGCTGCGGCACCGCCCGCTCGGACTCCTCCAGGTCGAGTACGTCCTTGACGTGCAGGTACCCCATGAAGGCCCCGTTGCCGGCGACGACCGGGAAGCGTGAGTACCCGGTGCGGGCGGTGAGCGCGATGATCTGGCCCGGGGTGACCGAGGGACTGACCGTCACCAGTGACTCGCGGCCGAGGAGGACATCGGTGACCTGGCGGGAGCCCAGTTCCAGCGCGTCCTCCAGCCGCTCCTGCTCCTCGGGGCCGAGCAGACCCGCCTGGCCGGAGTCCTCCACCAGCCGGTTGAGCTGCTCGCTGGTGAAGACCGCCTCGACCTCGTCCTTCGGCTCGACACGGAAGAGCCGCAGGATGCCCTGGGCGCAGGCGCCGAGGGCGACGGTGATCGGCTTGCAGAGGCGGGCGAAGGCGACCAGGCCGGGGCTGAGCCACAGCGCGGCCTTCTCCGGGGCGGCCATCGCGAGGTTCTTCGGGACCATCTCGCCGATGACGAGGTGGAAGAAGACGACGGTGGCCAGGGCGATGACGTAGCCCAGCGGGTGGATCATCGCGTGCGGGAGATGGATCCACTCGAAGAACGGTTCCAGGATGTGCGCGACCGTCGGCTCGGCCACCGCGCCCAGCGTCAGGGAGCAGACGGTGATGCCGAACTGAGCGGCGGCCATCATCTGCGGCAGCCGCTCCAGGCCGTACAGCACCTGCCGGGCCCGCGTCGTTCCGAGCGGTTCGATCTGGCTGCGGCGTACGGAGACGAGGGCGAACTCGGCGCCGACGAAGAAACCGTTGGTGAGCACGAGCAGTCCGGCGAACAGAAGTTGGAGCACGCTCATCGGACGGCCTCCGCGGCGACGAGGGCCGTCCTGACCAGCCGTACCCGCTCGGCGCGGTAGTGGCCGACCTGGCGCACCGCCAGCCGCCAGCCGGGCAGCTCGGCCTTGTCGCCGACGGCCGGGATCCGGCCGAGCAGGTCGGCGACCATGCCCGCGACCGTCTCGTACGGTCCTTCGGGTACGTCGAGGCCTATGCGCTGGAGGATGTCGACACGGCAGCTGCCGTCGACATCCCAGGCGGGCCTGCCGTCCTCCGGCGGGGCGGGGGCGAGTTCGGGCACGTCCTGACCGTCGTGCTCGTCACGGACCTCGCCGACGATCTCCTCGACGATGTCCTCCAGGGTGACGACGCCGGCCGTACCGCCGTACTCGTCGACGACGACGGCGATGGGCTGCTCGCTGCGCAGCCGGGCCAGCAGGGGCTGCACCGGCAGGGTCTCGGGTACCAGCAGGGGCGTCTGGGCGATCCGGGTGACGGGGGTGCGCAGCCGTTCGCGCGAGGGGACCGCCAGGGCGTCCTTGAGGTGGACCATGCCGACGATCTCGTCGATCCGCTCCCGGTAGACCGGGAAGCGGGACAGACCGGTGGCGCGGGTGAGATTGACGACGTCCTCGGCGGTCGCCGACGACTGCAGCGCGCTGACCTTCACGCGCGGGGTCATGACGTGCTGTGCGGTCAGCTCGGCGAGCGACAGGGTCCGTACGAACAGGTCCGCGGTGTCCTGTTCCAGGGCGCCGGCGCGTGCGGAGTGCCGGGCCAGGGAGACGAGTTCGCCGGGGGTGCGGGCGGAGGCAAGCTCCTCGGCGGGCTCGATGCCCAGGGTGCGGACGAGCCGGTTGGCGACCGCGTTCAACCCGGCGATCACCGGGCGGAACAGCCGCGCGAAGGCGTGCTGCGGGCCGGCGACAAAGCGCGCGACCTGCATCGGGCGGGAGACCGCCCAGTTCTTGGGCACGAGTTCGCCGATCACCATCTGCACGGCCGATGCCAGCAGCATGCCGACGACCACGGCGACGCCGGGCACGGCGCCCTCGGGGATGCCGATCGCCGTGAACGGGCCGTCCAGCAACTGGGCGAGCGCCGGTTCGGCGAGCATGCCGACGACGAGGGAGGTGATGGTGATGCCGAGCTGGGTGCCGGAGAGCTGGAAGGACAGCTCCTTCAGCGACTCGACCACCGTACGGGCGCGTTTGTCGCCCTCGGCGGCGGCCTTCTCGGCGTCCGGGCGCTCGACCGTCACCAGGCCGAACTCGGCCGCCACGAAGAAGCCGTTGGCGAGGATCAGCAGGAATGCGGCTGCGAGGAGCAGCAAGGGGGTGGTCATGATGCCGCCGCCTCCGAGTGAGCGCGGACCAGGTCCGCGCTATGTCGGGAGGGGGCGGCGCAGGTACTACAGGACGATCCGTCCATCGCCGGAGGGGGTCACTCCTCGGGTAGCAGGAACCCCTGGGCACCGGGCGGCGCGCAGGGGCGGAGGCGCAGCGAAAAACGCCTCCGCCAACAGATTAATCAAGACAGGGGCATGTGCGGCAGAGTGGACGCCGCCGAGTCAGCCGTGATGTCCCCCGGGACGGGCAGTGGAGCGCGCTTCGGCGAGCGCCCGCAGGGTCCTGGCGTCGGCGATGGCGCGCTGCTTGGCGATGCCCGGCTGGATGCCGAGCGCGGGCAGGCTGGTGCCGTCGCTGAGGTCGAGGAACACCCAGGGGTCGCCCGGACGCAGGTTCACCTGAAGGATTTCGGCCCATTCCAGATGCCGTCGGCCGGCGATGTTCACGACGGTCACCCCGGACTCGTCGGCGACCACTTTCGGCCGGGCGAGCATCAGGAGGACGCCGCACAGCAGGGCCGCCGTGAAGACGAAGCTGAGGCGTTCGGCCGGGCTGAGCTGCTCCAGCAGCAGCGCGACGGTCGTGATGACGACGAAGATCGCGGCTGCGGCGGTGAGCAGGACGGCCCGGGTGCGAGCCGGCCGGAAGGTGACGGGGAGGGCGGGCAGGTCGGACATGTTCTCCACTGCCTCTCAGAGGCGGCAGGCGTGGATGGCCGTGGTCAGGATGGCCCGGGCACCGATGTCGTACAGGTCGTCCATGATGCGCTGGGCTTCCTTGGCGGGGACCATCGCGCGGACGGCGACCCAGCCTTCGTTGTGCAGCGGGGAGACGGTCGGCGACTCCAGGCCGGGCGTGAGCGCGACGGCCTTCTCCAGCTGCTCGACGCGGCAGTCGTAGTCCATCATCACGTACGTCCGGGCGACCAGGACGCCCTGGAGGCGGCGCAGGAACTGCTGCACCTTGGGCTCCTCGCCGTTCTCGCCGGTGCGGCGGATCACGACGGCCTCGGACTTCATGATGGGCTCGCCGATGACCTCGAGGCCCGCGTTGCGCAGGGAGGTGCCGGTCTCGACGACGTCCGCGATGACCTCGGCGACACCGAGTTCGATGGCGGTCTCGACGGCGCCGTCGAGGTGGACGACGGAGGCGTCGATGCCGTGGTCGGTGAGGTGCTTGGCGACGATGCCCTCGTACGAGGTGGCGACCGTCATGCCGTCCAGGTCCTCGACGCCCTTGGCCCTGCCCGGCTTGGTGGCGTAGCGGAACGTGGAGCGGGCGAAGCCGAGCGGGAGGATCTCCTCGGCGTTGGCGCCGGAGTCGATGAGCAGGTCGCGTCCGGTGATGCCGATGTCGAGGCGGCCGGAGGAGACGTAGATCGCGATGTCGCGGGGGCGGAGGTAGAAGAACTCGACCTCGTTGTGCGGGTCGACGATCCGCAGTTCCTTGGACTCGCGGCGCTGCTGGTAGCCGGCCTCATGCAGCATCTCCGCCGCAGGGCCGGACAGTGAACCCTTGTTGGGGACGGCGATGCGCAGCATGAGGTCGGCTTCCTTTGCTTGAAGGGTGGTGCGGGGGACGGGGATTCACAGGTGGGCGTAGACGTCGTCCAGGGAGATGCCGCGGGCGACCATCATCACCTGAACGTGGTAGAGCAGCTGCGAGATCTCCTCGGCGGCCGCCTCCTTGCCCTCGTACTCGGCGGCCATCCAGACCTCGGCGGCCTCTTCGACGACCTTCTTGCCGATGGCATGGACGCCCTTCTCGACCAGTTCTGCGGTGCGGGAAGTGGCGGGGTCGCCGGTGGCGGCCTTCTGCTGGAGCTCGGCGAAGAGCTCCTCGAACGTCTTCTTGGACATGGTGGCGCCCACTTTACGCGTTTGGTCGACCGACCTAACGCCACGGCTCGGATACTGAGCGGAGGGTCGCCGCCGTCGCCACCGCTGCTGTCACCGCCTCGTGTCCCTTGTCCTCGTTGGAGCCGGGCAGCCCGGCCCGGTCGAGGGCCTGTTCGTCGGTGTCGCAGGTCAGCACTCCGAAGCCGATGGGGACGCCGGTGTCGACGGAGACCTGGGTGAGGCCCTGGGTGACGCCCTGGCAGACGTACTCGAAGTGAGGGGTGCCGCCGCGGATGACGACACCGAGGGCGACGATCGCGTCGTAGCCGCGGCCCGCGAGGACCTTGGCGACGACCGGGAGTTCCCAGCTGCCGGGGACCCTGAGGAGGGTCGGCTCGTCGATGCCGAGGTCGTGCAGGGCGCGCAGGGCGCCGTCCACCAGGCCGTCCATCACCTTCTCGTGCCACTGCGCCGCGATGACGGCGACCCGCAGGTCCCCGACGCCTCGTACGGACAGTTCCGGTGCACCCTTGCCGCTCACGTCTCTCCTCGGTTCTGTTCTTACTGGTTGCCGCAGGCGGACACGGTGGTCGTGTCCAGCCAGGGCAGGTCGTGCCCCATCCGGTCCCGCTTGGTGCGCAGGTAGCGGAGGTTGTGCTCGCCCGCCTGTACGGGCATCGGCTCGCGGCCGTTGACCTTGAGGCCGTGCCGGATAAGCGCGTCGGTCTTGTCGGGGTTGTTGGTCATCAGGCGCACGCTGCGGACGCCGAGGTCCTCGAGGATCTGGGCGCCGGCGCCGTAGTCCCGGGCGTCGGCGGGCAGGCCGAGTTCCAGGTTGGCGTCGAGGGTGTCGCGGCCGCGCTCCTGAAGCTCGTACGCCCGCAGTTTGGACAGCAGCCCGATGCCGCGGCCCTCATGGCCGCGCAGATAGACCACCACTCCCCTGCCCTCGGCCTGGATGCGCTCCAGGGAAGCGCTCAGTTGAGGGCCGCAGTCGCAGCGCAGGGAGTGGAAGATGTCGCCGGTGAGGCATTCGGAGTGGACGCGGACGAGGACGTCCTCGCCGTCGCCGATCTCGCCGTGGACGAGGGCGACGTGCTCGACGCCGTCGACGGTGGAGCGGTAGCCGTACGCCGTGAAGTTGCCGAAGGCGGTGGGGAGTTGGGTCTCGGCCTCGCGGCGGACGGTGGGCTCGGAGGTGCGGCGGTAGGCGATCAGGTCCTCGATGGAGATGATCGTCAGGCCGTGCTTGCGGGCGAACGGGATCAGTTCGGGGAGGCGGAGCATACGGCCGTCCTCTCCCGCGATCTCGACGATCGCGCCGGCCGGGCGCAGGCCCGCGAGGCGGGCGAGGTCGACGGCGGCCTCGGTGTGGCCGTTGCGCACCAGCACGCCGCCGGGCCGGGCGCGCAGCGGGAAGATGTGGCCGGGGCGGACGAGGTCGTCGGCCTGGGCTTCGCCGCTCGCGAGGAGTTGCAGGGTGGTGGCGCGGTCGGCGGCGGAGATGCCGGTGGTCACGCCGTGCGCGGCGGAGGCGTCCACGGAGATGGTGAACGCGGTCTTCATGGACTCGGTGTTGTCGTCGACCATTTGCGGCAGCCGCAGCCGGTCCAGCTCACCGCCCTCCATGGGGGCGCAGATCAGACCACGGCACTCGCTCATCATGAAGGCGACGATCTCGGGGGTCGCCATCTCGGCGGCGATGACGAGGTCGCCCTCGTTCTCCCGGTCCTCGTCGTCGACGACCACGACCGGGCGGCCGGCGGCGATGTCGGCGATGGCCTGCTCGATCGGGTCGAGCGACCAGTCCTCGATGTTGTCGGTGCTGTACAGGACGGGTACCGCGCTCATGCCGGCGCTCCTTCCAGAACGGGCCGCGCGTCCTCGCGGGAGCGCAGCCACCAGTCGCGCATGCCCCACAGGACGAGTGCGCCGTAGATGACGTAGACGAAGCCGGAGAAGGCGTAGCCGTTGGCGAAGTTGAGCGGCACGCCGACCAGGTCGACGAGCAGCCAGGCGAACCAGAACTCGACCATGCCGCGGGCCTGGGCGTACATCGCGACGATGGTGCCGACGAAGATGTAGGCGTCCGGCCAAGGGTCCCAGGACAGGGTCGGGTACGCCTTGAAGAGCAGGGCCACCGCGACCGTGCCCGCCGCGGCGGCGGCGATCATCGCCGCGCGCTCGGGCCAGGTGGCGAACCGGACGGAGATGTGGCCGTCGGCCGCGCGGTCCTTGCCGCGCTGCCACTGCCACCAGCCGTACAGTGCGACGGCCATGACGACCGCCTGCTTGCCGGCGCTGCCCGTCAGATGGCCGAAGAAGGCGCCGAAGAGGATGAGGCCGGCGGCGAACTGCACCGGCCAGGTCCACAGGGAGCGCCGCCAGCCCAGGGCGAGGGCGACCAGGCCGAAGATGTTGCCGACCATGTCCGACCAGATGATGTGCTGGCCGAAGACGACGAACGCCTCGGAGTTCAGCCAGTTCACCGGTTCGCCCCTTGGCCCGCCGCGAGCAGCCGCTCGACGTACTTGGCGATGACGTCGACCTCGAGGTTGACCGGGTCGCCGGGCTGCTTGAGGCCGAGCGTGGTCAGGTCGAGGGTGGTGGGGATCAGGCTGACGGAGAAGTGGTCGGGGCCCGCGTCGACGACGGTGAGGCTGATGCCGTCGACGGTGATGGAGCCCTTCTCGACGACATAGCGCGTGAGGTCCGCGGGGAGGGAGATCTTCACGATCTCCCAGTTGTCGGACGGCTTGCGCTCCAGGATCTCGCCGGTGCCGTCGACATGGCCCTGCACGATGTGGCCGCCGAGGCGTGCGCCGACCGCGGTGGGGCGTTCGAGGTTGACGCGGGAGCCTACGGCGAGGATGCCCAGGCTGGAGCGGTTCAGCGTCTCGGCCATGACGTCGGCGGTGAACTCGTCGCCCTCGTGGTCGACGACGGTGAGACAGACACCGTTCACGGCGATGGAGTCGCCGTGCTTCGCGCCCTCGGTGACGACGGGGCCGCGCAGCCGGAAGCGGGAGGCGTCGCCGAGGTTCTCGACGGCGGTGATCTCGCCCAGCTCTTCGACGATTCCGGTGAACACTTCCCGGGTCCTCCTGCCTCTTCGGGCACGGACTCCGGGGCTGTCGATGACGACAGAATGTACGGACTGCGGCACTGGGGCGACGCCGGACGGACCCGTCCCCGAGGGAACGAGCAAGATCGGCGGCGCGCACGAATGCCCGCCCGCCGCGCACTGCCTCCCATCCGGACTTTAACCGTCGGTCCAGGAGTTTCACCTGGTCAACCGATCGCTGGAGGCGATCGGGTCGCGGACTGTAACCGCCGGTTCGGACTTTCACCGACCCCGGAGTGCGCTGCTTCTGGTACAGAGCCAGTGTGCCACGCCTGATCGAGGTCCATACGGGTGAAGGGTGTGGAGTGGCTCACAGGCGGGGTGTCTGGACTTCCCGGGCGGGTCGTGACTGGCCCAACTCCTGCCCCGGACGGCGAGCTTGAGATTGGTCCATACCTATTGACGTTGTGGTCTAGTCCTTTCTAAGATCCTTTGACAAGGTCTCGTCCCGAGCAGACCGGCCCGGCGGCGGTGACGACGGCCCTTGCCCGCCGTCGGGCCCTCCCATCCCCCGCCCGTGTGCCCTCTGCCAGGGTGAAGTCATGACCATCGCGTCCGCCGACGAATTCGAGGCGCATCGCCGACGACTGTTCGGGCCGGCTATCGCATGCTGGGCTCCGCCGAGGAGGCCGAGGACACGGTCCAGGATGCGTATCTGCGGTTCGGCGCGGCGGACCGCGAAGGCGATTTGACCGGCCTGCGGACTGGCGGCTCCCTGGGATGGGCCGTGGTGAACCCCGAGAAGCTGGAGTTCGTACGACGTCAGCTCGGCGCCGCCCAGGACTGTCACGTTTCCGATGGGCTACTCGGTCCTGGCTGACGAGGGGCGCTCCAGCCGAGAGCGCCCGGCGCGGAAGGGACTGAAGCAGCATGGCCACGATCCTTGTGACCGGCGGTACCGGAACGCTCGGCCGGCACGTCACCGAGCGGCTGCGCGGGGACGGGCACGAGGTGCGGGTGCTCAGCAGGCAAAGCCGGCCGTACGCCGTGGATCTGCGCGAGGGCGGCAGCGCACTGGACGATGCCGTCGCCGGTGTGGACACGATCGTGCACTGCGCCTCCAGTCCGCGCGGCGGAGACGAGCAGGCTGCGGAGCGTCTCATCACGGCCGCGCGCCGGGCGGGTGTGGGCCATCTGGTCTACATCTCGATCGTCGGCGTGGACCGGGTGCCGTTCGGCTACTACAAGTCCAAGCTCGCCGTGGAGAGGCGCGTCGGGGACTCGGGGCTGGGCTGGACGGTGCTGCGTACGACCCAGTTCCACGATCTGCTGGTGCAGGTGTTCGGGGCGCTGGCCAAGCCGCCCGTGATGCTGCTGCCGGCCGGTGTCTGCGACCAGCCGATCGAGGTCGCCGAGGTCGCGAACCGGCTCGCCGGGCTGGCCGCGGGGGCTCCCGCCGGGCGCGTCGAGGACATGGGAGGACCGGAGGCGCGGTCCTTGGAATCGCTGGCCCGCGCGTATCTGGCGGCGACCGGGCGCAAGCGGCGGATCCTGAACGTACCGCTGGCGGGCAAGGCGTACCGGGCGTTCCGTGCGGGCGGGCATCTCACGCCGGAACTGGCCGTGGGGAAGGGGCCGTTCGAGGAGTACCTCGCGGCTCGGTTCGGGGCGGGGCGACGGCCGTGAGCGGCATGTCCATCCACCGCTCTCCCGTGAGCACCGGTTACTACTCCCCCGGCGCGAACAACTCCTCCTGAGCCCGGTCGCGAGCGGTCAGCAGTGCCCCGCGCAGCACCGCGCCGCCGCCCAGGCTGCCGGCGCGCACCTCCGTGGGCAGCGGCGACATCCGGGCGAGCCGCCGCTGCACCCGAGCCGCCAGCTCATCCCCACCCGCCCGGCCGACCTCGCCCGCCAGCACCACACAACCGGGGTCCAGTACGGAGACGACGGCGGCGACGCCGAGGACCACGCGGTCGGCGAGGGCGTCGAGGAAGCGGTGGGCTGCCTCGACGTCGGCGGTCGCGTGGTCGGCACCTCCAGTGCGGTCAGCACCCCCGTCGAGAACACCCCCGCTCGCGCCCGACAAGCCATCCCCAGCCGCCGCCCCCGTCACCTGCCCCACCGCCGCCCGGACCAGCCGCACCGCATGCGGCTCGTCGGCCGGGTCGGATGCCATGACCCCGTGCTCCGCCGCCAGCGTCGCGATCGCCGTCGCGCCGGCCAGGGAGTGGAAGCCGCCCTCGCAGTCGGTCGCCGATGGCAGGCCGGTGGTGCCCGGTACCGGCAGGAAGCCGAGTTCGCCGGTGCCGCCGGAGGCACCGCGGCGGAGGCGGCCGTCGAGGACGACGGCGGCGCCGATGCCCATGCCGAGCCAGAGCAGGACGAAGGTGTCGCGGTCCCGGGCGGCGCCGTCGCGCATCTCGGCCAGGGCGGCGAGGTTGGTCTCGTTCTCGACGTTGACGCGGGCGTCCGGGAAGCGTTCCTGAAGGGCGGCCACCAGTCGGCGATGCCACTCCGGCAGGCCCGAGGATTCCCGGAGTTCACCGTCGGCCGGGTCGATCAGGCCGGGCGCGCCGATCCCCACGGTGTGCAGCCGCCCCCACTCCTGGGCGGGCGCGCGCGGAGGAGCCGCCAGCGTCCCGGCCTCCTTCACCACGCGTTCGACCAGCGTCACCGCCTGCTCCACCGCCGGCCCCGTGCCGGTGTCGTCGCCGATCGGCACGGACGCCTCGGCGAGCACATGGCCGAGCAGGTCGGAGACGACGACGGAGACGCCCTCGGTGCGGACGTCGAGCGCGGCCAGATGGGCCCGGTCGGCGACGATCCCGTACACCTTCGCGTTCGGCCCGCGGCGCTGCTCGCCCGACTCCCCCACCACCTCGATCAGTCCGGCGGCGGCGAGGCGTTCGACGAGGTCGGCGACGGTCGGCCGGGACAGGCCGGTCAGCTGCTTCAACTGCCCCGCCGTCAAGGGGCCCTCCTGCTGGAGCAGACGCAGGGCGAGCCGGTCGTTGATGGCTCGGGCGGTACTCGGGGATGCGGGCATGCCGGGATCCTTCCAGATCGGGCGACCGGTAATCCGCTATCTATCAGGCAGGGTGCCTGATAGTTTACGCGGCGCGAGCGGGACCATGAGCCAGGGAGGGGCCGGAGAATGAGTGCAGTGGTGTACGACCTTCGTGAGGTGAGGCGGGCCCGGTATGCCGTGGCCGCCGTCTTCGCCGTGCACGGTGCCGTCACCGGCTCCTTCGCGACCCGGGTGCCCTGGATCCAGGACCATGCCGGGGTGAGCGCGGGCCAGTTGGGGCTCGCCCTCGCCTTCCCGGCGCTCGGCGCCTCCGTCGCGATGCCGCTCGCGGGCCGGATCAGCCACCGCTTCGGCGCCCGGAACGCCCTGCGCGGCCTGATCGCGCTGTGGACGCTCTCGCTGGTCCTGCCCGCCCTCGCCCCGAACCTGCTGACGCTCTGCCTTGCCCTGTTCACGTACGGCGCCACGGCGGGCATGTCGGACGTGGCGATGAACGCGCTCGGCGTCGAGGTGGAGAACCGCCTGGGCCGCTCGATCATGTCCGGCCTGCACGGCATGTGGAGCGCGGGCGCCCTGATCGGCTCGGTGGGCGGCACGCTCGCCGCGCACCTCGGCGCGGACGCCCGGCTGCACCACGCACTGGCGGCGGCCGTGCTGACCGTACTCGGCGTGGCCTCCTGCGCCTGGGTGCTCGACCTCCAGCCCGCCGAGGACGAGGAACCACCGCCCCGCTTCGCGCTGCCGCCCAGGTCGGCGCTGCTGATCGGCGCGGTCGGGTTCTGCGCGGTGTTCGCGGAGGGCGCGAGCCTGGACTGGTCGGCGGTCTATCTGCGTGACCAGCTGGAGACCTCGGCCGGTCTGGCGGCGGCCTGTACGACGGGCTTCACGCTCACCATGGCGATCGCCCGGATCGCCGGGGACAAGGTGGTGGACCGGTACGGCTCCGTGCGCACGGTGCGCACGAGCGGCGTCCTCGCCGTCCTCGGCGGGCTGTTGATCGTCGTCTCGGATCATCCGGCGGTGGCGATGAGCGGCTTCGCGCTGATGGGCCTGGGCATCGCCGTGGTCGTCCCGCTGTGCTTCGCCGCGGCGGGCCGCAGCGGGTCCAACCCCAGCCTGGCCATAGCGGGCGTCGCGACGATCACGTACACCTCGGGCCTGATCGCGCCCAGCGCGATCGGCACGCTGGCCCAGGCGACCAGCCTGGTGGTGTCGTTCGGGCTGGTGACCGTGTTGTCCGGCGGGCTCGTCGCCTTCGCCGGCGTGCTGCGCGCGGGCGACCGCGACCGGCCGAAGGTCGGCGCGCCGGACACGGCGGTTCCCGACCCTCGGCCCTGAAGCGGCCCGTTCCACGGGGTCAGCCGACCGTACGAGCCGGTCAGCCCGCGATCGAGTCCAGTTGCTCGGCCGCCGGGCGCAGCGCCCACAGGTCGCCGCCGGGCCGCGCCTCCAGCAGCGGCACGGCCTGCTGCGCACGGGCATCGCCCGCGTCCGCCGCCGCGTGCACGACGTCGGTCGCCGCATACCGGTGGAACTCCATCTCCGGATGCCGCCACACCTCGGCGCCGGTCGCGGCGGGCGGCAGATACCGCACCGCCTTGAACAGGCTCTGCCCGTCCGGACCTTGATGGGCCAACAGGTTCACGCCGAGGTTCCGGCCGATGGCCGCGATCTGCGGATCGATACGCCGGGAGCCCGCCTCGCGGACCGTCTTGCGGGCCAGTTCCCTGTCGCCGGTCGCGTGCGCGAGGGCGGCGAGCTGCATGTCGTAGAACGTGCCGTGGTTGTTGGTCGCGGCGGCATCCTGCTTGCCGAAGTCGCTGTTCTTCAGCCAGTCGAGGAAGTCGGCGTTCCAGCGGTCCATTCTCGTGCGGTCTGCCTTCGTCCAGCCGAGGGCGCCCGTGCGGAGGATCGCCAGCGCGTCGACGACGGCGGTGTAGGACTGCGAGAAGTCGATGATGCCGATCGCCCGGCCGTCGTACTTGCAGGGGATGAACTGCGCGTGGTTCAGGTTCGGGTTCATCCGCGTGGCCGGGTCGAGGAACCAGGTGCGCAGAATGCGTCCGGCCTTCTCGGCGTACCGCTGCCGGCCCGTGTAGTACCAGGCGAGGGCGAGGTCGTACGTCGAGTCGAAGACCTTCTCGACGTCCTGGCGGTCGGTGCCGCTGTCCACCTCGGCTTGGGCTTGTCGACGACCGTCCAGGGGCCCTTGTCCAGCCAACGGTCGGCGCGGGCGGTCAAGTGCAGGAGAACGCGGCGGAGTTGGGGGTAGGACTGCCAGGTGGACGTGACAATGGCTCGGACAGTCTTCATGTACGGAGTCAAGACGCAGCAACCGCCGTCGGCCGAGGGGACCTCCTCCTACGACGAGGCCAGGTCATAGGCGTACGACGGACTGAACGTGCCCGGCGTGCCCTTGCAGCCGTCCGACTCCCCCGGCAGCTTGACCCACAGGTAGCCGTCGACGCGTGCCTCGCCGGTGTTCAGGGTGGGTGTCCGGCCGATCTTCCGGCCGGCCGGGTCGCACCACCGGCCGTCGGCCGGGGCGCCGTTGCCGTTGCGGCTGGTGTCGATGACGGCGCCGAGGGAGGCGGGGCCGTCGAGGGCGTCGAGGACCTGTCGGTCGTAGGCGATTTCGTCGGCCGTCCGGTGAAAGTTGGAGACGTTGCTGAAGATGCCGTCGGAGGAGGCGGCCGAGCCTGCGCCCGCCTGCTTCAGCAGTGCCGCCTGCTTGGCCGCCGGGTTCCAGCCGGAGTGGCCGGCGTCGAAGTAGACCCGTGCCTTGGGGTTCGCGGCCTTGAGGACGCGGCCGGCGCGGGCCAGCGAGGCGAAGCGGTCGGCGCGGGCACCGGCGGAGAGACAGTCGGACTGGGCGATCGAGTCGGGCTCCAGGATCACGATGACGTCACCCGAGCCCAGCCCCGCCGCGAAGGCGTCGATCCACGCGTCGTACGCCCCGAGGCCGGGTGCACCGCCGTTCGAGTACCCGCCGCAGTCGCGGTCCGGGATGGCGTACGGCACGATCACCGGCGCCCGGCCCTGTGCCGCGCCGCCGGAGGTGACCGCGCGGACCCGGGCGGTGATGGTGGCCGGCGTGTAGTCGGCGAACCACACGGCCGCCGGATGATCGGCGATACGGGACTCGATGACCGCGTGGCGCGGGTCGCCGGGGTTGGCGCGGACCCAGTCGAGCACCTGGGACTCGGGGTGGCGGTAGAGCCGTGTGGACGCGGCGGCGGTCTGCCGCTTCGGCTCCGTCTTCGTGGGCGAGGGGGTCGCGCTCTCTTCCTCCCTCTTCTTCGAGGGAGAGGGCGAAGGGGTCGGGGTGGCGGACGCCTTCGTCGACGGGGACGCCGACGGGACCGCGGGCAGCGGTTCCAGGCGTGGTGAGCTGGTCACCTCGGGCCTGGCCGCGTCGGAGCCGCGTCCGTCGTCGAGCGCGGACATCATGCCGGTCACCGTGCCGACGGCGACCACGACGGAGACCGCCGCGACCATGGCGCCGCGCCGGGCGGCGCTTCTGCGCTCGGCCCTGCGTGCGGCCAGGCGGCGGGCACGTGAGCCTGACACAGTCCAGCTCCCCCCTTGCTCTCCCCTACGCGACGTTCTCCCCCTGCCCGACGGGCGCGTTACCCCATTCCGGGGAAGCGTCGGGCCCGCCGGTACCCCGGCCAGCCTAGGACTGGGACCCTGCGTGCATGGCGCAATTGGAACAGATCACCACACCCGTCGACACGGTCGTCTCCCGCATGCGCGCCCTCGACGCGGCCCTGCCCGAGCGGGACGGGCTCGCCGTGTTCAACCGCGTCTACCTCACCGTCACGGAGGCCGTCGACCGGCGTATCGACGCGGGCCGGTTCACCGACGCACGGGCCGCGATCACGCTGGATGTGCGGTTCGCGGAGCGGTACTTGGCGGCCGTGGACGCGGTCGCGGGCGAGCGGCGCCCGCCTGCCTGCTGGCGGCCCCTGTTCCAGTACCGCCGCCATCCCGGGGTACGTCCGCTGCAGTTCGCGCTGGCGGGCATCAATGCGCACATCGGTCACGATCTGGCGCTCGCGGTCGTGGACGCCTGTCGTACGCTCGGCTGCGAACCCGCCGAGCTGGAGGACGAGTTCGACCGCGTGGGTGATCTCCTCGTCTCGCTGGAGGAGCGCATCCGCGAAGATCTGATGCCGGGCCCCGATCTCCTCCAGATCGCCGACCCGCTCACCCATCTGCTCGGCTCGTGGAGCCTGGAGCGGGCCCGGGACGCCACCTGGTCGACGGCCCGGGCACTGTGGGCGCTGCGTGAACTCCCCGATGTCGCCGAGGAGTTCACCGAGCGGCTGGACGCGGTGGTGGGGTTCGCGGGGCGGATGCTGCTCACCCCGCTCCCCGACTGACCCGGGTCAGTCCTCCGGAAGCTCCACCGGCGCGATCTCGTCGTACACGTCGCCCGGGCCGGGGTTGGTCGCGTCGGTCGCCCCGCCGAAATGGTGCATGACTCCCCACACCGCGTTCAGCGTGGTCTGGATCGCGCCCTCGGCCCAGCCCGCCGTCCAGGAAATGTCGTCGCCGGCCAGGAAGATGCCCCGCTTGTCCTCGGGCAGCCGGTCCTGCATGAAGTGCGTGAACAGGCGCCGCTGGTAGCGGTAGTGACCGGGCAGGTTGGCCTTGAACGCGCCCATGAAGTAGGGCTCGTTCTCCCAGGACACCGTCACCGGGTTGCCGATGATGTGCTTCCTGATGTCGACCTTCGGATAGATCTCGCCCAGCGACTTCAGCATGACCTCCATCCGCTCGTTCGCGGACAGCGGCAGCCACTTCAGGCTGTCGTCGCACCAGGTGTACGACAGGCAGATCACCGCGGGCCTGTCGGGGCCGTCGTCGAGGAGGTAAGTCCCGCGCGTCATACGGTCGGTGAGGGTCATCGACATGACGTCCCGGCCAGTCTCCTCGTCCTTTTCGAGCCAGAAGGGCCGGTCGACGGGGACGAATAGCTTGGAGCTCTCCATGTAGTGGGTGCGCTCGATGGCGGTCCAGTGGTCGATCGGGAAGAGCGAGTCGTCGCAGGCGATCTTGGAGAGCAGCATCCAGGACTGGGCGGTGAATACGGCCGCCTTGAACGTGCGGATGTCGCCGTTCGCGTCGGTGACGGTGATGTGGTTGCCGGCGGTGCGGTGCAGACGGGTCACGGCCGGGCGCGGTTCGCCGTTGTCGTGCAGGGACTTCAGCGAAGTCCCGTACGCCCAGTGCACGATCTTCTCCGGCTCGCGCTCCCAGAGCCTGAGCGGCAGCTGCTGGGAGCCGCCGACGATGCCGCGGTGGTGGTCGTCGGCCTCGGTGTAGACGACGCGGAGGATCTCCAGGATCGAGTTGGGGAAGTCGGTGTCCCAGCCGCCGGTGCCGAAGCCGACCTGGCCGAAGATCTCGCGGTGCCGGAAGGACCTGAAGGCCTCGGAGTCGCAGAGGAAGCCGTAGAAGGTCTGGTTGTCGAGCTTCTCGACGAGCTTCGCCCAGATCTCCCGGATGCGCGGTACGTCGCGCTCGCGCAGGGCCCCGTTCATGTCGGAGAAGTCGGCGCCCTCCTCCAGGCACCTGTTCCAGGCGTCGGCGACGTCCCGGTAGACCTGCGGCAGGTCGTCGACCGTCTCGGCGTAGTGCGACTCGCCCTTGAGGTCGACGACCGTCGAAGGGGTCGCCTCCGCAAGGGGGTTGGGGAAGGGCCGGGTCTCCAGACCCACGAGGTCGATGTAGTGCTGGAGCGCCGTGGAGGACGGCGGGAAGCGCATGGCGCCCATCTCGGCGGTGAGGGAAGGGTCGCAGCCGTCGAAACCGACGGTCCGCAGCCGGCCGCCGATCTGGTCGGCCTCGTAGACCACGGGCTTGAGGCCCATCTTCATCAGCTCGTAGGCGGCCACGATGCCGGACAGCCCGCCGCCGACGACCGCGACCTCGGTGCCGTGCTCGGTCGCGGGTATCTGGCCGAGGCCCGCCGGGTGGGCGAGGAAGTCGTCGTACGCGTACGGGAAGTCCGGACCGAACATGGTGATCGGCGGCTGCTGCGCGTCGGCGTGCTGGACGGCGTTGGGCACCGTGGACGTCATGGGGTACGGACTCCTTGCGCGAAAAGAACTGGGGGGAAGATCAGGGGATTTCAGACCAGGGACCCGTAGAGGTCGGGGCGGCGGTCCTTCATATAGGGGTTGGCCTCGCGGGAGGCGGCGAGGAAGGCCGGGTCGACGTCGGCGAGGAGCAGTTCCTCGCCGCGGCCTGCGCGGGTGCGGGCGATCCCGTCGGGTCCGGCCAGCGTGGAGAGCCCGACGAACTCGAACTCGCCCTCCTGGCCGACCCGGTTGACGTACGCGACGTACATCTGGTTCTCGAAGGCCCGCACCGGGACGACGGACTCGGCAACGAACTGGAACGGGTGCATCTGCGCGGTCGGCACCAGGAGGAGGTCGGTGCTGGCGAGGGCGTGGGCGCGGACGTTCTCCGGGAACTCGACGTCGTAGCAGATCATGAGGCCGACGCGGAGGCCGTTCAGCTCGGCCTGGACGACCGGCTGTTCACCCGGGGTGAAGTGGTCGCGCTCGAAGCAGCCGAAGAGGTGTGTCTTGCGGTAGTTCGCGAGACGGGTGCCGTCGGCGGAGATCAGCTGGGCGGAGTTGAAGACGGTCTCGCCGGAGCGCTCGGGGTAGCCGTAGGCGATCGCGAGGCCGTGCCGTGTGGCGGTCTCGGCGACGGCGTCGGCCCAGTCGCCGTCCGCGGGTTCGGCGAGGCGGGCGATGTCGTCGCCGATGGCATACCCGGTCAGGAACATCTCCGGCGCGACCAGCAGCCCGGCACCGGCGTCCGCCGCCCTGCCCGCGGCCTCGTCGAGGACCTTGAGGTTCTCGACGACGGAGCCGGGGCGGCCGGAGCTCTGGAGCAGGGCGGTACGCATGCGTGATCCTCACCGGGGCGGAGGGTGGTTGTGGGGGCCACCTAGACGGTACGGGCGGCCGGCTCGGGCGGACAAGGAGGAGCCGTTGCGCGTCAGTGAGCGGATTGTTGCGTCCGTTCCGGCTCCGGCGTCGATTCGTTGCGCGACCTCGGGTGGAGGTCCGGTACTCCCTCAGGCGCAGATCACCGCGGTGTCCCCGCCGGACGGCGGAGGCGGGGTGCCGCCCCTGGCGCGATGTGGCGCGGGCGCCCTCCGGCGAGAGTGGTGAGCGTCCGGTTGACCTGCGGAAAGGACCGCCATGAACCGCCGTACGAAGACCGCCGTGCTCGGCGCCGCGCTGCTGCTCACCGCCGGGGCGGCAGGATCGGCCACTGCCGGTGACGAGGGACGAGGCGCCACTGATGGGAACCAGCGACAAGGGGCCACTGCTGGGAACCAGCGGCAAGAGGCCACCGCTGGTGACGAGCGGCGCGAGGCCGCCGCGCTCACCGGCACCGCGAAGCTCTACCGTGTCGCCGGGGACGACATCACCTTCACCTTCGACGCGCACCTGGCGGCGAAGGACACCGACGACCCGATGAAGGCGACCGGCACCTTCGAGTGGAGCCACTACATCGACGGGAACGGTGCCTGGGCGACGGCGAAGGTCGACTGCCTGGTCACCGGCGGCAAGGTGGCCGTCGTGTCCGGAGTCGTCACGGACACCGACCTCGACGGCGCGAAGGGCACCCGGGTGGGCATCACCGTCCACGACACCGGCGGCACCGACCGGCTCGGCTACAGCTGGGCGACGACCGAGGACCTGGGCCCGAAGAACCTGCCCAAGTGCGTGAGTTCGGCGCCGTTCGAGCGGGTGAAGAAGGGCACGGGCGACTTCAGGGTCGTGCCCTGGCAGCCGCGTTTCTAGATCTCGCAGCCGCGCAACGATCACCCGCAGCAGCTCGGGGTCGGCGGCGGGACCGTCCGGCCCCGTCCGCGGCGAGCTCGACGACCGGGCGGGGGCCACGGTGCGCCAGGGCGAGCAGGCAGGCTCGCGCGTGGTCGACGCCCGACGGCCCGCCGTCCGGCCGCAAAGCCGTGACCTGCGACAACATGTCGATGTGGGCTGCGGGCCGGGTACGGCCGTGCGTGACCGTGCAGGGGCGCACCATCGCCCCGGTCTCGTCCTCGTACGCGCCGTGGCCAGATGCCGGCCGACACGACGGACGAGCAGGGCCATCTCATGGGCTAGATGTCCGACGTCGGTCTGTGTCCCGCTCAGCACGGCGAGCCGTCGTTCGATCTGGATCTGCCCGATCGCCGTGTCGACGGGAGTGCCGAAGTCGTCGTACACCCCCTCGACCCGGGCGAGAGCGACCACCGGGGCGAGTGCGAGCGCGCAACGGTTGCCGCGGGTAACACGAACCCCACCGTACGGTCGCCCGGAGTGACCGTCGTCTTCACCGCGTCGCCGCTCTGCCGGCCGCCAGCAGGGCCGCTGTCACCAGGTACGGCACCGCGAACACGGCGAAGGCGGTGCTGTGCGCGGCCGTCGCGCCGATCGTCGCGTACGCGCCGTACGTGGCGACCGTGGCCAGCTCGGTGCCGAGACCGGCGAGCGAGGTCAGGGTGGCCCGGCGGCTGTCGTCGATGCGGTCCTGGAGGCGGGCGTCGACGAGCACGGTCGCCAGCTGGAAGCCGCCGAAGGCCAGGGCCACGAGGCCGATCCCGGCGACGGACGACGCCATGGCACCGACGGCGAGGGCGAGCGCGGCACCCGCGAGGAGTCCCGCGAACCCGGCCGTGCCGAGGCGTTCGGCGGGACCGGCCAGCAGGCTCCCGGCCGTGGCACCCGCCCAGATCAGCAGAAGCAGATACGGAACCCGCTCGTCCGGCACACCGAAGTCCCGCACCAGGAGCGCCGCGTACTCGTCGAGCGCACTCCACACCGCGGTGACGGCCGGTACGAGCAGCAGCGCCCCGACCACCGACCGGTCGGCGCGGGCTTCGGCGAGCCCTGCCCGCACAGTCGCGGCCCAGTTGTCGTCGTCCTCCGCGGGCGTCCGGTGCTCCGGGAACCGGCTCGCGGTCGCCGCGGCGAGCAGACAGGCCAGGACGCTCGCCGTCCCCACGGCCGGGTAACCACCCCACGCGAACACCGGCCCGGCGAGCCCCATCGCCGCCATGACGGCGATCAGCCCCGCCGCCCGCGCCCGGCCCATCACACGGGCGTACCGGTCGGCCGCGCCTAGCCGGTCCAGCTCGTCGTAGACCAGGGCCTCCAGCGCACCGGAGCCGAGCGCTCCGCCGGCGCCCCACAGGACGAAGCCGGCCGCGAAGGCCCAGTACGACGGAACGATCACCCACAGCGCGAAGCCGGCAGCGGTCAGCAGTGGGCCGAGCCACAGCAGCAGTCGGCGGGAGACGGCGTCGGCCCAGGCACCGGAGGGGACCTCCAGCAGCATGCCGGTGATCGACCACAGGGCGAAGAGGGAGGAGATCTGCCAGACCGACAACCCGGTGTCGCTGAACAGCAGCGCGTACACCGGGTACAGCAGGACGAACTCGTCCAGGAACGAGTAGCCGTACAGCGTCGCGGTCAGCCGTCGGACGCCAGGCTCTGGTGAGGATCAATGTCGCCAGGTCATGACACCGATGTTAGACCGGCCGAGCACATCCGTCCCCGGAATTACGTGGGCGATCCCGACGAGAAGCGGCGCAGCAGCGGCGACAGCACCAGCACCGACTTCGTCCGCTCCACGAACGGCTCGCCCGCGATCCGCTCCAGCACCCGCTCGAAGTGGCGCATGTCGGAGGCGAAGACCTGGACGACCGCGTCCGCGTCACCCGTGACGGTGGACGCGGCCACGACCTCCTGATAGCGCTCCAGGCCCCGCCGGATGGTCTCCGGCGAGGTGTTGTGCCGGCAGTAGATCTCGACGAACCCCTCGGTCTCCCAGCCGAGCGCCGACGGGTCCACCCGTACGGTGAAGCCGGTGATGGCGCCGGTGGCGCGCAGCCGGTCCACGCGCCGTTTCACGGCGGGCGCGGACAGGCCGACCAGTTGCCCGATGTCCGCGTAGGAGCGGCGGGCGTCCTCGGCGAGGGCGTGCACGATGCGTTCGTCGAGATCGTTCAGCACTGCGGGTGGTTCACTTCACTTCTGATACGGCTGCTACAGCGAGGCGGGAACGGCGATAGCCGTAACTGAAGTAGAACACGAGACCCGCGGCCATCCAGCAGCCGAAGACGACCCAGGTCACGGAGTCCAGGCTGAACATGTTGTACGCGCAGAAGCCGAAGCCGAGGACCGGCAGGACCGGCCCGAAGGGAACCTTGAACGTCCGCTCCAGCTCGGGTCGCTTGTAACGCAGCACGATCACCGCGATGTTGACCAGCGCGAAGGCGAACAGCGTGCCGATGCTGGTGGCGTCGACGAGCTTGCCCAGCGGGATCAGGGCGGCGAGCGCACCGCAGAACAGGGACACGATCACCGTGTTGAGGCGGGGTGCGCCGGTCTTGGCGTGGACCTTGCCGAGCGCCTTGGGCACCAGGCCGTCGCGGGACATCGCGAAGAGGATGCGGGTCTGGCCGTAGAGGACGGTGAGGACCACGCTCGCGATGGAGATGACGGCGCCGAGCGCGAGCAGGGTGCCCCAGAAGGTCTGGCCGCTGACGTCGTTCATGATCGCGGCGAGGGAGGCCTCGGAGCCCTCGAACTTGGTCCAGTTCCAGGCGCCGACGGCGACGGCCGCGACAAGCACGTACAGCGCGGTGACGATGATCAGCGAGAGCATGATCGCCCGCGGCAGGTCCTTCTTGGGGTTCTTCGCCTCCTCACCGGCGGTGGAGGCGGCATCGAAGCCGATGTAGGAGAAGAAGAGCGTGGCGCCGGCCGCACTCACGCCCGCCATGCCGAGCGGCATGAAGTCCTCGTAGTTGCCGGACTTGAAGCCCATGAAGCCGACCGCGCAGAACAGCACCAGCGCGGCGATCTTCACCGCGACCATGATCGTGTTGGCGCGGGCGGACTCCCGGACGCCACCGAGCAGGAACACCATCGCCAGCAGGACGACGATCAGCGCGGGCAGGTTGATGATCCCGCCCTCGCCGGGCGCGGAGGACAGCGTCGCCGGGATGGTGACCCCTATCGTCCCGTCGAGCAGTTCGTTCAGGTACTCGCCCCAGCCGACCGCGACGGCGGCCACGGACACGCCGTACTCCAGCACCAGGCACCAGCCGCAGACCCAGGCCACGAGTTCGCCCATCGTTGCGTACGCATACGAGTACGAGGAGCCCGCGACCGGGATGCTGCCCGCGAGTTCCGCGTACGACAGCGCCGAGAACAAGGCCGTGAGACCGGCGATGACGAAGGCGAGGGTGACCGCGGGGCCCGCCTCGGGGACGGCGTCGCCGAGCACGACGAAGATGCCGGTGCCGAGCGTGGCACCGATGCTGATCATGGTCAGCTGCCACAGCCCGAGGGAGCGGCGCAGCGCCCCTCCCTCACCCTGGCCGCCCTCCGCGACCAGGTGTTCCACGGGCTTGCGACGCAACAGGCGCGCGCCGAAGCCCGGCGAGGCAGGGACGGTCTGACTGCGGTCGTGCGGGGGTGCGCCTTGGTCGAGCACGCGCTGGCTCCTTCATCGCTGCCGGTCAGGGGCGACAGGGACCGGCGGCACCCCTTCGGGCAGGGACCCACCGAGCGGGGTCCCTGCCACGCCACGTACGAGGCGACAGCCTACGAGGACGGCGTTGCCGTTGTAATGCAGCAACCTTGCGTGTGCCCGCAAGATCATTGCGTCGATCATGGATGGGTGAGCGTTCGTTGCACGGCGGCTTTCGAGCGTTGCGCAGGCTGGTCAGAACAGGTCCTTGACGAGGAAGGTGCATGCATCGACCCAGTCGTGGAACCTGCCGTCGGTGCCCTCGTACGACCAGCGGTCGTAGTAGTCGATCAAGGGCTGATAGCCGAGCCGTGTGTACAGGGCGGCCGCACGTGGGTTGTCCTTCGCGACACCGATGCCGACGACCGTGATCCCGCGTTCCCGTACCCGCTCCTCGGCGGCGTGGATGAGTGCCGTGCCGATGCCTTGTGAGCGGAGTTCCTCCGAGACGCCCAGAGCGCCGATCTCCGGACAACCGGGCCGGGCGGCTCGCACGTCGGCGGCGTCACAACCGATCCAGCGCAGCTCGCCATGCCCGACGGGCCGCCCGTCCAGCCAGGCGACGAGATACGTGCTCTCGCCCCGCTCCTGACGCGCGAACCTGCGGGCGTGGAACGACATGGCGCCGGACGAGCCGAAGCGCTGATCGAGCAGCGCCACGTCGGCGGGCCCGCAGACGGTGATCTCCATGCCTCCGACGGTAGGCGCCCGGCATGCGCTCGGCCCCCGATTTTCCCGCCGACGCGGGACAACGGGGGCCGAGCGAAAGGGACTTGGCTCAGCTCCAGCTGGCGTGCAGCGGCTTGCCCTCCGCGTAGCCCGCCGCGCTCTGGATGCCGACGACGGCCTTCTCGGCGAACTCCTCCAGGGAGCCGGCGCCCGCGTAGGTGCAGGACGACCGCACACCCGCGATGATCGAGTCGATCAGGTCCTCGACGCCCGGGCGGGCCGGGTCGAGGAACATGCGGGAGGTGGAGATGCCCTCCTCGAACAGCGCCTTGCGAGCCCGGTCGTAGGCCGATTCGTCGGACGTGCGGTTGGCCACGGCCCGCGCGGACGCCATGCCGAACGACTCCTTGTAGAGACGGCCGTCGGCGTCCTGCTGAAGGTCGCCCGGCGACTCGTACGTGCCCGCGAACCAGGACCCGACCATCACGTTGGACGCACCGGCGGCCAGCGCCATGGCGACGTCGCGAGGGTGCCGGACACCGCCGTCGGCCCAGACGTGCTTGCCGTACTTCTTCGCTTCGGCGGCGCACTCCAGGACCGCGGAGAACTGCGGCCGGCCGACCCCGGTCATCATGCGGGTGGTGCACATCGCACCCGGTCCGACACCGACCTTGATGATGTCGGCGCCGGCCTCGACGAGATCCTTCACACCGTCCGCGGACACGATGTTGCCCGCGACGATCGGGACCTGCGGGTCGAGGGCGCGGACCAGCCTGAGCGCGCTGACCATCGACTCCTGGTGGCCGTGCGCCGTGTCGATGACGAGCGTGTCGACGCCCGCGTCGAGCAGCTGCTTGGCCTTGCCCGCGAAATCACCGTTGATCCCGACGGCGGCGGCTATCCGCAGCCTGCCCTGCGCGTCGACGGCCGGCGTGTAGAGCGTGGCGCGCAGGGCGCCCTTGCGGGTGAGGATGCCGGCGAGCCGGCCGTCGCCGTCGACCGCGGGGGCGTACCGCCGGTTGTGGTGGTCGAGGGTGTTGAAGGCCTCGCGCGGGTCCATGTCGGCGTCGAGCAGCAGCAGGTCCCGGGACATGACGATCTCGAGCTGCGTGAAGCGGTCCACGCCGGACAGGTCCGCGTCGGTGACCACACCGATCGGCCGCTGCTCCTCGTCCACGACGACACCGGCGTTGTGCGCCCGCTTCGGCAGCAGGGACAGCGCGTCGGCGACGGTCTGGTGCGGGGCGAGCACGATCGGGGTGTCGAGGACGAGATGGCGGCTCTTCACCCAGGAGACGACCTCGGTGACCACGTCGATCGGGATGTCCTGCGGGATGACCACCAGGCCGCCGCGCCGGGCCATCGTCTCGGCCATCCGGCGACCCGCGATCGCGGTCATGTTGGCGACGACCAGCGGGATCGTGGTGCCGGTGCCGTCCGGGGAGCTGAGGTCGACATCCTGCCGCGAACCGACCGCGCTGCGGCTCGGCACCATGAACACGTCGTCGTACGTCAGGTCGTAGGGAACCGGAGATGCTTCTACGTGGCGACCGGTGCTGGCCTCAAGGAAACGCATAGACCCACAATTTCACGTGAAATTACGCAGGTCACTCCCACGAAGGCACAGCGGAACAGCCCCACGCTCATGTGATCCTCCAGGGAGGTACGGGTACGGGGACTCCTGTGCCGGGCAGGAACCTGCCTTGCAACAAAACGTTACCCGAGTGCTTGTATGACCGGCGAGCGCGATCATCCTGGCGCCTCCGAGACCGTCAGGGAACCGCGGGCACCAGGCTCCTCGGGTAGCGACCGTCGGCGAAGTGCGGGCCGGCACAGATGGCCGCGCGGTCACCGGGGTGGCGGCAGCCACTCCGGCCGGCAACTCCACGGGAGCCATCGCCCCGGTCCTGACGTGTGCGGCCGGCGCGACGGTATCGGCCGGAGCTCGGCGCCGAAGCCGGTCACTCGGTCGGCCATCGTTGCCTCGCCCACGACTTCCCGCCCCCATGGATATCGATCACATGTACGGAAATGATCCACCCAGGGAATCGGTACTTACATGCCGCTGGGGGCCATGAGTGCGGAGTCACGAGTTCGGGTCGAGCAACGAGTTGAGCGGTACCGTGCACGGCGCGACCGTCCAGGCGGGTGCGGTCTACGGCGGTATCCGCATCGACTCCCATGTGCAGTCCGTCGGACAGACGCCCTGGCAGTTTCCGCCCTCTGTCCGTATGGTCGACCGATCGCGAGAGCTGGCGGCACTGGAGCAGCACCGCTCCCGTGCCACCCGGGAGGAGCGGCCCACGCTGGCCGCGGTGAGCGGTCTTGGCGGGGTCGGGAAGACCACCCTCGCACTCAGCTGGCTGCACACATTGCGCCCCGACTTTCCGGGCGGCCAGTTGTACGCGGACCTCGGCGCCCAGTCCCCCGACGGCCCGGCGCTCCCGGGCGAGGTGCTCGGGCGCTTCCTGCGGGCTCTGGGGGTCTCCGTACAGGAGGTTCCCACATCGCTCGCCGAACGGACGGCGCTGTACCGATCCGTGACCGCCGACCGGCGTGTGGTGGTGCTGCTCGACGATGCCGCGACCGCAGCCCAGGTACGGCCGTTGCTGCCCGCGGGCGGAACTGTCACGGCAGTGACCAGCCGCAGCCGGCTGCCGGGGCTGACCGTCGACGGTTGCTTCCCCGTCCATGTGGAGCCGCTCGCCCCCGAAGCGGCGGTGGAACTGCTCGCGGACACCCTGTCCGACGGCCGGGTGGCCGCGCAGCCCGATGCCGCACGCACGCTGGTCGAGCTGTGCGCCGGACTGCCGCTGGCCGTGCGGGTCGCCGGTGCCCGGCTCGCGGCGCGACCGGCACGCCGTATCACCACGATGGTGCGCGCCCTCGCCGAGGAGCGCGACCGGCTGGAGGCGCTGGCCATAGACGGCGACCACGATGTGCGGGCCGCCCTGGACCTGTCGTACCGGGCGCTCCCGCCTGCGGCTGCCCGGCTCTACCGGCTGTTGGGGCTGCACCCCGGCCCGGAGTTCGGCAGCGCGGTGGCGACCGCGCTCTGCACCGACGGGACCGAAGGGAACGCGGTGGAGTTACTGGAAATGCTGCATGACGCGAGTCTGCTCCTGGATGCCGGAGACGAACGCCACCGCTTTCACGATCTCGTGCGCCTGCACGCCACCACGAAAGCACTGGAGGACGAACCACCGCAGGAGCGCGGGATGGTCCTGCGCCGCATCGCCGACCACTACCTTGCGAGCGCCACGCGGGCCGAGGAGATCATCGACCCTCAGCACCGCACCATGACCAGGGACTACGGCGCCGGTCCGGTGGTCTCGGCGAATGTCGGCCGCGATCCCCAGGCCGCCCTGGACTGGCTCGAACGGGAACTGGGCAATGTGATGGCCGTGGTCCGCCAGGCTCGCGCCGCGGGCTTCCCGACCGTCGCCTGGCAGCTGGCCGACGCGCTGTGGCCCCTCTTCCTGCGGCGCAAGTTTTACGACGACTGGCGTACCGCGCACGAGGAAGGGCTCGCGGCAGCGCGGGAACTGGGCGACACGGCAGCCGAATGCCGGATGCTCACCTCCGGTGGCCTGGGGCAGCTCGGCTCCAGGAACCACGACCGCGCCCTGGAGATGTTCGAACGCGCGGCGCGGCTCTTCCTGGATGCCGGCGACCGGCTCGGACATGCCCGCACGCTCAACTACCGAGGGCTCGCCCTGCAGCGGCTCGGACATCTGGAGGAGGCCACCGACCAGTTCCGACGCGCCGCCGAGGAGCTGCCGCAGCACGGCGATCGACGGGCCGGGGCACTGGCCCGGCTGAACCTCGCCGATACCGCTCTGGCCATGGGGCGCGCCGAATCGGCGCTGCACCACGCCGGCGCCGCGCACACCACGCTTCACCAGGAAGGCGACGCTTACAACGCCGCACGCGCGACCCTGCTCCTGGGCCGCGCGTCTCTCGCTCTGGACCGGCTCGATCAGGCAGGCGAACAGCTGTCGTCCGCCCTGGCGACCCTGCGCGAGATGGCGGCGCGCTACGAGATGGCCCGCGCCGTCGGCGGTTTGGCCGAGGTCGCCGAGCGGCGCGGCGACGCAGACACCGCCCGCGACCACTACCGAGAGGCGCTGGAGCTCTACGCCTGCGTCGACCGGTCCCGATCGGAGGAGGCGGAATCCGCGCGCCGCCGCCTCCGATGGTTGGAGGGCGGCGGATCCGAGGTCTGAGTCTGCGGGACATACGGCGATGCCAAGCTGAACTCCGCCGTGGGCAGGCCCGCCACCAGCCAGGAATGGGCGAGCGAGGCAAGGGCCGCCCACAGTTCCTCGGGCCGTTCCGGGCCTGAGGCGCTGTGGGCTTCGAGTTCGAGCAGGACCCCGTCCGGACAGAACCGGAGCCAGCAGCGGGAGCCGTGATGGACAGCCACCACCAGGGCCCCCGGATGGGCAGCCGCTGTCTCGGCGGCCCTCTGCGCTCCCCTGCCGTGCTCGATCAGCACATCGGCGAGCAGAGCCAGGCGCCCCCGCGATGGAAGCCTGACCCGGACATGCTCGTCCACGGTCACCGTCAGGGAGGCCGGGTCCACCAGTACGGAACAGACTCGGCACGCCGGGCCACCTGACTCCGTGCCGCGGAAGGAGGACATCACGGCTACGAGCGCCGTCACGGCGCGCCCACGCTGCCGGGTTCGTCGTAACGCACCGTGATCGGGAGACGTGCCGGTTCCGTCGTCGCGCGGATGGCGGGGGCCCGCAGGCGGAGCTTGCGGTAGAGCAGTGCGCGCATCTTGCGGGAAAACCGGCCTGGTTCCGAGGAGATGCGGGACGCCACCCGCTCGTGTCGATGTGTACGGCACGTCGCCAAGCTCCGCCTGAGCTGCGGGCGCAGCGGACGGTCTCCGCGTAGGCGCGGTGCGAAGGACATGAGTTCGGCGAGCGGAGAACCCGGATCCACATCGGCATCGGGCCGACCCGCCATCAGGACGGGCACGCCGGTCATCGCGCCGTAGAGGGTGACCGAACCATGGTCGCCCACGATGTAGTCGGCGGCGACGACCGCTCCGGTCCAGTCTCCGTACGGACTGACCAGGCTCAGGCCCGAGCGCCCCAGCCCGGCGAGCCAGGCCCGGACCTGCCAGGCTCCGTGCGCGTTCCAGACATGGGGATGCAGGAGCGCGGCGATGCGGAACTCGTCCCGCGGCAGTTCGCCGACCAGTCGCTCCAGGACCTCCCAGCCCTGCCCCAGAAGCGAGTCGGGTCCCCAGGTGGAACAGACGAGGATCAGCCGTTGTCCGGCCCTGGCACCGAGGGCGTCCCGGTAGAGCGCCCGAAAGGGAAGGCCGGCGGCGATGCGGTCGAAGCACGGGTCGCCGACCACCTCGGCCACCGGCAGTGCCTCAGGGCATTCACGGCCGAGCCTGGTCAGCTCCTCATGATGGGCCAGCGCGATGACCTCGGGCACCACCGCACCGTCTCGCACCAGCCGCTGCCTGCTGAGGCCGTACACACCGCGCTGCGCCGCCGGCCGGTCGGGCCGCCCGGCCGGCGTGAGTTTGTTGTGGCCGGCTCCGTGCGGGAGCACGATCACAGGGGTGTGCAGTTCGTGGAGGCTGCCGTGGCTCGCGGCCAGAGCGAGGTCGAAGTGTGTCTGCACCGCCTGGCTCCACGGCATGACCAGACCTCCCATCTGGTCCAGGAACTCGGCCACCCCGTTGCCGAACACATCGGGTGCCTGGGTGAAGAAGGTCTGCACCCTGATGTCGCCTTCCAGCAGACGTATCGTGTCGAGCAGCCGCTGCCCGGCGATCACGGTGTGCACCACGACCAGGACTCGCCGGCGAGTCCTGCGGGTGGCCCAGCGCTCGACGTCCGGCCGTACCGGCACATGTCGCCAGTGCGGCTCGGTCACTGTCACGCTCATCGTCGTTGTCCCCCGGTTCTTCTTCGATGCCTTCTCGGCCGCGGTCCTGCGCGGCCGTTGACGATGGCGTGCCCCGTGGGCTGGATGGCCGGCTTGCAGGAATCCTGCACTCCTGCGAAACCACCGCCCTGTGCGCCCCTCGCGCTCCGATGCGCCTCTGTCTCCACCCCGGGATCCCACTGAACAGTGGAATGAGTTCCGCACACATGTACGGCAGTGCCGAAAGTGGCAGGAACCAGACACACCCATCGGGGGCGACGGTGGAACTTCTCGCTCTGGGCCCGCTCGAGCTGTGGCACGGCGGGCAGCAGCACGAACTCGGGTCCCTGCAAGAGCGGCGAGTACTGACGCTGCTGATTCACGCTCGCGGTGAGCCGATTTCCGTGGACACGCTGACGGACCGGCTATGGAACGGGGAGCCGCCACCAACTGCTTTGGGCACACTGCACAGCTACCTCTCCCGGCTGCGGGGGCGATTACGGCGGGCGGTGGGCGACGAGTTGGCCTGGGTGGATCGGCCCTCGCTACGGCTGTATCAGCTGCGAGCCGATCCGGAGGACATCGATCTGCTGCGTTGCCGGCGACTGCGGACCGATGCGGCGGCCGCGACGGCACAAGGAGAATACGAGCTCGCCATCGGGCTGTTGCGCACCGCCGAATCGCTGTGGCGCGGCGAGCCGCTCAGTGAGTTCGCCGACAACGACTGGGCGTTGTCGGCGCGTGCCCGGCTGGTCGAGGAGCACCGCCGGGTCCGCGAGGAACGCATCGGCCTGGAAATGGAGTTGGGACGACATGCCGACCTCGTCGGCGAACTCCAGGAGTTCGCGTCGCAGAACCCCTTTGCCCAGAGGGTGATCGGCGCGCTGATGCTGGCCCTGTATCGCTCCGGACGCCATGACGAAGCCCTCGCTGTCTACCGGGACACGCACGCAAGACTGCACGAGAGCCAGGGCATCGAGCCCGGAGCGGAACTCCAGGAACTCCATCTTCGTATGCTCGAACAGGACCGCACCCTCATGCGCTCGGAGACCACCGCCGCCGTCACTGCGGCGCCCGCCTCCGAGCCCCGCAACTGCCTGCCCCGGGACACCCCCGACTTCACCGGACGCGTCGGCGAACTGCGCATCCTGCTGGCCGCTCCGTCCACCGCGGACGGCACGGCCAGCGCCCTGCCCGTCACCGTGGTCCACGGCATGCCCGGGATCGGCAAGACGGCACTGGCTGTGCACGCCGCACACCGGCTGTGCGCCACCTACCCGGACGGCCAGTTCTACGTCGATCTGCGCGGGTACAGCAGTGAGCAACCGCTCGACCCGGGCGAAGCCCTGGCCTTACTGCTGCACTCGGCCGGGTGGACCGGTGAACTGCCGCCCACGGCGGACGAGAGGGCCGCACGGTGGCGGGAGTGGACCGCACGGCATCACGCGCTCGTGGTGCTCGACAACGCCAGGAACGCCACACAGGTCACGCCCCTGCTGCCGGGGACACCGACCTGCCGGGCCATCGTGACCACCCGGAGTCGACTGGCCGGGCTCGACGGCGCCACGTCCCTGCGCGTGGACGCCCTGTCCAGGGCAGAGGCAGCCGCTCTCTTCACCCGGATCGTCGGTGCCTCGAGGACATCGGCCGAGCCCGAAGCCCTGGAGCGGGTGGCAGACGCGTGCGGGTGCCACCCACTGGCCCTGCAGCTCCTGGCGAGCCGTTTCCGCCACCGAGAGTCATGGACCCTTCAGGATCTCCTCGACCGGCTGGTGCACGCGGCCGATCCCCTCAAGGAACTGGACGGCCAGATCGCCGCGGTCTTTCAGTTCTCGTACGCCGAACTCGACGGCCCCGCGCGGCAACTGCTGCGCCGTCTCGCGCTGCACCCCGGACCGGACATCACCCTCCGAGCGACAGCCGCACTCGCCGGCCCCGACTTCGCGGATGAGCCGGGACTGATGCAGAGATGCATCGAGGACCTGCTGGACTCCAGCCTCCTCGAAGAGCCGGTACGCGGACGATACCGACTGCACGACCTGACCCGAGCCTTCGGCCTGCGGGCCGGCGCTGTCACGGACCAGGAAGCGGCCTCACGCGCAGCGGTCGGCCGTCTCCTCGCCCATCACCTCACCACCGCCCACCGCGCCGACCGTATGACCCATCCGCACCGTCGGGCGATCCCGCTGCGCCCTGAGAAGCGGTGTGACCACGCACCCGAGTTCTCCGACGCGGACGAGGCCTCGGTGTGGCTCACCGTGGAGCGCGCCAACCTCCTGGCGGTCGCGCGTACGGCGGCAGCCCGCTGGCCCGAGTATGCCGCGTTGTTCCCGGCTGTCCTGGCGAGAACCCTCAAGTTGTGGGGAACGTGGGACATCGCGGCCGAACTCTTCGACGCCGCGCTCCCCGCCCTTCGCGCCTCGAGCGACCGGTCCACGCTCGCCCGTACCCTGACGGCCCGCGCGGACCTGGTGGCACAGCGCAACCACGCGGAGGCCCTGCGGTGCGCGACCGAGGCCCTGTCGATCTGTCAGGACCTGCGCGATGCGGGCGGCCACGCCGACGCCCTCCTGCAGTCGGGCCGCGCCCATCTCGCGGCCGGGCACGGCGGCGCGGCGATGCATGCTCTGGAACAGTCACTGGCGCTGTACCGCGAGGTCGGCGACCGATCCGGAGAAGCCGACTGCCTGAACGTGCAGGGAGTGGTGCTGTACTACGCGGGGCAGTACGACGCGGCCCTGAACAGGGTCCAGCTCATGCAGGACATCTACGCAGCACTGCCCGACCCGTACGGGCTGGCCCAGGCCCTGAACAACCGTGGCGAGCTGGCATGTCTCCAGGGACGCTACGACGACGCCCGCGACTGTTACGAACGCTCCCTGGCCCTGATGCGGAAGCACGGCGGCCCCCAGGACCTCGCCATCCTGGCCACGAACCTGGGCGCGGTGCACCAGGCGACAGGCCGCACGGACCAGGCGCTGGCCTGCTACCGAAGAGCCCTGGCCGCCCACCGGAGCAGTGGCGACGTCCTGGGTGAGGCCGACGCCCTGATCAGGCTGGGCATGGCCCACGCCCAGTCCGGACGCAGGGGCGAGGCGCTGCTGCACCTCACCATGGCGGAACAGGTCGCCACCAGCATCGACAATCCGTACGAGCGACTGCGTGCGCTGATCGGCGCGGCAGACGTCCAACGCGAGGCGGGGCGGCTCGACATCGCGTTCAAGGGCTACGAGGAAGCGCTCGAGGTGGCACAGGGCATCGAGTTCCCCCTGGGCTCAGCTCAGGCACTCGCCGGTCTCGCACGCGCGGCTTTCCTGCTCCCCCGCGGTGCTCGACAGGCCCACCGGTACAGCGAGCAGGCGGTCGCCCTGTACAGAAGTCTCGGCGCCGACACGGAGGCGGAGCAACTGCTCCAGTTGCTGGCGGAACATGAGTCGACCGGCTCCTGAGCCCTTGCCAGGAGCCGACGACGAAACCGTGGCGGGGTCACCACATCCAGCGGAAGATCCTCAAGGTGCTCCTTATTGCTCGTGCGGAAACATGTCCGGCGCGGATGATCACGTCGGCGCGCTGACAGTACCGAACGAGCGACGAGCCTTGGGGAAATTTGCGAAACACGAACACGCGTGGTAAACGCGAGGTCTGGCGAACCAACCCACCCACGCCTCCCGTGACTTGAAGCGCGCGTCCTGGTCAGAGGTCGGCTCGAACCTGGGCGAGTTCCAAAAGCAAAGGTCGAGGCTCGGCGCATGGTCAACCCCACTCATCCCGCGGTGCGGTGGCAGGGTCGGGGCTTTCCCGCTTACGCTGGGCGGTCGGAACACCGGTGTCGGCGGAGGTCCGAAGGAGCGCTGTGGACGCGGAATTGGCGACGCTCGCGGGAACCGGAGCGACGACGGTGGTCGGTCTCATGGTCACCGAGACGTGGGAGCAGGCGAAGCAGCGTGTGGTACGGCTCTTCGCTCACGGTGGTGAAGCGGCCACCGTGGACGAGGACTTGGACGAGTCCCGCGACGCGCTGGCAGCAGCGACCGGAACACCCGACGAGGAGGACCTGACCTCCGACGTCACGGCGATGGTACGGCTGCGGCTGCGCCGTCTCCTGGAGCAGGATCCCGACGCAGCCGACGAACTCCGTGTCCTCGTCGAGGAATTCGCCCCGGCGGCGGGCAGCGATGAGACGGGTGCGGTACACAACAGCATCAGCGGGGGCGCGCAGCACGGTCCCGTATTCCAGGGGCAGTCATTCTCGAATCTGACCATCCACAGCTCCGGGGCCACAGCTCCGGATCAGTGAGGCACGGCGGTGAGCACACCCGGGCTGCGCCCTGTCAGTGACGGCCGGGGACGAGCGCAGGCTCAGGCGAGGGTGGGACGTCGGCGGCACCCTCCGTGCTGGTGCGGGGCAGCAGCCGGTCGAGGGGACGGGGCAGCCACCAGGCGGCGCGTCCCAGCAACGCCATCGACGCGGGGACGAGCACCATCCGGACGATTGTGGCATCGAGCACGACGGCCGTCGCCAGCCCCAGGCCCATCATCTTGACGAGCGGTGAGGGATTGACGACGAAGCTGAGGAACACCACAGTCATGATCAACGCGGCGGACGTGATGACGCGGCCCGTGACCGCCATGCCGCGAGCCACCGACTCCTTGGTGTCGCCCGTGGCGTCGTACTCCTCGCGGACTCGCGACAGCAGGAACACCTCGTAGTCCATGGACAGGCCGAACAGGACCGCGAAGAAGATCGTCGGCATGGGTGAGGCGATCGGCAGGGTCTCCTCGAGGTTGAACAGTCCCCCCAGCCAGCCCCACTGGAAGACGGCCACCACGACGCCGTACGCGCCGCCGATGGACAGCAGGTTCATCACGGCCGCCTTCAGCGGTACCGCGATGGAGCGGAACACCAGCATCAGCAGCAGGAACGACACCACGATGATCGCGGCGATGAAGACGGGGAGTGTGTCGGCCAGTTGCCGGGTGAGGTCGTCGGTCATGGCCGTCAGGCCCGACACGGCGACGTTGTCGGGGACGACGTCGCGGATGCGTTCGAGGGTGTGGGAGGTCGCGGCGTCCGCGGGGGCGGTGGTGGGGAGCGCGGGCAGTACGACGGTGTCACCCGCCGCGGAGATCTGGGGCTCGCCGACCGACGCGATGCCGGGGTCCTCGGCGAGACGGCGGGACAACTCGGGTATGCCCTCGGCGTCCACGCCGGGGCTGCGCAGGTCGGCAACGATCAACAGCGGGGCGTTGAAGCCGGGGCCGAAGCCCTCCGCCATCAAGTCGTAGGCACGGCGGTGGGTGGTGCTGGTCGCGTCGTTGCCCGCGTCGGGAAAGCCCGTCTCCATGCGAACCGCCGGGGCGGCCAGCGCCAGCAACGCCGCGGACGCGACCAGCAGATACGGCCACGGCCGACCGGAGACGCGGTGGGCGAAGCGCCACCACACGGTCTCCTCGGGCTTGTTCACCCGGCGCGTGCGGAGGCCCCGGCGCCGCCGCTTGTGGATGCGGTCGCCCAGCAGGGACAGCAGTGCGGGCAGCAGCGTCAGGGCGGTCGCCACGGCGAACAGCACGACCAGCGAGGTGCTCAGACCGATCGAGGTCAGAAAGCCAAGGCCGGTCACTGCGAGCGCGGTCATCGCCACGACGACGGTGCCCCCGGCGAACAGGACGGCCGCGCCCGACGATGCCATGGCGTTCGACAGCGCGCTGGAGTTGTCCTGGCCGGCGGCGTGGTTCTCGCGGTAGCGGGCCACGACGAACAGGGCGTAGTCGATACCGACGCCCAGGCCGACCATCGCGCCGATGGTGGGGGCGGCAGTGGAGACGTCCGTCGCGTGGGCGAGCAGCGTGATGCCGCCCAGTCCGGCGGCGACGGCGACGAGGGCGAGCGCGATCGGGACCAGCGCGGCCACGATCGTGCCGAAGACGACCACCAGGATGACCAGGGCGGCCAGCAGGCCCGCCGCCTCCGCGCCCGAGGTCGGCGTCTCGGCGTTGATGAAGACGGTGTCGCCGCCGAGTTCGGCGACGACACCGTCGCCGCGTACGGGTTCGATCGCGCTGTTCAGGGCATCGATCTGCTCGGGATGCACGTCCATCGTCGGTATGTCGAAAGTGACATGGGCCAAGCCGATCCGCCCGTCGGGCGAGACCGTGCCGGCGGTGAAGGGATCGGTGACCCTGGCGACGTGCTCCACATCGGCGATCCGGGCGACCGCCGCCTCGATGGCAGGCCGGTGGCGGTCGATCCGCTCCCCTTCCGGCGCGGCGAACACCGTCGTGGCGCTGCCGCCGGATGCTTCGGGGAAGCGTTCTTCGAGGAGTTCCATCGCCTCCTCGCTCTGGCTGCCGGGAGCGACGAGGTCGTCGACGAACGAGCCGCCCGCAAGGCCGGCCAGGGGCAGCACGAGTGCCAGGGCAGCCAGCCAGGCGGCGATGGTCAGCCACGGTCGGCGGGCGCTCGCGTCGCCGATGCGGCGCGTGAGTCGGTTCATGGTGGTGGGCTCCTGTGAGACGGGTGCCGACCGGCGGCACGTGTCGGCCGGGCTCCTGTTGTCTGCTGCCGAGCGACGTCAACTGTCGGCCTGGGTCGCGTGGTTGGCCGTCGGCCGGCTGCACCGGACCGGCGTTCGGCAGCAGTGGGAGCGAGCAGTCCCATCGTGGGCGTCGGCACCGGTACCGTCTCCCGCCCCGCGGCGGGTTCGGCCCTCCCGCGCGCGACGGGGAGAACAGGGCGGTTGCCTCCTGCCGGCGGCGGAGGACCGGATCCGCCCACAGGCGGGTGACGGTGCCTGCGAGCCGGACTTACGATGACCTGCCCGGTGCGTCCCGATGACCTGCGCCTGGGCCCGGACGCCTCTTGATGGAGCGACGATGAATCGCAGGGCGCCGCATCCCGAGACGCCGGGCCGCAGCGTGACGGGCAGGTTCCGCGGTCCGTTCACGCGCTGGCCGCGCAGCGCGGACGCCGTCCTCGCGGTGGCGATGTTCCTGCCGACGATGCTCCTTGAGGAAGGTCCGGGGGACACGATGGTCGTCCGCCCGGTCTCGGACATCCTCCATCCCGCCCTCCTGCTCTTCCTGGTGGCCGGCGCGGCGCTCTACCGGCGTCGGAGCAGGCCGGTCGCGGTGCTGTGGGTGGCGCTCGCCACGTGGGCCGGGACACTGGGAAGCAGCCACTCCACCCTGGGCGGGATGGTGATCGTCGCGCTGTACAGCGTCGGGCGGCACTCCGCCGACAACCGGTGGGGCCCTCTCGGCATCGTCGCCGCCATCGCCGGGCTCACGATCGACGGCCTCCTGCTCTCCGTCCCCTGGTCGGACATCGTCTTCGGCACCCTCGTCATGTCCGGGGCCTGGTACCTCGGCCGACGCCTACGGCTTCGCGCCGGGCGTGCCGCCCGGCGCCTGAGGGAACAGGCCGCCGAGGCACGGCGGATCGTGACCGAGGAGCGCACCCACATCGCGCGTGAACTGCACGACGTGGTCGCCCATCGGGTGAGCATGATGACGGTGCAGGCCGGCGCGGCCCGGATGGTGGCCGCCGAGGATCCGCAGGGCGCCCTGGAGGCGATGGCGGCGGTGGAGGATGCGGGACGTCA
This sequence comes from Streptomyces sp. DG2A-72, assembly GCF_030499575.1. Lineage (NCBI taxonomy): Bacteria > Bacillati > Actinomycetota > Actinomycetes > Kitasatosporales > Streptomycetaceae > Streptomyces > Streptomyces sp. DG2A-72. The sequence continues at coordinate 1,567,585 of NZ_JASTLC010000001.1, forward strand.
GGCGCTGGACGAACTGCGGCACCTGCTGGGAGTGTTGCGGCCGGACGCCGAGCGCGACGGTCTGGGGCCCCAGCCGGGTCTGGCCGATCTGCCCAGGCTCGTGGCCGAGGTACGCGAAGCCGGTCTTGACGTCTCGGTCACCAACGGCATCCGGGACCCTCTCCCGGCTCGCGTCGATCTCTCGGCGTACCGCATCGTCCAGGAGGCCCTGACCAACGTGCTCAAGCACAGCGGACCGCGCACCCACGCCCACGTGCACCTGCGCGATGAACGCGACGGCCTCACCATCGAGGTGCTCGACGACGGCCGCGGCGCCGCCGTCCAGTCCGCGCCGGTCGCGCACCAGGGCCCGCCCGGCCACGGCATCGTCGGCATGCGGGAAAGAGCCCATCTCCTCGGCGGAAGCCTCGACGCCCGGCCACGTCCCGGCGGCGGATTCCGGCTCGCCGCCCATCTGCCCGTCAAAGGGGAGACCACGTGAGCATCCGCGTCGTCGTGGCCGACGACCAGGCGCTGGTACGGCGAGGCTTCGCCATGATTCTCCGGGTCCACCACGACATCGAGGTCGTGGCCGAGGCGGGCAACGGCCTCGAGGTGATCGAGGCGACACGCCTGCACCGTCCGGACGTGATCCTCATGGACATCCGCATGCCCGAGATGGACGGCCTCGAAGCGACCTCCCGGATCCTTCAGGAGGCCGACTGGGGTCCCAAGGTGCTGATCCTGACGACGTTCGACCCGGACGAGTACGTCTACAAGGCGCTGCGCTCCGGCGCCAGTGCCTTCGTACTCAAGGACATTCCCCCCGAGCAACTGGCCACCGCCGTACGCACCGTGGCGGAGGGCGGAACGCTGCTGGCCCCCTCGATCACCCGGCGCTTCATCGACAGGTTCGCGCAGCACCGTACCGTCAACGCCGCCGTCGCGGCCCGCCTGGAACGGCTCACCAGCCGCGAACGCGAGATCATGACCGCAGTCGCCCGCGGCGCGAGCAACGCCGAAATCGCCGAGCAACTCGTCATCGGTGCCGCCACCGTCAAATCACATGTGTCGAGCATCCTCACCAAACTCGGGCTGCGCGACCGCATCCAGATCGTGATCTTCGCCTACGAAAGCGGCCTCATCGAAGCGGGCGATCACGATGTCGGCCACTAGCGCAGGGCCGAGTTCAAACCCAGGGGTGCCTTAGGAGGTTCCTCCAAGAGCCAGCGCCACGGTCAGCGCCGACGCCGTGTCGGCCGCCTGCCCGAACACTTCCCGCGCGGTCTCCCACTCACCCGGGCGCGCGGCGGCGTACGGCTGCCAGTTCCGTACGACGACCAGCAGCCCCTGTTCCACGGCGCCCTCGGGCCAGACGGTGTGGTCGGAGAGCGAGTCGGCCAGCGCGTCCCAGTTGCGGCCGAACCAGTCGGGCAACGACAGGGCACGGGCGCAGCGGTCCATCAGGCCGCCTTTGTCCGTGACCCCGTCGAGGTCCAGCGTGACCACGACTTCCGTCATCTCAGTACCGTCCTGAACGATTCGTAGTGATCACCGGTCTGGTGGTCATTCTGCCGCAGGTCCGGCAGCGCGTCGCCACCGCCCGACCCCGGCCTGTACGCTGCCGAGCGCCATCGCGTGAAGGGGAGCCCATGGACGTCGGCGCTGTGCAGTCCCAGCGGCAGTTCCACATCCACCAGCGGGTGACCATGATGGTCAACCGCTACGAGATCTTCGCCGACGACGGTTCCGGCGGGCCCGGTGCGAAGGTCGCCTTCGTCGAGCAGAAGCGCATGAAGTTCAAGGAAGAGGTCACCCTCTACACCGACGAGTCGAAGCAGTCCGTCTTCGCCGGCTTCAAGGCCCGCAAGGTCGTCGACCTCGCCGGCGCCTACGACGTCACCGGCGGCGGGCAGCCGATAGGCGTGTTCGGCAAGAAGTTCGGGAAGTCGCTGCTGCGCTCGACATGGACGCTCGACCAGCCGGGCCTGCCTGCCCTGACCGTTCAGGAGCGCAACGCCGCCCTGGCCGTCTTCCGGCGTGTGTGGGGACTGCTGCCGTTCATCGGCGACCTGCCCTTCATCTGGAAGTACCACTTCGACTTCGTCGACACGGACGGCCGGAACGTGGGCTTCTTCGAGAAGAAGACCCGCTTCCGTGACCACTACGTGCTCCGGATCGAGGACGACCGGTTCGACCGGCGCCTGATGCTCGCGCAGGCGGTGGCCCTGGACGCGCTGCAGTCGCGCTGACGCCGGTCGGCGCCTCAGCGCACCGCCTTCCGCACGAGTGCGGCAATCGTCTTCTCGTGGGCGGCGGTCAGTTCCGTCACGGCGAAGGCGGTCGGCCACATCGTGCCGTCGTCGAGCGTGGCCGAGTCGTCGAAGCCGAGCGTCAGATAGCGGGACTTGAACTTGGCCGCGGCCTGCACGAAGCAGACCACCTTGCCGTTGTTGGCGTAGGCGGGCATCCCGTACCAGAGCTTCGGCGTCAGCTCGGGCGCGTTCTCCTTGATGAGAGCGTGCAGCCGCTCGGCGATCACGCGGTCCGCTTCCGGCATCTCGGCGATCTTCTCGAGCACGGCGGCTTCCGCGTCGGCCTTGGTCCTGCGCTTCCCACCGCGCACGGCCTTGAGCTCCTGAGCGTGCTCCTTCATCGCGGCCCGCTCTTCGTCCGTGAAGCCGTCGTTCGCCGTGGCGGTCGTGCTCTTGGCGGACTTCTCTGCGTTCGGCATGACAGGCATCCTTCTGCGCGATCGGCTGGGAACACCCTCGATGCTAGGAAGCCGCGGCGGCATCGGCTTCTTGAAAACTGACCGATGCTGCCACGGCTCTCCCGTCACGCCCTGCCGTGAAGGACCGTCAGGGCCCGTCCGGGTCGGCCCGGTTGAGCGCGGGCCGCGGCGTCGACCCCGTCGTCATCAGGTAGTCGGCCGCGGACGTGTCCGTCACCAGGCTGGTCACGAGCCCCGACCGCAGCACCGCGTCGATCGCGGCCGCCTTCCGCGCTCCGCCCGCGATCGCGACGACCTCGGGGATACGGCGGAGCTGGTCGGCCTTGACCGTGATGCACCGCTCGCCCAGGTCCCGTCCGACCCGGCGGCCCTCGGCGTCGAAGAGGTGCGCGGACGTCTCGGCGGCGACACCGAGGGACGAGTAGTGCGCCCGCTCCTCGTCGCTGAGCATGTCGTACACCGTCGAGATGCCCGGCTCCCAGGAGCCGATGGAGACACAGGCGACCGTGACCTTGTCGAAGTACTCGAAGGCCCGCGCGATCCCGGTCTGGTTGCGCAGCGCCGCCGCGGTGGCCACGTCCGGCAGCAGCATCGGCGCGTAGATGGGGTGGGCGTCGCCGCCGGACACCTGGGCGGCCCGCCGCACGGCCTCCACCGAACCACGCTCGGCGGTCCCGGCGTCGTACACGCCCGTCAGCTGCACCACCGTGCACGGCGGCAGCCGGTCGAGGGCCGCGGCCATGTTGATGGTGGAGCGGCCCCAGGCCAGACCGAGCACATCGCCCTCGTTGACGAGTTCGCCGAGCAGGTCGGCGGCCACTTCGCCGAGGTTCTCGGGGTCGGGCGAGTCCTCGGCCTCGGCCGGGGACTCGACCACGACGGCATGCCTGAGGCCGTAGCGGGCGCGCAGCGCGTCGGAGCGCTCGGCGTCCAGTTCGGCCGGGACGCGGATCTCGATCCGTACGAGATCCCGTTCGAGAGCGGTCTCCAGGACCCGGGCCACCTTGAAGCGGCTGACGCCGAACTCCTCGGCGATCTGGATCTTGGACTTGCCCTCGAGGTAGAAGCGGCGGGCCATGGCCGCCGCCTGCACCAGCTCAGCGGGTCCCATCCGCATGGCTGACCGGCCCGCCGACATTGCCGACACAGCGCTCTCCTCACTACTGTTCACACTCTGGATTCGCTGTTCATCCTTGCAGATCCGGCCCGCTCGATCCGCCCTGAAGGGCGCCGTTCACGTTCCCTTGGCTCAGTGGTCGCATGCCCAGGAAGCGACGGCCGTGGCCGCCCCCGCCTGGGTGCGCAATGCACGTACCGCATCTGCTGGATCGGCGGCCCCGTACACCGCCGAACCGGCCACGAAGACATCGGCTCCGGCCTCCGCGCAACGCTCGATCGTGGCCGCCGAGACTCCACCGTCGACCTGGAGCCACAGCTCCAGGCCGTGCTTGCTGATCAACTCGCGGGTGCGGCGAATCTTCGGAAGCATGATGTCGAGGAACGCCTGGCCACCGAAGCCCGGCTCGACCGTCATGATCAGCAGCATGTCGAGCTCGGGGAGCAGATCCTCGTACGGCTCGATGGGCGTCGCCGGCTTGAGCGCCATGGAGGCACGGGCACCCTTGGCCCGGATCTCCCGGGCCAGCCGGACGGGAGCGGAGGCCGCCTCGATATGGAACGTGACGGAACCGGCACCCGCTTCGACGTACTGAGGCGCCCACCGATCAGGGTCCTCGATCATCAGATGGCAGTCCAGCGGGGTGTCCGTCGCACGGGCCAACGACTCTACGACCGGCACGCCGAGCGTGAGGTTCGGGACGAAATGGTTGTCCATGACGTCGACGTGGAGCCAGTCGGCCCCTTCGACCGCCTTCGCCTCCTCGGCGAGCCGGGCGAAGTCGGCGGACAGGATGCTGGGGTTGATCTGCACGGCCATGACCCAAGCCTCCCATGTCCGGGCACGAATGTTCGCCTCGGTCCGTACCCAAGACGTTCATCGGATGTTGTACGAGGGCCCGGCGTGCCACGCTGGGCCGCCCACCGGCTCCACGGGCGGCTGCGGGGGTGGCCATGACGGGGACCAGTTCCGAGACGAAGTCCGAGATCACGACGGGCAACAAGGGCATCGCACACCTGGTGTGCGGACGGCGCGCCAAGTGGGTCGTGCTGGTGCTGTGGCTGGCGGTGCTTTTCCTGACAGCGCCGTTCGCGCAGAAGCTCACCGACGCCCAGGACAACGACGCGGCCTCCTGGCTGCCCGGGTCCGCCGAATCGACCCAAGTCCTGGAGATCTCGGAGGACTTCAGGCCCGAGACGATCCCGGCGATCGTCATCTACGCCCGCGAGAGCGGCCTGACCGCGCAGGACCGGGCGCAGATCACCGAGGATGTGCGGCAGCTCGAGCAGCTCACCGACCACGGCATCCGGGGTGCCGAGACCCGGGGCCCGACCTTCGACCGGGAGACCGACCCGAGGGCCGCCCAGATCTATGTCCCGATCACCATGGACGAGAAGGGCTGGGAGCGCATCGCGCCCGCGGTCGACTCGATCCGGGAGGATGTCGGGGAGGGCGGGGAGGGCGACGACGGGCTCGCGGTGCACATCACCGGCCCGGGCGGCACCTCCGCGGACTTCTCCGAGGCCTTCGAGGGCATCGACTCGACGCTCCTGGTGTCCGCGATGGGCGTCGTCATCATCATGCTGCTGCTGACGTACCGCAGCCCCTCGCTCCTGCTGATCCCGCTGCTCTCCGTGATCGCCGCCCTGTTCACCGCACAGGCTCTGATCTACTTCCTCGCCGAGAACGCGGGCCTGACGGTGAACGGCCAGAGCGCCGGCATCCTCACCGTGCTCGTCTTCGGCGCGGGGACGGACTATGCCCTGTTGCTGGTCGCCCGCTACCGGGAGGAGTTGTGCCGCCACGAGGACCGGCACGAGGCGATGGCGCTGGCGCTGCACCGCGCGGGTCCGGCGGTGCTCGCCTCCGGCGCGACGGTCGTGCTGAGCATGCTGGTGCTGCTGGCGGCCGAGATGAACTCCACCAGCGGGCTCGGCCCGGTCGCCGCGATCGGCGTCGCGGTCGCCCTGCTGGCGATGATGACGCTGTTCCCGGCCCTGCTGGTGATCTTCGACCGGTGGATCTTCTGGCCGGTGATCCCGCGCTTCGGCGCGGGGGACCCGACCGAGCGGGGCGTCTGGGCGCGCACGGGCCGCCGTATCGCCCGTCGCCCGCGGATGGTGTGGGTCGTGACGACGATGGTGCTGGCGGTGTGCTCGCTCGGCCTGATCCAGTTGCGCGCCGAGGGCATCAGCAACGCGGACGCGTTCACCGGGAAACCGGACTCGATCGTCGGACAGGAGGTTTCCGCACGCTACTTCCCGGCCGGGAGCGGCAATCCGCTCGTCATCGTCAGCAACCAGGCGCAGGCCCAGCAGGTGGGCCGCGCGGTCGCCGCCACGCCGGGCGTGGTCCCCGAGTCGCTGGGCCTGCCGCCCGGCACGAAACCGTCCTTCGAGGGCAGGGTCCTCTTCGAGGCCACGATGACCGCCCCCGCCGACAGCGACGCGGCGGAACAGACCGTGGAACGGGTACGGGACGCCGTCCACGCGGTACCGGAGGCCGATGCCAAGGTGGGTGGCGGCACGGCGGGCCTCCTGGACATGGACGAGGCGATCACCCACGACAACGTGCTGATCATCCCGCTGGTGCTGGTGGTCGTCCTGCTGATCCTGTGCGCCCTGCTACGGGCCCTGATCGCCCCGCTGCTGCTGATCGGAACGGTGATCCTCTCCTTCGCGGCGGCACTGGGCATCAGCGCCCTGACCTTCCGCCACGTCTTCGACTACGCGGGCGAGTCGACGGATTTCCCGCTGTTCGTCTTCGTCTTCCTGGTCGCCCTCGGCATCGACTACAACATCTTCCTGACCACCCGCATCCGCGAGGAGGCGGCCCGCCAGGGCACGCGGCCGGGCGTGGTCACCGGGCTCGCCGCCACGGGCGCGGTGATCACCTCCGCAGGCCTGGTGCTGGCCGGTACCTTCGCCGCCCTCGGCACACTCCCGATGGTTGCCTTCGCAGAGATCGGCTTCGCGGTGGCGCTCGGCGTGCTGCTGGACACGTTCATCGTGCGGTCGGTGCTGGTCACGGCCCTGTTCCTGGACATCGGCCCGAAGGTGTGGTGGCCGCACCGGCTGGCCCGCGAGGACGGCGGGGCACCGGCGATCGCCGAGCCGGAGAAGGTCAGCCGGTCCTCCGAATGACCGCCAGATACATGGCGTCGGTGCCGTGCAGATGCGGCCACAGCTGTACGTCGGGGCCGTCACCGAGGTCCGGCATGCCCGGCAACAGAGGCCGCGCGTCGAGGAGTTCGGCCTCGGGGCGCTGCTTGAGCACGTCGTCCACGACGGCCCGGGTCTCGGCGAGGTGCGGCGAGCAGGTGGCGTAGCCGACGACGCCGCCCACCCGTACGGCGTTCAGCGCGGTGTGCAGCAGGGCACGCTGCAGCGGCGCGAACCCGTCCAGGTCCTCGGGACGCCGGCGCCACCGGGCCTCGGGCCGCCGCCGCAGGGCGCCCAGCCCTGTGCACGGCACGTCCATCAGCACCCGGTCGAAGGAGCCGGCCCGCCACGGCGGCCGGGTCCCGTCGGCGGTGATGACCTGATAGGGACCGCGGTTCCCCTCGAGCGCCTTCGCCACGAGCCCGGCCCGGTGCGGCTGCTTCTCCGCGGCGAGCAGCACGGCCCCGCGCTCGGCGGCGAGGGCGGCGAGCAGGGCGGCCTTGCCGCCGGGCCCGGCACACCCGTCGAGCCACCTCTCGTCCCGGCCTTCGAGGGGCGCGTCGGCCAGCGCCAGCGCGACGAGCTGACTGCCCTCGTCCTGCACGCCCGCCCGGCCCTCCTTGACGGCCTCCACGGCACCGGGCTCGCCGCCCTCGGTCAGCCGTACGGCGTACGGCGACCAGCGCCCCGGCAGCGCGGCGTCCTCCCGGAGCAGTTCGTCGGTGGTGGCCCGTCCCGGCCGGGCGACCAGGGTCACCTCGGGCCGCTCGTTGTCGGCCTCCAGCAGCTCCTCGATCCCGGCGCGCCCGCCGCCGAGGGAGTCCCACAGCGCGGAGACGACCCAGCGAGGGTGGGAGTGGACGACGGCGAGATGCTCCTCGGGATCGTCGTCATAGGGCGGAGCGACCTTGGCGAGCCACCCGTCGAGATCGTCCTGCGCGACCTTCCTGAGGACGGCGTTGACGAACTTGGCCCGCCCGTCGCCGAGCACGACCCGGGCCAGCTCGACGGAGGCGGACACGGCGGCGTGCGTGGGGATCCGCGTGCCGAGCAGCTGATGCACGCCGAGGCTCAGCACATCGAGCACGGGCGGGTCGACCTCACGCAGGGGCCGGTCCACACAGGCGGCGATGACGGCGTCGTACGTCCCCTGCCGCCGCAGCGTCCCGTACACCAGCTCCGTCGCGAGCGCGGCGTCCCGCCCGTCGAATTTTTCAGGTCCCTCCTTCTCCCGCGCCTTCCTGAGCAGCGGCGGCAGGACGAGGTTGGCGTACGCGTCCCGCTCGTCCACCGCCCTGAGTGCCTCGAAGGCGAGGAAGCGGACGGGGTCCTTCTTGGGCCGACGGTAGGGCTTGCGGGGCCGGCGGGACTGCTCACTCACGTAAAAGGTGCTCCGGATGAAAGGGGGAGATGTGCCCCCATGAAAGGGGTGTCCCCAACAAGTGGGGATGTGCCCAGCGTACGTCGACGCCGGGGACCGCCGCGTTACGCGCCGAGCGTCTCGCCGTCGGCGTCCCGCACGCCACGCGCCCAGTCGGCCGCCCGCATCGGCTTCTTGCCCTGGGCCTGGACCCAGAGCAGCTCGACGGCGTACGAGCCGGTGCCGACGTACACATGGTTCTTGCCGACGGAGAGGACACCCGGGGCGAGATCGTCGCGGTCGGGCACGGTGGCGACCTGGATGAGCTTGAGCCGCTCACCGTGGAAGGTGGTCCATGCGCCGGGCGCGGGCGTGCATCCGCGTACCACGCGGTCGACCCGCAGTGCGGGCGCCGACCAGTCGATGTGGGCGTCCTCGACGGTGATCTTCGGGGCCATGGTGATGCCCTCGGCCGGCTGCGGTACGGCCTTCAGGGTGCCGTCCTCGATGCCGTCCATGGTCGCGGCGAGCAGCCCGGCGCCGGCGAAGGCGAGCCGGGTCAGCAGGTCGCCGCTGGTGTCGGTGGGCCGGATCGTCTCGGTCACGGTGCCGTAGACGGGCCCGGAGTCGAGCCCCTCTTCGATGAGGAAGGTCGAGGCGCCCGTGATCTCGTCGCCGGCCATGATGGAGTGCTGCACGGGTGCCGCTCCCCGCCAGGCGGGCAGCAGGGAGAAGTGCAGGTTGACCCAGCCGTGGGCGGGGATGTCGAGAGCCACGCGGGGCAGCAGGGCGCCGTACGCCACGACCGGACAGCAGTCCGGCGCGATCTCCTTGAGCCGCTCCAGGAATGCGGGGTCCCGCGGCTTGGTGGGCTTCAGCACCTCGATCCCGGCCTCCGCCGCCCGCTCGGCGACCGGACTCGCGACCAGCCTGCGTCCCCGCCCGGCCGGCGCATCGGGCCGCGTGACGACGGCGGCCACCTCGTGCCGCCCGGAGGCGATCAGAGCGTCCAGTGCGGGAACGGCGACCTCGGGGGTGCCGGCGAAGACGAGCTTCATGGGTGGATACGGGCCTCTCGGGCGGGGGTTGGATGCGGGCGACGCACCAGTCTATGGGGGCGGGCTGGGGATGGCCTCCGGACCCGCGGCGGTGTGCTGCTGCCGCCTGTCGGTCCTGCTTCGCTGTCCGACTGGAATCCGGGTAGTGCGCGGGGCGGAGAGCGCTGAGCGGGTCCGGGGGGTCCCCCCGCTCGAGCGAAGTCGAGAGTGAGGGAGAAGCCGAGAGTGGGGGAGCGACCAGCCACGACGGACCCGCGGCCGACGCACCGGACTTCCGGCGGAGCGCTTGGCGCCAGCGCACGCCCGAGTGACAAGGGCGCACGCATATGCCCATACGCCCCCTCTGCGTGACCCGCGGAGCGAATCCGCGTTGGTCAAGAAAGAGTTGACCACAACGGGCCGCACATCGCGCGGCCCGATCCTTTTCAACGCCGGTTCGAGAGGCTTGTTCATGGCCGACCACGCAACCCACGACGCCCAGGCTCGGGCCAGCCTGCACTTGCTGGTGCGGGACATCGAGCGGGTCCGCCGGCAGGTGGACGCACTGCGCACACTCACCGCCCAGTTGGGCAACGTCTACCGCCCGCGCCGCTCCGGCCCGTCCACGGGCTTCGTCGTCTACGGACGCGCCCCCGCCCCGACGGTCCGCCTCGCGCAAGAACTGCGCGACAGTGTCGAGACCCTGGTCACGGCTGCCGTGGACTTCGACCGCTCACTCGGCTTCTCATGGGACGCAGTGGGCTCCGCACTCGGCGTCACCAAACAGGCCGTGCACCGCCGTTACGGATCACGCCGTGCCGCGACGCAGACGGCCACCGAGGCCGAGCACACCACGGAGCCGAAGAGCGCCCGCACGGTCAACGTCAACACCGGCTTCCCCACGATGCCGACGGTCCCCGCGGCCCGCTCCATGCCGACCCAGCCGACGGCAGGCAGCCCGGCCCTCCGCGACGAGGCCAGGCCGACGGCCTTCCCGGGCCCGCGCAACGGCTGAAGCCACCCGCACTGCCCTCCCGGGACGGAACCGGGAGGGCAGAAGCATGCCGCGGCCCGCACGCCGGCGGGAGCGGGAACGACCGCCCCAAGCAGGTCGAGTGAAGTCGGCTGCGGTTCGGCAGCACCCCGAAGGGGCGCGGGGCTGTATCAATGTGCGGCTCCGCCGCGATGGGGGTCCCCCCGCTCATGGGGTCCCCCGCTCGAGCGAAGTCGAGAGTGGGGGAGAATTCGAGAGTGGGGGAGCGACCAGCCCCCACCCGCCCGCAGAATGCACGCCCCCTTTCCGCGGAGCGCAACAGCAGCCGATCACCGCACCACCGCCACCTACCGCCCAACCCCCGCCCAGGTCGCGGATCCCTGCTCCCGCTCTCGCCGGAGTCGCCATCGCCGCCCCTCATCCAATGTCAGGCGGATCAACCCGAACCCGAACCGCCTCTCCGCCCCCCTTGGCCATCCGCGCAGCCTGCGCCGCCTTCAACGCGGCCGCCAGCGCAGCCCCCCGCCCCGGCGGCACCCGGATCAAGGCCCGGTCCCAGTGCTCCCCAGGTGGCGGCGCCCCCACGCGCCGCGGTCCCCCCGCGGCGGTGACGGGCACCGGCACGGGCCCCAACACCTGGGCTTCCCGCGGCAGTTCCACCGCCTCCAGGAACTCCACGACCGCCTCCCCCGGCCCGGTCACGGCAGCCATCCGCGACACCGGTGGAAAACCCAACTCGGCGCGCTCGCCGAGCTCCCGTACCGCATGGCCGACGGGATCCCACCGCACCAGCGCCTGCACGGGCCGCAACGTGGGTTCGGCGACGACCACCACGGTGCCGCCGTCCCCCTGTGGCCGTACGAGCGCGGACGCGGCGATCCACCGCCGCAACGCGTCCTCGCCGGCGCGCAGATCGGGCCGACCGAGCATGGCCCAGCCGTCCAGCAGCAGGGCCGCCGCATATCCGCCCTCGGCAACCGGCTCGGCCCCGGGCGTACTCACGACCAGTGCGGGAGCCCCCGGGACGGTGTCCAGCACATGCTCACGCCCCGACGTCCGCACCGGAACGGCCGGGAAGGCACGCCCCAGTTCCTCGGCGGTCCGCCGCGCCCCGACGACCTGCGCCCGCAGCCGGAACGACCCGCACTCCGGACAGTGCCAGGCACCCTCCTCACGCCCACACCAGCCACACCGCAACGCCCCGGCGTCCTGCGCCTCCATCGGCCCGGCGCAATGCCGGCACCGCGCCGGCGCCCGGCACTGCGCGCAGGCCATCCGCGGCACGTACCCCCTCCGCGGCACCTGCACGAGCACCGGCCCGGTACGCAAGGCGTCCCTGACGACCTGCCAGGCAAGGCTTGGCAGCCGTGCCGCCCGCGCGGCCTCGTCCCGCGCGAGATCCCCGTCCCCCACGGTCCGTACGAGCGGCGCGGCGCCCCGCACCTGCTCGCGCGCCGCCACCAGTGGCCCCGCCCACCCGCTCTCCACGAGCTGCGCGGCCTCCACCGTGCAGCTCCAACTGCCCAGCAGAAAGGCGCACTTGTCCTGGGCGGCCCGGAGCAGCAGCACCTCACGCGCATGCGGCTGCGGCGCATGCAGCTCGCTGTGGCTGTCGTCGCCGTCGTCCCAGATGGCGACGAGCCCGAGATCCTGCACCGGGGCGAACATCGCGGCCCGCGTCCCCACGACGGCTCGCACGGACCCCCGCCGCACCGCCAGCCACTCCTGATACCGCTTCTCGGGCCCGGCATCGGCGGTGAGCACCGCATGCCGCCCCTCCCCCAGCAGCGAGGTCAACGCGGCGTCGACCCGCGCCACGGCCCGCCCGTCCGGCAGCACGACCAGCGCCCCGCGTCCGGAGGCGAGCGTCGCCACAACGGCCCGGGCCAGCTCATCGCTCCACGCATCGGCACCGGGCAGCGCATTCCACACGGCACGCGGCGCACCCCCGGAGGCCAACGCCTCAAGAAACCCGCCCCCTCGCTCGTACCGCGCCCATGACCCCGCATCCGGCACCCCGGGCGCGGACAACGGCTCGGGCGACGGCCGCTGCTCGGCCCGCGCACTGCGCGGCGGCACCGCGAGCTGCAACACATCGGCGAGACTCCCGGCATACCGATCGGCAACAGCGCGAGCCAATCCGAGCAGTTCCTCGCTCAACACGGGCTCGGGCGACACCACCTGGGCCAGCGCGGCCAACGGCCCCGCGTAGTCGGACTCGGCCCGCCGCTCGACGAGGAACCCGTCGATCAGCCCGCCGCCCTCACGCCGCCCGTCGCGCACCCGATGCCGCCCGGCCCCGAACCGCACCCGCACGCGCACCCCCGGCTGCGCCTCGGCATCGAGCTCCTCGGGCACCGCATAGTCAAAGTACCGATCAAGATGCAGCACCCCCTTGTCCACCAGCACCCGCGCAACAGGCAGCTCCTTCGCCAACGCGGCCCCCCGCCACGTCCGCGGCTTGGCCCGCGGCGCCTTCGCCTGACGCACGCTCTCCCGGATGAACGCGAGCTGCTCAGGCGGCGCACCCTCCACGCCACCTTCCCCCTGCCCGTTCTCGCTGCTCACACCTGCATTCTTCCAAACGCCACTGACAGTCCCCTCGGCCGTGGCCGAAAGCGCTTACTCGACACGATTCACCGCGTCGGCTTCCCTCCGGGAGGAGGAAACGGGAAACGCCCGTTTCGCCTTGTTCGGCCCAGCCCACGTGCCCCAGTCTGAAGCGCGGCACTCGCCGGCTGCGGGCCGGGGAGTGACGGAGGTTGAAGTGCTGGAGCAGTCGCACGACTTCGGACGGGAACTGCGCAGGAGGCGCCTGGCCGCCCGGCTCTCCCTGCAACAGCTGGGACAGCGAGTGCACTACAGCAAGAGCCAGCTGAGCAAGGTGGAACGCGGAATCAAGCGTCCGACGTCCGACCTGGCGCGTCTGTGCGACACCGAGCTGAGGCCGGCGGCGAGACGGTTCGAGTTCGTTCCAGCCGGTCACACGTCGAGGGCTGATCGCCGCCGGGGCCGCGTCCGCGCTGACAACGCAAACGGGCGAACCGCCCGTCTCCCCCATTCAAGAGGGGACCGAGACCCTCCTGGATGCTTCACGAACACTGTTCGACCAGTTCCGGCGTCTGGGCCAGGCGTCCGGTCCCGCGAGCGTGCTGCCTCCCCTCATCGCCCAGACCCACAGCCTGGAGCAGCTCGCCCTGCACACCGGCCCCCGTACCCGCCGGGCACTCCTGCTCCTCGCCTCACGCTATGCCGAGTACGCGGGCTGGATGGCGCAGGAGTGCGGTGACGACCCGGCCGCCATGTGGTGGACGGACCGTGCCGTGCAGTTGGCCGCCGCCGGAGCGGACACCGGGCTCGCCGCCTACGCACAGGTCCGGCGCGCTCTGATCAGCCTGTATCGCGGAGACGCACGTGAAGCGGTCCAGCTGGCCGCCCGCGCGCTCGAGAGCGACGTACCCCTGCGCATCCGGGTACCCCCTCCTTGGACTCGCTCCTGGAGTGGTTCGGTTTCTCGGCCGATGATCCGGATCTCAACTTGTTCGGCGAGCGACTCACGAACCTCGCACGCGTGCACGGCAAGACGGACGCAGTCGACGAGCTACGGCGCCGCTTCGCCGGAGGATCTGAAGGAGACCCCGAGGAGGGCCCGGACGACGTCGCTCCCCCTGCGCTGGACGAACCGGCGCTGTGAAAGGACCGAGGCCCGGCTGCCTCGAACGGCAACCGGGCCTCGCGGAAAGCCGTGGGACCTACAGCCCCGCCGCCTGCCGCAGCGCCTCCACGCGGTCCGTGCGCTCCCAGGTGAACTCGGGGAGCTCACGGCCGAAGTGGCCGTATGCGGCGGTCTGGGCGTAGATCGGGCGGAGGAGGTCGAGGTCGCGGATGATGGCGGCCGGGCGGAGGTCGAAGACCTCGTCGATCGCCTTCTCGATCTTCTCGTGGTCGATCTTGGCGGTGCCGAAGGTCTCGACGAAGAGACCGACCGGCTCGGCCTTGCCGATGGCGTAGGCGACCTGGACCTCGCAGCGGGTGGCGAGGCCCGCGGCGACGACGTTCTTGGCGACCCAGCGCATCGCGTACGCCGCCGAACGGTCCACCTTGGACGGGTCCTTGCCGGAGAAGGCGCCGCCGCCGTGGCGGGCCATGCCGCCGTACGTGTCGATGATGATCTTGCGGCCGGTGAGGCCGGCGTCGCCCATCGGGCCGCCGATCTCGAAGCGGCCGGTGGGGTTGACCAGCAGGCGGTAGTTCTCGGTGTCGAGCTTGATGCCCTCGTCGAGGAGCGCCTTCAGCTCCGCCTCCACGACGAACTCGCGGATGTCGGGGGCGAGCAGGGACTCCAGGTCGATGTCGCTCGCGTGCTGCGAGGAGACCACGACCGTGTCGAGGCGGACGGCCTTGTCGCCGTCGTACTCGATGGTGACCTGGGTCTTTCCGTCAGGGCGCAGGTACGGGATGGTGCCGTTCTTGCGGACCTCGGACAAGCGCTTCGACAGACGGTGCGCCAGGAAGATCGGCAGCGGCATCAGCGTCGGCGTCTCGTCCGTCGCGTAGCCGAACATCAGGCCCTGGTCGCCCGCGCCCTGCTTGTCCAGCTCGTCCTCGTCGCCCTCGACGCGGTTCTCGTACGCCGTGTCGACGCCCTGCGCGATGTCCGGGGACTGCGCGCCGATGGACACCGACACACCGCAGGAGGCGCCGTCGAAGCCCTTCTTCGAGGAGTCGTAGCCGATCTCGAGGACCTTGTTGCGGACAAGCGTCGCGATGTCCGCGTACGTCTTGGTGGTGACCTCGCCGGCCACATGCACCAGGCCGGTCGTGATCAGCGTCTCGACGGCGACCCGGGACGTCGGGTCCTCGCGCAGTAGCGCGTCGAGAATGGTGTCGCTGATCTGGTCAGCGATCTTGTCGGGGTGGCCCTCGGTGACGGACTCCGAGGTGAACAGGCGACGGGACACAACGCTCCCTGGGGTTGCAGCGGCTGCTGGCTGATCATGGTCGGACGGGCTCGGGGGCTGCGCCCGGCTCCGTCCGAGAACAGTTTATCGGTCGGCTCGGCCGTCGGTCCTCCTGTCTCGCCACTCGGGAGCACTGTGACCTGCGGCACGGGCATTCTGCCCAATCCACGGTGACCTTGGCCAGGGGTGCCACGCCTCTATGTCCGAGGCGGAGCAGAGCCGTGAAGCGAATGAAACATTCAACGCAGCCGCTGAGCCACCAGGTCCCACACTGTTTCGGCCAGGGCTTCCTTGGGGCCGTGCGGGACGGAAGTCTCGGTGCCGTCGGCGCCCAGCACGACCGCCTCGTTCTCCTCGGCGCCGAACGTCTTGCGCTCCCCCACCTCGTTCACCACCAGCAGATCGCAGCCCTTGCGTGCCAGCTTCTTACGACCGTTGGCCAGGACGTCGTCCGTCTCGGCGGCGAAGCCGACGATCACCTGTCCGGGGCGGGCGCGGTCGGCCGAGATCTCCGCGAGGATGTCCGGATTCCGTACCAGCACGATGGGGTCCGGGTCCTGGCCGTCCCTCTTTTTGATCTTTCCGGCCGCGTAGGTCGCCGGGCGGAAGTCCGCGACCGCGGCGGCCATGACGACGGCGTCGGCGTCCGCGGCCGCCTTCAGCACCGCCTCACGCAGCTGTACGGCCGTCCCGACCGGCACGACATCCACACCCGCCGGGTCGGGCAGGGCCGCGTTCGCGGCGATCAGCGTCACCCGGGCGCCGCGCGCCGCGGCGGTGCGGGCGAGGGCGTAGCCCTGCTTGCCGGAGGAGCGGTTGCCGAGGAAGCGGACCGGGTCGAGGGGCTCGCGGGTGCCCCCCGCGCTGACGACGACGTGCCGGCCGGCCAGGTCGGGTTCCGTCACCCCCCGGGCGAGGACGCGGCGGCAGACCTCGAAGATCTCGGCCGGCTCGGGCAGCCGGCCCTTGCCGGTGTCGACGCCGGTGAGGCGGCCCACGGCCGGTTCGATGACGACCGCACCGCGGCGGCGCAGCGTCGCCACGTTCTCCTGGGTGGCCGGGTGCTCCCACATCTCCGTGTGCATGGCGGGGGCGAAGACGACCGGGCAGCGGGCGGTGAGGAGAGTGTTGGTGAGCAGGTCGTCGGCGAGGCCGTGGGCCGCCTTCGCGAGCATGTCGGCGGTCGCCGGGGCGACGACCACCAGATCGGCGTGCTGGCCGATACGGACGTGCGGGACCTCGTGGACGTCGTCCCAGACCTCCGTCGCGACCGGGTGGCCGGAGAGCGCGGACCAGGTGGCGGCGCCGACGAAGTGCAGGGCGGAGGCGGTCGGCACCACACGGACGTCGTGCCCGGACTCGGTCAGTCTGCGCAGCAGCTCACAGGCCTTGTACGCGGCGATACCTCCGCTGACCCCCAGAACGACCTTGGGCTTGTCCACCGTCTCTCCCCGGACTCGGCAAACGTACGACTCCACTACACACCACAGGCCCGGCAGTCGCACTGCCGGGCCTGTGGAAAAGTCAGCTGCAAGCTGTAAATACTACTGCGCCGGACCCTCAACGGCCTCGGACGTCAGCAGACCCGCGTTGATCTCACGCAGGGCGATCGAGAGCGGCTTCTCGTGGACGTGGGTGTCGACGAGCGGACCGACGTACTCAAGGAGACCCTCGCCGAGCTGCGAGTAGTACGCGTTGATCTGACGGGCACGCTTGGCCGCGTAGATCACCAGGCTGTACTTCGAGTCGGTGGCCTCAAGCAACTCGTCGATCGGCGGGTTGATGATGCCCTCGGGCGCGGTGATGGAAGAGGACACGCTCTACCTTCCGACAGATGGGATGAGATCGAAAACGATCACACAACGTCCACCAAGGCTAGCAGCTCGCGCGCCACGTCCTCGACGGAGGTGTTGACCAAGGTCACATCGAACTCCGGCTCGGCCTCCAGTTCGACCTTCGCGGCGTCCAGACGCCGCTCGATCACCTCGGGCGGCTCGGTGCCACGTCCGGTGAGTCTGCGCACCAGCTCCTCCCAGGAGGGAGGAGCCAGGAACACCAGCTGGGCCTCCGGCATGGACTCGCGGACCTGCCGGGCACCCTGGAGGTCGATCTCCAGAAGGACGGGCTCACCCGCCTCCAGGCGCTCCAGCACGGCCCTACGGGGCGTCCCGTAGCGGTTGCCGGCGAATTCCGCCCACTCCAGCAGCTCGCCATTGGCGATCAGCTTGTCCATCTCCTCGTCGGTGACGAAGAAGTAGTGGACCCCATGCCGCTCGCCGGGGCGGGGCTTACGGGTCGTCGCCGACACCGAGAGCCAGACCTCGGGGTGTTCCTTGCGCATATGGGCGACGACCGTGCTCTTGCCGACCCCGGAGGGGCCGGAGAGCACGGTCAGCCGCGGACGTTCACTCATGCAGCGATTATTCCAGCTATCCCGGCATGCCCGGGACTCCCTGCCCGCATGGCCGGGCTCAGGAGCCGGTGCTGCCGAACTCACGCTCCAGGGAGGCGATCTGGTTCGAGCCGAGACCACGCACACGGCGGCTCTCGGAGATGCCGAGTCGCTCCATGATCTGCTTGGCGCGGACCTTGCCCACGCCCGGCAGGGACTCGAGGAGGGCGGAGACCTTCATCTTGCCGATGACGTCGTTCTCCTGACCCTGCTTGATGACCTCGTGAAGGGAGGCGCCGGAGTGCTTGAGTCGATTCTTGACCTCGGCCCGCTCCCGGCGAGCCGCGGCGGCCTTTTCGAGCGCGGCTGCGCGCTGTTCAGGGGTAAGGGGCGGAAGAGCCACGCCTACGTCACCTCGGATGTTGAACTGTCGGATACGGACCGGTGAGGAACCTAGTCGCCCCACACCTGGGGAGCCACGAGCAACACGCTTGCCCGTTCACTCTGCTCGGAGACTAGCGGCCAAGTCCGCCAGAGTCAGCGAGAACAGCGGAAAAGTCCTGGTCAGCCTCCCTAGAGACGGACATTTACGACATACTGCCCCGGATTTGAGGATGTATTCAGACTCAAGTCGGTTCCGAGCCACTCATCGGAGGACTGGTACGACCCTGTTCGAAACGCCTCAGGCGGTGGCCACGGCCGCCCGGATCTCCTCCGCGAACCGCTCGGCGGCTCCCCGCAGCGCGCCGACGTCGGGCCCGTGCCGCAGCACACCCCGGCTGACGTTCGGAACGACATTGCGCACCGCGGCGCCGAAGACCCCGGGAAGGTCGGCCGGAGTGGCCCCCTGGGCGCCGATCCCGGGTGCGAGGAGCGGACCGTTGATGTCGAGATCGTACGACGACAGATCGCCGAGCGTGGCGCCGACGACCGCCCCGAAGGAGCCCATCGGCTCCTCCCCCGCGTTCTCGGCGGCCAGGTGCGCCAGCATCGTCGCTCCGACGGTCCGCCCGTCGGAGCGGACGGCGTGCTGGACCTCGCGGCCCTCGGGGTTCGAGGTGAGCGCCAGCACGAACAGGCCCGTACCGCTCTCCCGGGCCAGCGCGACGGCCGGGCTGAGCGAGCCGTAGCCCAGATACGGCGAGACCGTCAGCGCGTCCGAGAAGAGCGGCGAGCCCTTGCGGAGGAAGGACTCGGCGTACGCGGCCATGGTCGAGCCGATGTCGCCCCGCTTGGCGTCCATCACGACCAGCGCACCGGCGGCGCGGGCCTGAGCGACCGACTTCTCCAGGACAGCGACACCCCGCGATCCGAATCGCTCGAAGAACGCGCTCTGCGGCTTGAGGACGGCGATCCGGTCGGCCAGCGCCTCGACGACCGTGCGGCTGAACCGCTCCAGGCCCGCGATGTCGTCGTTCAGGTCCCACTCGCTGAGCAGGGAGGCGTGCGGGTCGATGCCGACGCACAGCGGGCCGCGCTCGTCCATGGCGCGGCGCAGGCGTGCACCGAAGGATTCCGGGCTCATGCGGCCTTCCTTACGTCGGCGCCGACCGCGTCGGCGAGGGTGGCGTACGGGCTGGTGCTCAGGCGGGCGGCGAGGCCCTTGTGGACGGCGCGGGCGTAGCAGGGGCCGTCGTAGATGAAGGCGCTGTAGCCCTGGACGAGGGTGGCGCCGGCGAGGATGCGCTGCCAGGCGTCCTCGGCGTCCTCGATGCCGCCGACGCCCACGAGGGTGATCCGGTCGCCCACGCGCGCGTAGAGGCGGCGCAGCACCTCCAGGGAGCGCTCCTTGAGCGGGGCGCCCGAGAGTCCGCCGCTCTCCTGGACCAGCGAGGGTTCGGATGTCAAACCGAGGTCCTCGCGCGCGATGGTGGTGTTCGTGGCGATGATCCCGTCCAGACCGAGCTCGACGGCCAGGTCGGCGACCGCGTCGACGTCCTCGTCGGCGAGGTCCGGCGCGATCTTCACCAGCAGCGGGACGCGGCGGTCGGTGACCGTACGGTCGGCGGCCTCACGGACGGCGCTCAGGAGGGGACGCAAGTGATCCACGGCCTGCAGGTTGCGCAGGCCGGGCGTGTTCGGCGAGGAGACGTTCACGACCAGGTAGTCGGCGTACGGCGCGAGGCGCTCCGTCGACTTCACGTAGTCCCCGGCCGCCTCGGCCTCCGGGACGACCTTGGTCTTGCCGATGTTCACGCCGACGACGGTCTTGAAGACCGGCGTGCGGGAGGCCAGCCGGGCGGCGACGGCCAGTGAGCCCTCGTTGTTGAAGCCCATGCGGTTGATCAGCGCCCGGTCCGGCACCAGCCGGAACAGCCGCTTCTTGGGATTGCCCGGCTGCGCCTCCCCGGTGACCGTGCCGATCTCGACGTGGTCGAAGCCCAGCATCGACATGCCGTCGACGGCGATCGCGTTCTTGTCGAAGCCGGCGGCGAGCCCGAAGGGGCCGTGCATACGCAGCCCGAACGCCTCGGTGCGCAGCGCCTTGTAGCGGGGCGCGAGCATGGCCGCGACGAACGTGCGCAGCACCGGGATGCGAACGGCGAATCGGATCCAGCGGAACGCCAGATGGTGGGCCTGCTCCGGGTCCATCCGCTGGAACACCAGACGGAAGAAAAGCTTGTACATCACTGTGTCCTCATGAAGAGGGGGACACCGTTTCCGATGTCCCCCTCAGGGCTGCTAGTCGCGGGCCGCGGTCATGAACCGCGCATGTTCCTGGAGTGAACGCACGCCCACGTCA
Source organism: Streptomyces sp. DG2A-72 (assembly GCF_030499575.1). NCBI lineage: Bacteria > Bacillati > Actinomycetota > Actinomycetes > Kitasatosporales > Streptomycetaceae > Streptomyces > Streptomyces sp. DG2A-72. Next base: position 1,588,063 of record NZ_JASTLC010000001.1, read on the forward strand.
CCGTGGTTGAGGGCGTCGATGCCCTGGACGGCGGCGGCGAGCGCCTGAACCGTCGTCAGGCACGGCACGGACCGCGCCACGGCCGCCGTACGGATGTCGTAGCCGTCGAGGCGACCGCCGGTGCCGTACGGGGTGTTGACGATGAGGTCGACCTCGCCGTCGTGGATGAGCTGGACGATGGTCCGCTCGCCGTTCGGGCCGGTGCCCTCGGACTGCTTGCGCACGACGGTGGCGTGGATGCCGTTGCGCTTGAGGACCTCGGCCGTGCCGGACGTGGCGAGCAACTCGAAGCCGTGGGCGACGAGTTCACGCGCCGGGAAGATCATCGAGCGCTTGTCGCGGTTGGCGACGGAGATGAAGGCGCGGCCCTTCGTCGGCAGCGGACCGTAGGCGCCCGCCTGCGACTTGGCGTACGCCGTGCCGAAGACGGAGTCGATGCCCATGACCTCGCCGGTGGAGCGCATCTCCGGGCCGAGGACCGTGTCGACGCCCCGTCCGTGGATGTCACGGAAGCGCGACCACGGCATGACCGCCTCCTTGACGGAGATCGGCGCGTCGAGCGGGAGTTCACCGCCGTCGCCGGTCGCCGGAAGCAGTCCCTCCGCGCGTAGTTCGGCGATGGTCGCGCCCAGCGAGATCCGGGCGGCGGCCTTCGCCAGCGGCACCGCGGTCGCCTTCGAGGTGAAGGGGACGGTGCGCGAGGCACGCGGGTTGGCTTCGAGGACGTACAGGATGTCGCCCGCCATCGCGAACTGGATGTTGATCAGGCCGCGGACGCCGACGCCCTTCGCGATGGCCTCCGTCGACGCTCGCAGCCGCTTGATGTCGAAGCCGCCGAGCGTGATCGGGGGCAGCGCGCAGGCCGAGTCGCCGGAGTGGATGCCGGCTTCCTCGATGTGCTCCATCACGCCGCCGAGGTACAGCTCCTGGCCGTCGTACAGCGCGTCGACGTCGATCTCGATGGCGTCGTCGAGGAAGCGGTCGACCAGGACCGGCCGGGTGGGGCTGATCTCGGTCGACTCGGCGATGTAGGCGGACAGCCGGGTCTCGTCGTACACGATCTCCATGCCGCGCCCGCCGAGCACGTACGACGGCCTGACCAGGACCGGGTAGCCGATCTCGTCGGCGATGGCCTTGGCCTCGGCGAAGGTGGTGGCGGTGCCGTGCTTGGGGGCCGGGAGGCCGGCCTCCTTGAGGACGCGGCCGAAGGCGCCGCGGTCCTCGGCCGCGTGGATGGCCTCCGGCGGCGTGCCGACGACCGGTACGCCGTTGTCCTTCAGCGCCTGCGCCAGGCCCAGCGGCGTCTGGCCGCCCAGCTGGACGACGACACCGGCGATCGGCCCCGCGAGGGACTCCGCGTGGACGATCTCCAGCACGTCTTCCAGCGTCAGCGGCTCGAAGTACAGGCGGTCGGAGGTGTCGTAGTCCGTGGAGACGGTCTCGGGGTTGCAGTTGACCATCACGGTCTCGTACCCGGCGTCGCTCAGCGCGAAGGAGGCGTGGACGCAGGAGTAGTCGAACTCGATGCCCTGGCCGATGCGGTTGGGGCCGGAGCCCAGGATGATGACGGCCGGCTTCTCACGCGAAGCGACCTCCGTCTCCTCGTCGTAGGAGGAGTAGAAGTACGGCGTCCTGGCGGCGAACTCGGCGGCGCAGGTGTCGACCGTCTTGTAGACGGGGCGGATGCCGAGGGCGTGCCGGACCTCGCGGACGACGTCCTCGCGCAGGCCGCGGATCTCGCCGATCTGCTGGTCGGAGAAGCCGTGCCGCTTGGCCTCGGCGAGCAGGTCCGGGGTCAGCTCGGGCGCCGCGGCCAGCTCGTCGGCGATCTCCTTGATGAGGAAGAGCTGGTCGACGAACCACGGGTCGATCTTCGTCGCCTCGAAGACCTCCTCGGGTGTGGCGCCCGCGCGGATGGCCTGCATGACGGCGTTGATACGGCCGTCGGTGGGCCGTACGGCCTCCCGCAGCAGCTCCTCCTTGTTGCCGGGCTCGCCGACGAACGTGAACTGGCTGCCCTTCTTCTCCAGCGAACGCAGCGCCTTCTGGAAGGCCTCGGTGAAGTTGCGGCCGATGGCCATGGCCTCGCCGACCGACTTCATGGTGGTGGTCAGCGTGGAGTCGGCCTGCGGGAACTTCTCGAAGGCGAACCGCGGCGCCTTGACCACCACGTAGTCGAGGGTCGGCTCGAAGGAGGCCGGGGTCTCCTGCGTGATGTCGTTCGGGATCTCGTCGAGGGTGTAGCCGACGGCGAGCTTCGCGGCGATCTTGGCGATCGGGAAGCCGGTCGCCTTGGAGGCGAGGGCCGAGGAACGCGACACGCGCGGGTTCATCTCGATGACGATGACGCGGCCGTCTTCGGGGTTCACCGCGAACTGGATGTTGCAGCCGCCGGTGTCGACGCCGACCTCGCGGATGACCGCGATGCCGATGTCGCGCAGGGTCTGGTACTCACGGTCGGTCAGCGTCATCGCGGGCGCGACGGTGATCGAGTCGCCGGTGTGCACACCCATGGGGTCGAAGTTCTCGATGGAGCAGACGACCACGACGTTGTCGTGCTTGTCGCGCATCAGCTCCAGCTCGTACTCCTTCCAGCCCAGGATGGACTCCTCCAGGAGCACCTCGGTGGTCGGCGAGAGTGTGAGGCCCTGGCCGGCGATGCGGCGCAGCTCCTGCTCGTCGTGCGCGAAGCCGGAGCCGGCGCCGCCCATGGTGAAGGACGGGCGCACGACGACGGGGTAGCCGCCGAGGGTCTCGACGCCATCGAGGACGTCGTCCATGGAGTGGCAGATGACCGAGCGGGCGGATTCGCCGTGGCCGATCTTGGCGTGGACGGCTTCGACGACCACCTTGAACTGGTCGCGGTCCTCGCCCTTGTGGATCGCTTCGACGTTGGCGCCGATCAGCTCGACGCCGTACTTCGCCAGTACGCCGTTCTCGTGCAGCGAGATCGCCGTGTTGAGCGCCGTCTGGCCGCCCAGGGTGGGCAGCAGGGCGTCCGGCTGCTCCTTGGCGATGATCTTCTCGACGAATTCCGGGGTGATCGGCTCGACGTAGGTCGCGTCGGCGATCTCCGGGTCGGTCATGATCGTCGCCGGGTTGGAGTTGACGAGGATGACACGCAGGCCTTCGGCCTTGAGCACCCGGCACGCCTGCGTGCCGGAGTAGTCGAACTCGGCGGCCTGGCCGATGACGATCGGGCCGGAGCCGATGACCAGGACGGACTGGATATCGGTGCGCTTAGGCACGCTGGCCCTCCATCAGGACTGTGTTCATCAAAGACGTGAAGCGGTCGAACAGGTAGGCGGCGTCGTGCGGGCCCGCGGCCGCTTCGGGGTGGTACTGGACGCTGAAGGCCGGCCGGTCGAGGAGCTGCAGCCCCTCCACCACGTTGTCGTTGAGGCAGACGTGGGAGACCTCGGCGCGGCCGTACGGAGTGTCGGAGACCTTGTCGATCGGGGCGTCCACGGCGAAGCCGTGGTTGTGCGCGGTGATCTCGACCTTGCCGGTCGTACGGTCCTGCACCGGCTGGTTGATGCCGCGGTGGCCGTACTTCAGCTTGTACGTGCCGAAGCCGAGCGCGCGCCCCAGGATCTGGTTGCCGAAGCAGATGCCGAACAGCGGGGTGCCGCGTTCGAGCACGGCCTGCATCACGGCGACCGGGTGGTCGGCGGTGGCCGGGTCACCGGGGCCGTTGGAGAAGAACACGCCGTCCGGCTCGACGGCGAACACGTCCTCGGCCGTCGCCGTCGCGGGCAGCACATGCACCTCGATGCCGCGCTCGGCCATCCGGTGCGGGGTCATGCCCTTGATGCCGAGGTCCACGGCTGCGACGGTGAACTTCTTCTCGCCGATCGCGGGGACGACGTACGCCTCCTTGGTGGCGACCTCGGCCGAAAGGTTCGCACCCTTCATCTCGGGGGCCTGGCGCACCTCGGCGAGCATGGTGCCCTCGTCGGGCAGCGCGTTGCCGGAGAAGATGCCGACGCGCATGGCGCCGCGCTCACGCAGATGACGCGTCAGCGCGCGCGTGTCGATGCCGGAGATGCCGACGACGCCCTGCTGGCGCAGCTCGTCGTCCAGCGAGCGCCGGGAGCGCCAGTTGGAGGGCACGCGCGCGGGGTCGCGTACGACATAGCCCGCGACCCAGATCTGCTTGCTCTCGGGGTCCTCGTCGTTGACGCCGGTGTTGCCGACGTGCGGGGCGGTCATCACGACGACCTGGCGGTGGTACGACGGGTCGGTGAGGGTCTCCTGGTAGCCGGTCATGCCGGTGGAGAACACGGCCTCGCCGAAGGTGACTCCCACGGCCCCGTAGGCACGACCGCGGAAGGTCCGGCCGTCCTCCAGGACGAGGACGGCGGGAACCTTGGCGGCTCCCATGGTGGAGGTCGTCATCGTTCGGCGCCTTCCGTGCTGTTGGTGTTGATCATGGAGTTAATGACGTCGACCCACTCGTTGTGCTCGGCGGCGGTGTCGGAGCGGAACCCGGAGTCGATCAGCCGCTCGCCGTGTACCCAGGTCACCACGAGCAGTCCGCCCTCGGTGAGCACCTTGCCGGCGATCCCCTTGTCGAGCCGCGCCTCACGCAGGGCCGCCAGGGGGACGAAGAAGTCGGTCGCACCGGGGCGTACGACGTCCAGTCCTTCGTCCGTCAGCGTGAGCTCGACCCGGCTGCGGGTGCCGAGGCCGTGCGCCACGATGCGGTCGAGCCACTGCCCGGCGGTGGTGGAGCCGTGGTAGCGGCCGCTCATCGTCAGTCTCGCCGCACCGGGCTCGTCCGGCGCGCTGGGCAGCTCGGGCAGGTCGCCCTGGAGCGTGCCGCGCCACTTCCAGCCCTCGCGCATCAGCCAGTAGATGAGCGCGACGAAGAGGGCGAGGCCGACGAGCCAGCCGATGCGGGCGGCCCAGTCGGTCACCTCCGCCGACTTCTGATCGGCGGCCAGGTGCGTCAGATGCAGAGGTGTCACGTGAGCTTCCCGTCGACGAGCGTGGCCTTGCCCCGGAGCCACGTGTGCGTCACACGGCCCGGCAGCTCACGCCCCTGGTACGGAGTGTTGCGGCTGCGCGAGGCGAAGCCCTTGGGGTCCACGGACCCACGGTATTCCGTGTCGACGAGCGTGAGGTTGGCGGGCTCACCAGCCGAGACGGGGCGGCCGTGCCCGCCCGCCCGCCCGATCCGGGCGGGCTTGAAGGACATGCGGTCGGCGACCCCGGCCCAGGTGAGGAGCCCGGTGTCCACCATCGTCTCCTGGACCACTGACAACGCGGTCTCCAGGCCGACCATGCCCATGGCGGCCGCGGCCCACTCGCAGTCCTTGTCCTCGTGCGGGTGCGGGGCGTGGTCGGTGGCCACGATGTCGATCGTGCCGTCGGCGAGCGCCTCGCGCAGGGCGAGCACATCGCGCTCGGTGCGCAGCGGCGGGTTGACCTTGTAGACCGGGTTGTACGTCCGGACCAGCTCGTCGGTGAGGAGGAGGTGGTGCGGGGTGACCTCGGCGGTGACGTCGATGCCGCGGGACTTGGCCCAGCGGATGATCTCGACGGAGCCGGCGGTCGACAGATGGCAGATGTGGACGCGGGAGCCGACGTGCTCGGCGAGCAGGACATCCCGGGCGATGATCGATTCTTCGGCCACCGCCGGCCAGCCGCCCAGCCCCAGCTCGGCGGAGACCACGCCCTCGTTCATCTGGGCGCCCTCGGTCAGCCGCGGCTCCTGCGCATGCTGGGCGACGACGCCGCCGAAGGCCTTCACGTACTCCAGCGCACGGCGCATGATCACGGCGTCGTCGACGCACTTGCCGTCGTCGGAGAAGACGGTGACTCCGGCCGCCGACTCGTGCATGGCGCCCAGCTCGGCCAGCTTCTTGCCGTCCAGGCCGACGGTGACGGCGCCGATGGGCTGCACATCGCAGTAGCCGTGCTCCTGGCCGAGCCGGTACACCTGCTCGACGACACCGGCGGTGTCGGCGACCGGGAAGGTGTTGGCCATGGCGAACACGGCCGTGTAGCCGCCGCTCGCTGCCGCGCGCGTACCGGTCAGCACGGTCTCGGAGTCCTCGCGCCCCGGCTCACGCAGATGGGTGTGCAGGTCGACGAGGCCCGGCAGCAGCACCTTGCCGCCCGCCTCGACGACCTGGGCGCCCTCGTCCGACAGACCGGTGCCCACGGCCGCGATCTGCGCGCCCTCGATCAGGACGTCCTGCGGCTCACCGCCGAGCACCTTCGCACCACGGATCAGGATCTTGCTCATCTGTCTTACTTCTCCTCGGTACGGGGGTGGCTGACGGCCGGCTCGCTGCCGCCCAGCAGCAGGTACAGGACGGCCATCCGGATGGAGACTCCGTTTGCGACCTGCTCGATGGCGGTGCAGCGCTCGGAGTCGGCGACCTCGGCGGTGATCTCCATGCCGCGGACCATCGGCCCGGGGTGCATCACGATGGAGTGCTCGGGCATCTTCGCCATGCGGTCGCCGTCGAGGCCGTAGCGCCGCGAGTACTCGCGCTCGGTCGGGAAGAAGGCGTCGTTCATCCGCTCGCGCTGGACCCGCAGCAGCATCACGGCGTCGGACTTGGGCAGCGTGCTGTCCAGGTCGTACGCCACCTCGCACGGCCAGGTCTCGATGCCGACCGGCAGCAGGGTGGGCGGGGCGACGAGCGTGACGTCCGCGCCGAGGGTGTGCAGCAGGTCGACGTTGGAGCGGGCGACGCGGCTGTGCAGGATGTCGCCGACGATCGTGATGCGCTTGCCGTCGAGGTCCTGCCCTATCCCGGCGTCCCGCCCGACCAGGCGCCGCCGCATGGTGAAGGCGTCCAACAGGGCCTGCGTGGGGTGCTGGTGGGTGCCGTCGCCGGCATTGATGACGGCGGCGTCGATCCAGCCGGAGTTGGCCAGGGTGTACGGCGCTCCGGAGGCGCCGTGCCGGATGACGACGGCGTCGACCCCCATGGCTTCGAGGGTCTGGGCGGTGTCCTTCAGGGACTCGCCCTTCGACACCGAGGACCCCTTGGCCGAGAAGTTGATGACATCGGCGGACAGGCGCTTCTCCGCCGCTTCGAAGGAGATCCGGGTCCGCGTCGAGTCCTCGAAGAAGAGGTTGACGACGGTACGGCCGCGCAAGGTCGGCAGTTTCTTGATCGGCCGGTCGGCGACCCGGGCCATCTCCTCGGCGGTGTCGAGGATCTGGACGGCGTCGTCGCGGGTGAGGTCGGCGGCCGAGATGAGATGACGCTGCATCTTTCAGGCTCCGTAAGGCAGTTCAGTTTTGGGAGATTCCGGGCAAGCAGGGATGCGCCGGGGTATACCGGGGCACATGCCGGCTGCTTGCTACCGGGTCGGCTTCACACCGAGCAGCACGGTGTCGCGACCGTCCTCCTCGGCGAGCTGGACCTTGACCGTCTCCCGCAACGACGTGGGGAGGTTCTTGCCGACATAGTCGGCGCGGATGGGCAGTTCACGGTGGCCGCGGTCGACGAGGACCGCGAGCTGCACGGCGCGCGGACGGCCGATGTCGTTCAGCGCGTCGAGCGCGGCGCGGATGGTGCGGCCGGAGAAGAGCACGTCGTCGACGAGGACGACGAGGCGGCCGTCGACGCCGTCACCGGGGATGTCCGTGCGGGCCAGCGCACGCGGCGGATGCATGCGCAGGTCGTCGCGGTACATGGTGATGTCGAGCGAACCGACCGGGATCTTGCGGTCGGTGATCTCCTCGAGCTTGCGGCCGAGCCGCTGGGCGAGGAAGACGCCTCGGGTGGGGATACCGAGGAGCACCACGTCGTCGGCGCCCTTGGCGCGCTCGACGATCTCGTGGGCGATGCGGGTCAACACCCGCGCGATGTCAGGGCCTTCGAGAACGGGCCGGGCCTCGGACCGCTCTGAGTCCTGCTGGGTGTCCTGCTGCTTGTCCATATGAAACGGACCTCCTTCTCCGCCTCACGGGACGGACCTTAAAGGACGCCGGAATTGCGCCATCCACGGTAGCAGGCCGGGACGACTGCCCTGATCACCCCCTTGGCGTAATCAGGTGCTGATACCACGGAAGAGTCGGTGTGGACCATTCGGCTTGACGCAGAAGAGTCACGCTGCGTAACCTCACAGTGAGTTACCAGCCGCGCGGCTTGGAACCACACCAGCTGCGTCGACACAGTGCCGGGGAGCTATATGTCCAGCGAATACGCCAAACAGCTCGGGGCCAAGCTCCGGGCCATCCGCACCCAGCAGGGCCTTTCCCTCCACGGTGTCGAGGAGAAGTCCCAGGGACGCTGGAAGGCGGTCGTGGTCGGATCGTACGAGCGCGGCGACCGTGCCGTGACCGTACAGCGTCTTGCCGAGCTGGCGGATTTCTACGGCGTTCCGGTGCAGGAGCTGCTGCCGGGCACCACGCCGGGCGGTGCCGCCGAGCCGCCTCCGAAGCTGGTCCTGGACCTGGAGCGGCTGGCCCATGTGCCGGCCGAGAAGGCGGGTCCCCTGCAGCGGTATGCGGCCACGATCCAGTCGCAGCGCGGTGACTACAACGGCAAGGTGCTCTCGATCCGCCAGGACGACCTGCGCACACTCGCCGTCATCTACGACCAGTCGCCCTCGGTCCTGACCGAGCAGCTGATCAGCTGGGGCGTCCTGGACGCGGACGCGCGCCGCGCCGTCTCCCACGCCGAGGAGGGCTGAGCGCTCCGCCGCTTCAGCAGAAACGTGCCGCCGGGGTGGCCGGAACTTCATGGTTCCGGCCACCCCGGCGGCTTTCTGCGCCCCTGCCGACGCTCCAGCGGGCAGGGATGCCAAAGGGCCCGCAGCGGTCTCGCTGCGGGCCCTTTGGCGCATCCGTACCTCTTGTCGCCTTATCGCTCTATGCCTCGTCGTCCCGGCGCAGCGACGGCTTGAGGTCCTTCAGACGGCCGAGCAGGCCGTTGACGAACGAGGGCGACTCGTCCGTGGAGAACTCCTTCGCCAGCTGCACCATCTCGTCGAGCACGACGGCGTCCGGGGTCGCGTCGACCCAGATCAGCTCGTACGCACCGAGGCGCAGGATGTTGCGGTCCACGACCGGCATCCGGTCGAGTGTCCAGCCGACCGAGTACTGCGCGATCAGCTCGTCGATCCGCTTCGCGCGCTGCGCATAGCCCTCGACCAGCTGCATCGTGTACTCGCTCACCGGCGGCTGCCGGGTGTCGTCCCGGGAGAGCCGGATCCAGTCCGCGAGGACCGTGAGGACGTCGGCGCCACGCTGGTCGCCCTCGAAGAGGATCTGGAAGGCGCGCTTGCGGGCCGTGTTGCGGGCAGCCAATTTAGCTGTTCACCCGGCCGAGGTAGTCGCTCGTGCGGGTGTCGACCTTGATCTTCTCACCGGTGGTGATGAAGAGCGGGACCTGGATCTGGTGACCGGTCTCCAGCGTGGCGGGCTTGGTGCCGCCGGTGGAGCGGTCGCCCTGGACGCCCGGCTCGGTCTCCTGGATGGTCAGCTCGACGGCGGCCGGCAGCTCGACGAAGAGCACCTCGCCCTCGTGCTGGGCCACGGTGGCCATGAAGCCCTCGACCAGGAAGTTGGCGGCGTCACCGACGGCCTTGCGGTCGACCATGAGCTGGTCGTAGGTCTCCATGTCCATGAAGACGAAGTACTCGCCGTCCATGTAGGAGAACTGCATGTCCCGCTTGTCGACGGTGGCCGTCTCGACCTTCACGCCGGCGTTGAAGGTCTTGTCGACGACCTTCCCGGAGAGCACGTTCTTGAGCTTGGTGCGCACGAATGCAGGGCCCTTGCCGGGCTTGACGTGCTGGAACTCGACGACGGACCAGAGCTGGCCGCCTTCGAGCTTGAGCACCATGCCGTTCTTGAGGTCGTTCGTGGAAGCCACGGTTGCGGAATCTCCTGGACTGACGTGGACGACCCCGGCGCAGGCGCACAGCTCAATCGCTAGAGCGCGAGCAGCTCCTTGGTCGTGATGGTGAGTAGCTCGGGTCCGCCGTCCGCCTCGGGGCGTACGACGAGCGTGTCATCGATCCGGACACCGCCCCGGCCCGGGAAGTGGACCCCCGGTTCGACGGTGACCGGCACGCAAGCGTCCAGTTTACCCATGGCCGCGGGGGCCAGCTGCGGGTCCTCGTCGATTTCGAGCCCGACGCCGTGGCCGGTGAGCGGGGCGAGCCCCTCCGTACAGCCCGCGGAGTCCAGTACCTGGCGTGCGGCGCGGTCCACGTCCCGGTAGGCGGCGCCGGGTACCAGGGTCTCCCTTCCGGCGCGCTGAGCGGCGAAGACGAGGTCGTACAGCTCGATCTGCCAGTCCGCGGGAGATGTGCCGATCACGAAGGTGCGGCCGATCTCGCAGCGATATCCGCGGTACGTCGCTCCCAGGCACACGGAGAGGAAGTCGCCCTCTTCCACTCGGCGGTCCGTCGGCCGGTGGGCCCGGCGTCCGGAGTTCGGGCCGGTGGCGACGGAGGTGGCGAAGGCGGGGCCGTCGGCGCCGTGGTCGATGAGCCGTCGCTCCAGTTCGAGGGCGAGGTGGCGTTCGGTGCGGCCGACGAGGATGGACTCCAGGAGTTCGCCGAGGGCCTGGTCGGCGATCTCGGCGCCGATGCGGAGGCAGGAGATCTCCTCCTCGTCCTTCACGACCCTGAGCTGCTCGACGGCTCCGCCGAGCTCGGTGAGGCGGAGGCGGGGGGCGACCGAGCGGATGGCTCGGTGGCGGGCCACGGTGAGGTGGTGTTCCTCCACGGCGAGGGAGTCCCCGCCCTGCGCTTCCGCGAGGCCGGCCGCGGCAACGGCGGCGTCGCCTCCGGCGCCGGGGAGGGTATGGATCCGCAGCGCCTCGTCGAGGCGGCCCTCGGTGGGGCGGCGGTCGGGCGGGTCGGCGCATACGAGCAGGTCTTCGGTCTTGCCGAGGAGCAGCACGGCGCCGTGGGGGTCGGCGCCCGCGAGGTAGCGGACGTTGGCGGGGCGCGAGACCAGCGCGGATTGGCTGCCGCCGGCTTGGCAGTGGTCCCTGAGCCGGGTTCGGCGGGCTGCGTACACCTCTGACATGACACGAGCGTAGGAGGGGTGGGCGAATTGTGCCGGTTGGGAGAGCGCCGTTCGGAGGAGGGGGTGCCACTGGGGGTCGCTGCCGGGTGCGGGTCGGTGGGGGCTGATCGCGCAGTTCCCCGCGCCCCTCAGGTGGGTTCAGTCCCGTTGGCTACCAGTTCGGAGGGCTCGCGATTGATCTTGCCAGTACGTCGTCCAGTACGCGGGCCGTCTGGGGGACGTCCATCTGGGAGTTGTCGATGATGGGGAGGCCGGAGCCGTACCAGCCGGCCATGCGGCCGTGGATGCGGGCGACCTCTTCGTCGGTGAGGCGGCGGTTGCCTGTGCGGTGGGCGTTGCGTTCCAGGACGATGTCGAGGCCCGGGAGGAGGACGACGGGGAGGAGGCCGGGGCCGACGTGGCGCTTCCAGCCGCCGAGGCCGACGACGGGGCGGTCGGGGAAGACGGCGTCGTCGAGGATGCAGGAGATGCCGTTGGCGAGGAAGTTGCGGGCGGCGAAGCCACAGGTGCGGCGGGCCAGGCGGTACTGGGCCTCCGAGTGGTCGTTCCACCCGGACTGCGGGTCGGCGAAGCCGGAGCGGACCCATTCGCGTACGTCGTCGAGGCTGATGTGGGCCGTGGGGACCCGTCGGTGGTCCGCCCAGTACTTGGCGACGCTGGTCTTGCCGGCGCCCGCCGGGCCGATGAGCAGCACCGCGAGGGTGGTGTTCGTGGGGTCGGGGGCCGCGGTGGCGGGCGGTGTGGTCGGCACGGCGACCGGGCCGCCGGGGGGCAGCGGCACATGGCCTGTGGTGTCCGGCGTGGGTGGAGCCGACGTGTGCTGCGGGACGGTGTGGTGTGACGCGGGGCCCGGCGGGGGCGGTGCGGTGAAGCCCGGCGTGGGAGGCGGCTGGGACACCGGGGCGGAGCCTGGAGCCGGAGGCGGCGGGGGCACAGGGGCGGGCCCTTGGTGTGGGCCCGGCTGGTGCGCGGCCGGCGACCAGCCGTCGGCCGGTCCGTGCCCCGGCTGGTGGGGCGGCGGCAGCGGAGAACCCACTGCGTGCTGCATCCGGTGCCACTCCATCTCGTACAGGCAATTGGCGCTGGCAGCGGGGCCCGAACCCCACTCCCTACCGAACGGTACCGTCCCCGGCCGCCGTTTGGTGAACGGCCGGGGGCGGTCCGAAGTGCCCATGCCCACAGGCAAATCGGGCGTACGACGCCCGCGAGGACTTACTCCCCCACTTCGCCGTACGCGGCGAGCAGGACGGCGGGGTCCGGTCCCTCCAGGACGGTCGGCTTGGCCAGTCCGTCGAGGACGATGAAACGGAGCACGTCGCCGCGGGACTTCTTGTCGACCTTCATGGTCTCCAGCAGCTTGGGCCACTGGTCGTGGCGGTAGTGCAGCGGTAGGCCGACGGATTCCAGCACGGTGCGGTGGCGGTCCGCCGTCGCGTCGTCCAAACGGCCCGCCAGACGGCCCAGTTCGGCGGCGAAGTGCATGCCCACGGCCACCGCGGCGCCGTGCCGCCACTTGTAGCGCTCGTTCTTCTCGATGGCGTGCGCGAGCGTATGGCCGTAATTGAGGATCTCCCGCAGGCCCGACTCCTTCAGGTCGGAGGAGACGACCTCGGCCTTGACCTTGATGGAGCGTTCGATGAGCTCGGCGGTGTGCGGGCCGGCCGGGGTGCGCGCGGCCTCGGGGTCGGCCTCGATGAGTTCCAGTATCACCGGGTCGGCGATGAAGCCGGCCTTGATGATCTCGGCGAGCCCGGAGACATAGTCGTTGACCGGGAGGGAGTCGAGTGCGGCCAGGTCGCAGAGGACCCCGGCGGGCGGGTGGAAGGCGCCGACGAGGTTCTTGCCCTCGGCGGTGTTGATGCCCGTCTTGCCGCCGACGGCCGCGTCCACCATGGCCAGCACCGTGGTGGGGACGGCGATCCAGCGGACCCCGCGCAGCCAGGTGGCCGCGACGAAACCGGCCAGGTCGGTGGTCGCGCCGCCGCCGACGCCGACGATGACATCGGTGCGGGTGAACCCGGACTGGCCCAGCGCCTTCCAGCAGTACGCGGCGACCTCGGCGGTCTTGGCCTCCTCCGCGTTCGGCACCTGGATGGCGACGGCCTCGTAGCCCTGCCCGGCGAGGTCGGCGCGCAGTGCCTCACCGGTCTCCGCGAGCGCCTCGGGATGGAGGACGGCGACCCGCTTGACCCTGTCACCGATCAACCCGCCGAGTTCGCCGAGGAGTTGACGGCCCACCAGGACCTCGTACGGATCGCTGCCCGCCGTGCCGCCGACCTGAATTCTTGTGACCTGGCTAGCCATAACGTCCTCCGGCCGGGGGTCCGGGGGTTGTCCCCGGGAGATGCGGTCTTCAACTCCAGTGCGTCCAGGACGGCTTGGGTGACTTCTTCGGGCGTACGGCCATCGGTCGCCACGACCGCTGCGGCGACCTCCGCGTACAGGTGCCGGCGTGCCTCCATCAACTCCCGCCACTGCTTGCGCGGGTTGATGGCGAGCAGGGGGCGGGCCGCGTTCAGGCCGGTGCGCTTGACCGCCTCCTCGACGTCCATCGAGAGGTAGACGACCCGGTGCCCGGACAGCAGTTCACGCGTGTCCGGGTCCAGGATCGCGCCGCCGCCGAGGGCGAGGATGCCGTCGTGCTCGGCCAGCGCGCGCTGCACCGCCCGCTTCTCGATCCCCCGGAAGACCGGCTCGCCCTCGTCGACGAAGATCTCCGCGATGGTGCGGCCCTCAGTCGCCACGATGTCGTCGTCGGTGTCCCGGTAGCCGACGCCGAGCCGCTCGGCGAGCAGCTGCCCGACCGTCGACTTGCCGACACCCATCGGACCGACCAGCACGATCGCAGGCACCGCGCTCACCGGATCGCCAGGTTGTCGAGGTAGGACCGCACGTTGCGGCGGGTCTCGGCCACGTTGTCGCCGCCGAACTTCTCCGCCACCGCATCCGCCAGCACCAGGGCGACCATCGCCTCCGCCACGATGCCCGCCGCCGGCACCGCGGAGACGTCGGAGCGCTGGTGGTGGGCCTGAGTGGCCTCACCGGTGGCCACGTCCACCGTCTGCAGGGCGCGCGGCACCGTCGCGATCGGCTTCATCGCCGCCCGCACCCGCAACAGCTCACCCGTGCTCAGCCCGCCCTCCGTACCACCCGAGCGGCCGGAGACCCGCCGGATGCCCTCCGGCGTGTTCACGATCTCGTCATGCGCCTTCGAGCCCGGCACCCGCGCCAGCTCGAAACCGTCACCCAGCTCCACACCCTTGATCGCCTGAATGCCCATCAGCGCACCCGCGAGGCGGGCGTCCAGCTTGCGGTCCCAGTGCACATGCGAGCCCAGGCCCACGGGCACCCCGTACGCCAGGACCTCCACCACACCACCGAGCGTGTCACCGTCCTTGTGCGCCTGATCGACCTCGGCGACCATCGCCTTGGAGGCATCCGCGTCCAGGCAGCGCAACGGGTCGGCGTCCAGCTTCTCCACGTCGGCCGGCGTGGGGTACACACCCTGCGGCGCCTTCACGGAACACAGCTCGACGACATGGCTGACGATCTCGATCCCGGCCGTCTCCTTCAGATACGACCGGGCCACCGCGCCCAGCGCCACGCGGGCGGCGGTCTCCCGGGCAGAAGCGCGCTCCAGGATCGGCCGGGCCTCGTCGAAGCCGTACTTCTGCATCCCCGCGAGGTCGGCGTGACCGGGACGCGGCCGGGTCAGCGGCGCGTTGCGCGCCAGCCCCGCCAGGATCTCCGGGTCGATCGGGTCGGCCGCCATGACCTGTTCCCACTTGGGCCACTCGGTGTTGCCCACCATGACCGCGACCGGGGAGCCGAGGGTCAGGCCGTGCCGGACGCCGCCGAGGAAGGTGACCTCGTCCTGCTCGAACTTCATCCGGGCACCGCGTCCATAGCCGAGCCGCCGCCGCGCCAGGTGATCCGCCACCATCTCCGTGGTGATCGGCACGCCGGCCGGAAGGCCCTCCAGCGTCGCGACGAGTGCGGGGCCGTGCGACTCCCCCGCGGTCAGCCAGCGCAACCTGCTCAACGGTGCTCCTCGGTGCTCGCGCCCTGGTACTGCCCTGCGTATGCGCGTCCTCGCATACGGCAACGGCGTGACCAAGTGCGCGGCCCTGGCCCGCCACCTCCGATCCTCCCACGTCCGGGGCGCTGATCAGGCCGCTGGTCCATCAGGCGGACGGGAGATGGACAGGACCGTGTCACGCGGAGCCGTTCCCCTGACGCTGCTGCGGGGCGTACGCACCCAGGAAATCGGCACCGCTCGCCTGCTGACCGGCACCACCGGCCGACGGCTGCTGCGGCGCGTACTCCCCCAGGTAGTCCGCCCCGCGCCCCTGTCCGTACTGCGCCGCCGGGTGCACGGGCAACCCCTGTCGCACCGCGCGCCGGTGGGCGAGCTTGCGCTTCAGCTTGATGCCCCAGGACGCGACGACGACCAGCACGACGAGTGCGAGCACGGTGATCTGCACCCAGTCCGGCAGGAAGTGCAGCACGGCCTCGAAGATCTCGCTCTTCACGGACGCCAGCGGCATGCCTGTGACCATGGATGTCTCTCCCCCTCCGGTTGTCCGCCCCCTGCGGAACCGGAAGGGATCTTAGCGGGCGTCGAGCATGCGTTCGCCCGCTTTTCGCATGGCGTCCAGCGGCGCCGGGGCCACCCCCGTCATCTGCTCCACCTGGAGCACCGCCTGGTGCAGCAGCAGGTCGAGCCCGCCGACGACGGCCCCGCCGTACGCCGACCAGCGCGCCGCCAGTGCGGTCGGCCACGGGTCGTACAGGACGTCGAACAGGGTGGCGGGCCGTTCTGGTACGGCGGCAGCGAGGGCGTCGGTCGTACCGGCCGGGGTGGTGGCGATGACCAGCGGGCGGCGCAGCGCCTCGGCGGCGTCCGCCCAGTCCGCCGTACGCACCTCGATGTCGAGCCGCGCACCCCACTGCCGCATCTCGGCGGCACGTTCCTCGCTGCGGACGTAGGCGACGACCTCGCCGGTGCAGATCCGGGCCAGCGCCGCCAGCGCGGAGGAGGCGGTCGCGCCGGCGCCGAGGATCGCGGCGGAGTCGACCTGCTCGATCCCGCGCTCGCGCAGGGCGCCGACCATGCCCGGGATGTCGGTGTTGTCGCCGACACGGCGGCCGTCCTCGGTGAACACGACCGTGTTCACCGCCTCGACCGAGGCAGCCGTCTCGCTGATCTCGTCGAGCAGCGGGATCACGGCCCGCTTCAGCGGCATGGTCAGCGACAGTCCCGCCCACTCCGGGCCGAGCCCCTTGAAGAACCCGGGCAGCGTCGACTCGTCGACCTCGAACCGGTCGTACGACCAGCCGGTCAGCCCCAGTGCCTCATAAGCGGCGCGGTGCAGCACCGGGGACAGGGAGTGGGCGATGGGCGAACCGAGCACCGCGGCCCGGCGGGCGTCAGTTGCCCGAGCTGTCATTGAACTTGTCCTTGAGCCAATGGAACAACGATCCGAAAGTAGCCGCTCGTGCGCGCGGCCTCAGTCTCCGCGCCTCGACGCGTTGAACTCCTCGACCAGCTTCTCGTGCTCCGCGAGCGTCTTGGTGAACTTGCTGGTCTTGCCGTCCAGCGAGATGAAGTAGTACCAGCCGTCGTCCGTCGGATTGAGCGCACCCTTGAGCGCTTCCGCACCGGGGTTGTCGATGGGGCCGGGGGGCAGCCCCTTGACGTAGTACGTGTTGTACGGGTTGTTGTACTGCCTCAGCTCGGCGATCGTCAGGTCGATCTTGCTCTGATTCTTGATGTAGTTGTACGTGGAGTCGAACTCCAGGGAGCCGTAGGTCTCGGGGTTCCCGGGCTTGAGGCGGTTGTAGACGACCTCGGCCATCTTGCGGAAGTCGTCATGGCTCGTGCCCTCGGCCTGCGCGAGGCTCGCCACGGTGAGCAGCTGCCAGGGGCCGTCGAGACCCAGGCTCTTGGCCTTCTTCTCCAGGCCGAGCTCTTCGTACGTGTCAGTGGCCCGGCTGACCATCTCCTTCAGGATGGTCTCCGGCTTCTGCCCCTTGCTGACCCCGTAGCTGGAGGGGTAGAGGAATCCTTCCAGCGGGTCCTTCACGTTCGGGTGGTTCAACGCCCAGTCGGGCAGCCCGAGGTCCTTGTACTTCTCCTTCGCGGCCTTCGCCGTGGTGCCCGCCGACAGTCCGAGGCGCTTGTCGATCTCCGTGTAGATCGCCGTGTTCCGAGTGCCCTCGGCGATGATCAGGTTGTTCTGGCTCTTGGGGTCGAGCATCAGCTCGACGGCGCTGGCGGCGGACATCTCCTTCTTCATGAGATACACGCCGGCCTGGATCTTCTTGCCGTCGGGATTCTGCGACTGCGCGGCCACGAACGCGTCGACGCTCTTGACGACGCCCTGCTTCTTCAGCTCCTGACCGATGGCGTATCCGCCGGCACCCTTGGGGATGGTGACGGTCACCGACTCGCTCGTACCGTCACCCGCGTAGTCCGGGGCCGCGCCGAAACGATCCTGGTAGAACTGGTAGCCGAAGTACCCGACACCGGCCAGGCCGCCGCCGAAGACAAGGACGACCACCAGACAGGCACACCCACTGCGGCGCTTCTTGGGCTTGCCGCCCCTGCTCCGCCGGTCGCCGCGCCCGCCGCCGTCCCCGGGTTCGTCGGAGTCGTCGTCATCGTCACCGCCCGCGAAGAAGGCGTGCTCACCCTGGTCGGGGCCGGGGTCCCAGTCGGTCCGCGGTTCCGGCTCCTCGCGCCGTCGGCTCGGTGGCTCCGGCGGCGGGTAGGCGTCCGGTGTGCCGTAGTAGTCGGGCTGCTGCCCGTCGTAGCCCACGGCCTGCTGGCCGTACGGGTCCGCCGGGTCGGGGTACGGGGTCTGCGCGTGCGTGCCGGTGGGCCAGCCGTTCTCGTCGTACTGCTGGTGCCCCTGGCCGCCGTACTGCTGCGGGTCGTACTGCTGCTGGTACTGCTGCTGCGACTGGTCGTATCCGGACTGCTCGCCGGTGCCCCAGTCGCCGTACTGGGGCTGCTGCGGCTGCTGCGGGTGGTGCTGCGGCTGGCCGCCGTAGGCAGGCTGCTGAGCCGCGTGGCCCTGCTGCTGCCCTTCCCATCCGCCGTCCCCGAACAACGGGTCCTCCGGATGCCACGGTTCGGAGCCTTGGCCCCGGCCATACTCAGTCATCGATCCCCTAGAGCCGCGAGGCGGCGGTCGCGCGGCTTTCGGCTCGGCTTCCGTCCCGCCTCTCTTTGTGCGGCAGCTGTTCGAACACCGCCGCATCGCGCGGAACGTTACCGTATCGCGATCAGATGACCACTTCGACGCCCTCGCCCGGGGCTTTACCTGACACCCGTTCGGATTCGAGCGCCTGCTGCAAGATGATCACAGCGGCTGCCTGGTCGATGACGGACCGGCCCTTCTTCGACGACACGCCAGAGGCGCGCAGTCCCTGACTGGCCGTCACCGTGGTCATGCGTTCGTCCACGAGTCTGACAGGTACCGGTGCGATGCCTTTGGCCAGCTCCTGGGCGAAGGCGCGAACCTTTACCGCTGCCGGGCCCTCGCCTCCCTTGAGGGAGCGAGGAAGACCGACGACGACTTCGATCGGCTCGTACTCCTCGACGAGTTGCCTCAGCCGGCGGTGGGCGGCCGGGATGTCACGTCCCGGGACCGTCTCCACCGGTGTGGCGAGGATCCCGTCGGGGTCGCACGAGGCGACCCCGATGCGGGCGTCCCCGACGTCGATCGCGAGGCGACGGCCGCGGCGCATGACGTGTTCGGCTCCGCTCACTTGGCCGTTTCCGCCACGAGGCGCTCGACGGCGTCGACGGCCTCGCCGATGGCGGCCGGGTTCTGGCCGCCGCCCTGGGCGAGGTCCGGCTTGCCGCCACCGCCGCCGCCGAGGGTCTTGGCGGCCGCACGGACCAGATCGCCGGCCTTCAGGCCCCGCTCGCGGGCGGCCTCGTTGGTGGCGATGACCGTCAGCGGCTTGCCGCCCGCCACGGTGAACAGGGCGACCACGGCGGCCCGTCCGCCCTGGATACGGCCGCGCACGTCGAGGACCAGCTTGCGCAGATCGTCGGCGGTGGTGCCGTCCGGGACCTGGCCGGTGACGAGAGCGATGCCGCGTACGTCCTTGGCGGACTCGACGAGACCGGCGGCGGCCTGCAGAACCTTCTCGGCGCGGAACTTCTCGATCTCCTTCTCGGCGTCCTTCAGCTTGCCGAGCATGGCGGAGACCTTCTCCGGGAGCTCCTCCGGGCGGCCCTTGATCAGCTCCTGGAGCTGGGCGACGACCGTGTGCTCACGGGCGAGGAAGTTGTAGGCGTCGACGCCGACGAGGGCCTCGATACGGCGTACGCCGGAGCCGATGGACGACTCGCCGAGCAGCTTGACCAGGCCCAGCTGGGCGGTGTTGTGGACGTGCGTGCCGCCGCACAGCTCCTTGGAGAAGTCGCCGATGGTGACGACGCGGACGCGCTCGCCGTACTTCTCGCCGAACTCGGCGATGGCGCCCTGCTTCTTGGCCTCGTCGATGCCCATGACGTCGGCGCGGACGTCCAGGTCACGGGCGAGCACCTCGTTGATCTTCTGCTCGACGTCGGTCATCACGGCCGTGGGAACGGCGGACGGGGAACCGAAGTCGAAGCGGAAGCGGCCGGGCTGGTTCTCGGAACCGGCCTGGGCGGCCGTCGGGCCGAGGGCGTCGCGCAGGGCCTGGTGGGTGAGGTGCGTGGCCGAGTGGGCGCGGGCGATGGCCTTGCGGCGCCGGTCGTCGATGGAGGCGTGGGCCTTGGCGCCGACGGTGACCTCGCCGACCTGGACGACGCCCCTGTGGACGTACACACCCGGGACCGGCTTCTGGCAGTCGCGGATCTCGATGACGGCGCCGGTGTCGACCTTGATACGGCCGGTGTCGCCGATCTGGCCGCCGCCCTCGGCGTAGAACGGCGTGCGGTCGAGGACGATCTCGACCTCGTCGCCCTCGGTGGCGGCCGGCGAGGAGACGCCGTCGACGAGGATGCCGACGATCGTGGACTCGCCCTCGGTGTCGGTGTAGCCGATGAACTCGGTCTCACCGGCGGTGTCGGCGATCTCGCGGTAGGCGCCGGTACCGGCGTGGCCGGTCTTCTTGGCCTGGGCGTCGGCCTTGGCGCGCTCCCGCTGCTCCTTCATCAGGCGGCGGAAGCCGTCCTCGTCCACGGAGAGGCCCTGTTCGGCGGCCATCTCCAGGGTGAGGTCGATCGGGAAGCCCCAGGTGTCGTGGAGCAGGAACGCCTTGTCGCCGGCGAGGACGGTGCCACCGGCCTGCTTGGTCTCGGTGACGGCCGTGTCGAGGATGTTGGTGCCGGCCTTCAGCGTCTTGAGGAAGGCGTTCTCCTCGGCGAGGGCGACCTTCTCGATGCGCTCCCGGTCGGTGATGAGCTCGGGGTACTGCTGGCCCATCATCTCGATGACCGTGTCGATCAGTTCCTTGACGACCGGACCGGTGGCGCCGAGCAGGCGCATGTTGCGGATGGCGCGGCGCATGATGCGGCGCAGGACGTAGCCACGGCCCTCGTTGCCGGGGGTGACGCCGTCGCCGATGAGCATCACGGACGTCCGCATGTGGTCGGTGACGACGCGGAGGGAGACGTCCGACCCGTGGGCGGCGCCGTAGTGCACGCCCGTCAGCTCGGTGGCCTTCTTGATGACGGCCATGGAGGTGTCGATCTCGTACATGTTCTGCACGCCCTGCAGAATCATGGCGAGGCGCTCCATGCCGAGGCCCGTGTCGATGTTCTTGCTCGGCAGGTCGCCGAGGATCTCGAAGTTGTCCTTGCCGATGCCCTCGCCGCGCTCGTACTGCATGAAGACGAGGTTCCAGATCTCCACGTACCGCTCGTCGTTGACGGCGGGGCCGCCCTCGACGCCGAACTCGGGGCCGCGGTCGTAGTTGATCTCGGAACAGGGGCCGCACGGGCCGGGGACGCCCATGGACCAGTAGTTGTCCTTCATGCCCAGGCGCTGGATGCGCTCCTTGGGCACGCCGACGATCTCGTGCCAGATGCGCTCGGCCTCGTCGTCGTCCTTGTAGACGGTGATCCACAGACGCTCGGGGTCGAGGCCGTAACCGCCCTTGTCCTGGGGCGTGGTGAGCAGCTCCCAGGCGTACTTGATGGCGCCTTCCTTGAAGTAGTCGCCGAAGGAGAAGTTGCCGCACATCTGGAAGAACGTGCCGTGGCGGGTGGTCTTGCCGACTTCTTCGATGTCCGGCGTGCGCACGCACTTCTGCACGCTGGTGGCGCGGGCGTACGGCGGCTTGACCTCGCCCAGGAAGTAGGGCTTGAAGGGCACCATGCCGGCCGGGACAAGGAGCAGAGTCGGGTCGTCCGCGATGAGCGACGCCGAAGGGACGACGGTGTGCCCGCGCTCCTCGAAGAAGCTCAGCCAGCGGCGGCGGATCTCAGCCGACTCCATCAGTGGTCCTCATTCCGGTTGTACGAATACGTCGTCCTGTCACTGTCGACGGACTTCGGGGTGTTGCGGTTCTCGATGGCGGCGAAGCGCCGGGGTGCGGGGAGTTCGGGGTTCTCGTTGATCCCCAGTGCCTCTCCCAGCTCGGCCTCCCGCTGGGCCATGCCGTCGCGGACGTCGAGCGCGAAGCCCACCGCACGGTCCTTGAGCCGGTGACCGGCCTCGAGCGCCTTGTTGGCCGCGGTCGCGGCGAGGTTCTCGGGGGTCAGCTGCTTCAGCTTGCGGTTGACCTTGGTGGTGGCCCACACACCGGCGGCGACGCCCGTGGTGAACCAGAACGTACGGCGGAACATCGGTTCGCTCAGTCCTTCTTCCGCTTCGCCCGCCGTGCGGCCGGGACGGTGCGGCCCACGATCACGCTACGTCGGGGCGCCTTCGCGGGCACGTCGTCCTTGCGGCCGCCGATGGCCCGGCGCACGCCGTAACCGAAGGCCGCGACCTTGACCAGGGGCCCGCCGAAGGTGGAGGCGACGGTGGTCGACAGCGCGGACGCGTTCGACGTGACCTCCTGGACGTCCGACGCGATCGAGTCGACCCGGTCGATCTGGGTCTGCGCGGAACGCACCGCCGCGGAGGCATCTGCCAGGAGCGGGACGGCCTGGTCGGTCACGTCCGCGACGAGCTTGGTGGTCGCCTTGAGCGTCTGGGCCAGCCTCACCAGTGCGACGGCGAGGAAGGAGACCAGGATCGCCCAGAAGACGGCCACCAGGATCCCGGCCACCTCTCCACCGGACACTGTGTGCACCCGCTCCCTGAAACGTGCCTCTACATCGAAAAGTCGTGGGTCGAGCCTATCGCGCCGGGCATGCCGCTCCGTACCGGATTACGGCCCGCGCACACATGAGTTGCCCGGCGGACGGCTGTCGGAGGGACGGCACTGGCTGGAGCGGTCGGTCCAGGCCGACTCGGGCCACGATCAGCCCCGGCTGAAGGCACTGTGGGTGCTCGGTCATGTGGCGATCCTGCAGGGCGACACGGTGCCCGCGCTGGCGGCGCTGCAGGAGTGCCGGGAGGAGGCGGAGCGCGCCGCGCACCCCACAGCGGTGGCGTACGCCGAGCATCGCAGATGGGCCAGGTCGAGCTGGCGATGACGCGGCGTTCCAGGGCGATCTGCCGGATGCGGTACGGCTGTCCGAGGACGTGCGCCGGGTGGGTGAGGACCACGGCGAGCGATGGGCCCGGGCGTACGCGCTGTATCTCCTCGGGTACGCGGCCTGGAGCGACGGCGACCTGGACCGGGCCCGCGGTCTGCTCACCGAGTACCTGGGCAGCGCCCTCCTTCCGCGACCTGCTGGGCTCGGTGCTGACGATCGTGCTGCCGGCCCTGGTCACGGCCTCCGAGGCAGACACGGCGGAGGCGGCGGCGCTCCAGGGCGCGGCGTCCGGGCTGTGACCCTAGGTGGGGCTGCGGCTGTTCGGCTCGGCCCACTACAACGCGCCGCATCAGCTGTGCGAGGCCATGGCCCGGGAGGATCTCGGCGCCGCGTGGCCCGGTACGGCACGGTCGGGGCGCCTCGGACATGCGCAAGCCCGCCGCCTCGCCCACCCGGAAGGGCGGGGAGACGGCGGGCTGAGGTGCTACGGCCTGCCGGAGATCAGCGGGCGTAGTACTCGACGACGAGCTGCTCGTCGCAGATCACCGGGATCTCCTTGCGGTTCGGCTCGCGGTCCAGGCGGAAGGCCAGGGCGCGGAGGTTCACCTGGAGGTAGCGCGGGGTCTCGCCGTCGGGGGCGAAGCCGCCCTCACGGGCGATGGAGAAGAGGGTCTTCTCACGGCTGCGCTCACGGACCATCACGACGTCGTCGGGCTTGACGCGGAAGGACGGCTTGTCGACCTTCTGGCCGTTGACCTCGATGTGGCCGTGGACGACCATCTGGCGGGCCTGGTAGATCGTGCGGGCGATGCCCGAACGCAGGACCAGCGCGTCGAGACGACGCTCCAGCTCGATGATCAGGGCCTCACCGGTCTTGCCCTGAACCTTGGAGGCACGCTCGTAGGCGCGGACGAGCTGGCGCTCGGACACGTCGTACTGCGCACGCAGACGCTGCTTCTCCAGCAGACGGACCTTGTAGTCCGAGTTCTGCTTGCGGCCACGGCCGTGCTCACCCGGCGGGTAGGGACGGGCCTCGAAGTACTTGACGGCCTTCGGGGTCAGCGCGATGCCGAGGGCACGCGACTTCTTGACCTTGGGGCGGGGCTGGTTCGCCACTGCTTCTTCTTTCCTGGTTATCGGCTTGTCAGGGTTGAGGGAGGTCGCATCCGCAGCCTGGGAGACCCTGCGGGTCCGGTCGGTCGGACCTGCTGGGCAGCCGCTCCCTGGTCTGGGCACATACGTGCAGCACGCGAGTGGCCCACCGACCGGTCCCGTCGTAGACGAGTGGTGGTGGGCTGCCCGCGACACCATTCGAACGGTGCGCGACGCTCCTGGAGCCGGTCCGTGAGGACCGGGTTTCCGGCTGACCGTCCTGTTCTGACTGCACAGGACACAGCACTTCGAGTGATTCTACAGGGTGCTCAGGACCGCTTGCGACCGAGGTGCTTACGGGTCCACTCCACCGCGTCCGCGTACCGCGCCTCGGCGCCGTGCCGCGTCGGCGTGTAGTACTCCCGGTCCTTGAGGGCGTCCGGGGCGTACTGCTGCTCGGCGATGCCTTCGGCCAGGTCGTGCGGATACACGTACCCCTGCGCGTGACCGAGCTTGGCCGCGCCCTTGTAGTGCCCGTCGCGCAGGTGCGGGGGGACAGAGCCCGCCAGGCCCTTGCGTACGTCCTCCATGGCGGCGCCGATGGCGGTCGTCGCGGAGTTGGACTTGGGGGCGAGGGCCAGGGCGATGGTGGCGTGGCTGAGGGTGAGGGCGGCCTCGGGGAAGCCGATCATGGCGACGGCCTGGGCGGCGGCCACGGCTGTCGGCAGCGCGTTCGGGTCGGCGAGGCCGATGTCCTCGCTGGCGGAGATCATCAGGCGGCGGGCGATGAAGCGGGGGTCCTCGCCGGCCTCGATCATGCGGGCCAGGTAGTGCAGGGCCGCGTCGACGTCGGAGCCGCGGATGGACTTGATGAGGGCGCTGGCCACGTCGTAGTGCTGGTCGCCGTCGCGGTCGTACTTCACGGCCGCCCGGTCGACCGTCTCCTCCAAAGTGGTGAGGCCGATCTCCGTCTCGCCCTTGTCGAGCGCGGCCCCGGCGGCGGCCTCCAGGGCGGTCAGGGCACGGCGGGCGTCGCCGCCGGCGATGCGCAGGAGGTGGGCCTCGGTGTCCTCGGGGAGGGTGACCGCGCCCTTGAGGCCCCGCTCGTCGGACAGGGCCCGCTGGATGAGGTCCCGCACGTCGTCGTCCGTGAGGGGTTCGAGGGTGAGGAGGAGGGAGCGGGAGAGCAGGGGGGAGATCACGGAGAAGTACGGGTTCTCCGTCGTCGCCGCGATCAGGGTCACCCAGCGGTTCTCGACGGCCGGGAGCAGGGAGTCCTGCTGGGCCTTGCTGAAGCGGTGGATCTCGTCGAGGAAGAGGACGGTCTCCTTGCCGAAGCCGCCGGTGGCACGGCGGGCGCCGTCGATGACCGCGCGGACCTCCTTGACGCCCGCGGTGATCGCCGACAGCTCCACGAAGCGCTTGTTGGTGGCCTTCGACACGACATACGCCAGGGTCGTCTTGCCGGTGCCGGGCGGGCCCCAGAGGATCACCGAGGAGGGTCCGGCGGGGCCGGAGGCGCCCTCGCCGACCAGTCTGCGCAGGGGTGAGCCCGGCTTCAGCAGGTGCTGCTGGCCCACGACCTCGTCGAGGGTGCGCGGGCGCATCCGAACGGCCAGGGGGCTGCTGGACGGGTCCTTCTCCTGGCGTTCTTCTGCCGCGGCGGTGAACAGGTCGGGCTCCACGCTGAAAACCCTAGTTCACCGCACTGACAATGCCGGACGGCCCCGGAATTCCGGGGCCGTCCGGCATTGCTCGGGCCAGTGGGTCAGCTGGTCCAGAAGTCCCACCAGCGGGTCAGGATCAGCATGCCGATGATGCCGATGTGCAGGACGGGCAGGACCCAGGTGAACTCGCCGAAGAAGCCCTTGAGCCAGTTCGGCGCGGGCAGGAAGCCCTTGCGGATGTTGAACGAGGTCACGTACCAGAACATGATGATCGTCGCGACCCAGGCCAGGCAGCACCACAGGCACAGCGCGTTGATCCGGTACAGGGACTGGAACATCAGCCAGGCGCAGAAGCCGACGCCGAAGAGCGTGCCGGCGTTGAAGGTCAGCCAGTACCAGCGCGGGAAGCGGGCACCGGCGAGCAGGCTCATACCGACGCAGATGACGATGCCGTAGGTCACGAGGCCGAGCATCGGGTTGGGGAACCCGAAGGCGGAGGCCTGGTGGCTCTCCATGACGTTGCCGCAGGAGACGACGGGGTTCAGGCTGCAGCCGGGAGTGAAGGTCTTGCCCTCGACCTTGGCCTCGAGCAGCTTGAACTTGTCGATCGTGATGACCCATGCGGCGAGCAGTCCGGCCGCACCGGTGATCACCAGCAGCAGGGCGAGTGCACGACTGCCGCCCTCCGCGCGCGGCGAGGGGGCGGCGCGCTCCGGCTCGTGGTCGGTGGAGACGTCGGTCACTGTCGTCTTGCTCATTTCGCCGATTCCGTCGCTTGAGAGTTGGACCTTCTTCCGGCAGGGCCATTGTGCCGCACGCGCACGTGTATCCACCGTTCGGTGGACATAAGGAGGTACGCACGGTCGTCCCGGACCGTTCGGTTCCGGACGAGGCTCGTTCCCATGACCACACACGCGAACGGACTCGCGGTGGACGTACGGGGGCTGCGCAAGCAGTACGGGGACGTGACCGCGGTAGACGGCATCGACCTTGGTATTCGCCAGGGCGAGGTGTTCGGCCTGCTGGGGCCCAACGGGGCGGGCAAGAGCACCACGGTGGAGATCCTTCAGGGCAATCGCACCCGGGACGCGGGCGAGGTACAGGTGCTCGGGGCGGATCCGGCGACGGGCACGCGCGCGTGGCGCTCGCGTGTCGGAATCGTCTGGCAGGACGAATCGGCGCCCGCCGAGTTGACGGTCCGCGAGACCGTACGGCATTTCGCGCGCTACTACCCGAGGCCCCGTGACCCCGAGGAGGTCATCGGCCTGGTGGGTCTTGAGGCCAAGGCGGGCAGCCGGATCAAGGCGCTGTCGGGCGGGCAGCGGCGGCGGCTGGACGTGGCGCTCGGCGTGATCGGCGGGCCCGAACTGCTGCTTCTGGACGAGCCGACGACCGGGTTCGACCCGGCGGCCCGGCGGCAGTTCTGGGAGCTGATCCGCAAGCTGGCGGACGAGGGCACGACGATCCTGCTGACCACGCACTATCTGGAGGAGGCGGAGGCGCTCGCGCATCGGCTGGCGATCATCTCGCAGGGCCGGGTGGTCGCCGAGGGCGAGCCCGGTGTGCTGCGCGAGCGCCACGGCACCGAGGCCACCGTCGCGTGGACGGATGCCGACGGCACCCAGCGCACCACGCAGACGGCCACGCCCACCAAGACCGTCGCCGAGCTCATGCACCGCTTCGACGGTGAGATCCCGGGGCTGCGGGTGAGCCGCCCCACGCTGGAGGACGTCTATCTCCGGCTGACCGGACAGGAGGACGCGCGATGACCACGACCGCCGTACGAGCCGGGGCCGGGACGCGTCCGCAGCGGCTGCCCGGCGCCTGGGGGCTCGGCCTGCAGCGGGGCGGGCTGGAGATCAAGCAGTTCTTCCGGCAGCGCGACCAGGTGGTGTTCACCTTCGCCTTCCCGGTGGTGTTCCTCTTCCTGTTCGCGTCGATCTTCAAGGACGACGTCGAAGGCGCGGGCATCACCGCCTCCCAGCTGTACGTCCCGGCGATGATGGCCGCCGGCATCATGTCGACGAGTTTCCAGTCGCTCGGCATCTCGATCGCCATCGAGCGGGACGAGAAGGTGCTGCGCCGGCTGCGCGGCACGCCGATGCCGCCGACCGCGTACTTCCTCGGCAAGATCTGGCTGGTTCTCGTCACCGGCCTCATGGAGACGGCGATTCTGCTCCTCGTCGGGACAACCTTGTACGACGTCGACCTGCCGTCGCACGTGGGCACCTGGTTCGACTTCGCGTGGATCTTCGTGCTGGGTCTCACGGCGTGCGCGCTGCTCGGCATCGCGATCAGCTCGGTCCCCAAGTCCGGCAAGAGCGCGACCTCCGTGGTCGTCCTCCCCTTCCTGGTGCTGCAGTTCATCTCCGGGGTGTACATCGCCATCGACACCATCCCGGACTGGATGCTGAACATCGGGGCGCTGTTCCCGCTGAAGTGGATGTGCCAGGGGCTGCGCGGGGTGTTCCTGCCGGAGTCGGCGCAGGTGCTGGAGCAGGCCGGGAGCTGGGAGCTGGGCAGGGTCGCGCTGGTGCTCGGGGCGTGGTGCGTCGGAGGATTGGTGCTGTGTCTGCTGACCTTCCGGTGGAAGAACCGGCGCGAGGGATGAACGGTCCGGCGGGAGCCGGGGGCGCGTACACCTAGGCCCGCTCGTTCCGGCTCTGGGACACGTACTTCGCGCTGATCTGGCTGGCCACCCTGGTCAACGTGCTCGGCGCGGGGTTCCCGGGGTGGCCGGTCCGTGCCGTCGCGGCCGCGCTGCTGACGCCGCTGGCTCCCCTGTACGTGTGGGTGGGGCGCCCCGTCCTGTGCGGTGACCCGCCCGACGAGCGACAGGCGGTGCGTTTCCTGGCGGTGGCGCTGGCGCTGTTCCTGCCGTCGGCGGTGCTCGTCGGCGAGACGCGGGTGCTGACCTTCGCGCTCGTGCCTCCGTGCTTCATGACGTTGCGGATGCGGTGGGCCCTGGCGGCGGTGGCGGTGATCAACCTCGTGCCCGTGGCTGGCTGGGCGCTGCTGTGGCGGCCCGGCGCCCAGGAGGTCTTCCTCAACGGGGTGTTCGCAGCGGTCGGCCTCGTCTTCTCGGCGGTTCTGGGCAGTTGGATCATCCGGATCATCGAACAGAGCCAGGAGCGGGCCGAGCTGATCGCGGAGCTGGACGCCAGCCGGCATGAAGTCTCCCGGCTCTCGTCGGCGCACGGCGCGCTCGCGGAGCGGGAGCGGATGGCCCGGGAGATCCACGACACCCTCGCCCAGGGCTTCACCAGCCTGCTGATGCTGATCCAGGCCGTCGAGGCCGAGCTCGACCACGACCCGGCACAGGCCCGCCGTCACCTGGCCCTGATGGACGAGACGGCCCGGCAGAACCTCGCCGAGGCCCGCGCCCTGGTCGCCGGGGGCACCCCCGCCGACCTCGACGGCGCCTCGCTCCCGGACGCGGTCGGCAGGCTCGCGGCCCGCCACGACGCGAAACTGGACGTGACCGGGCCGGTGCGCGCGCTGCCCGCCGGTCCCGAGGTGGTCGCCCTGCGCTCCTGCCAGGAGGCACTGGCCAACGCCCGCAAGCACGCGGGGAGTTCTGTGGCCGTAGGCGTCACGCTGGCGTACGCCGAAGAGACGCTCACCGTGTCCGTACGGGACGACGGCCGCGGCTTCGACCCCGGTGCCGTCCATGACGGGTACGGTCTGGCGGGGCTGCGCGCCCGGGCCGCCGAGGTGGGTGGAACCGCACAGGTCGGCAGCGCGCCGGGCGAGGGCACCACGGTGACCGTCCGGCTGCCCGTACCCGCCGTGAGGAGTGAGATGCCGTGATCCGGATCATCCTGGCCGACGACCATCCCGTCGTACGGGAGGGGTTGCGGGCGATGCTCAGCGCGGAACCGGACCTTGAGGTGGTCGCCGACGCGTCCAGCGGACCGCAGGCGGAGGCGCTGGCGGCCGAGTTGCGGCCCGACATCGTGCTGATGGATCTGCGGATGCCGGACGGCGGGGGTGTCGACTCGATCGTGCGGATGGCGGAGGCGGGGCTGGGCTGCCGGGTCATCGTCCTCACGACGTACGAGACGGACCGGGACATCCTGAGGGCGGTGGAGGCGGGGGCTGCGGGCTATCTGCTCAAGGATCTCCCGCGAGGTGAACTCGCCGAGGCCGTACGGTCCGCGGCGCGCGGCGAGACGGTGCTGGCGCCGTCGGTGGCGGCGCGGCTGGTGGACCAACTCCGGACGAAGCCGGAACGGCCGCGGTTGTCGGAGCGGGAGACGGCCGTGCTGAGGCTCGTGGCCGAGGGCTGTACGAACGCCGAGATCGGGCGCCGGTTGTTCATCGGCGAGTCGACCGTGAAGACCCATCTGCTGCGCGTCTTCGGCAAGTTGGGCGTGGACGACCGGACGGCGGCGGTGACGAGCGCGATGCGGTACGGGCTGCTGGACTGAGGTTTCCTCGCCCCCGCCGCCCCTACCCGTCCCATCCCCCAGGGGCTCCGCCCCCTGGACCCCCGCTCCTCAAACGCCGGAGGGGCTGGAATTTCAGCGCCGGTCGGCGAATCCAGCCCGTCCGGCGTTTGAGGACAAGGCCCGTTCAGGGCCGAAGCGGGGGTCTGGGGGCACAGCCCCCAGGGATGGGACGGGTAGGGGCGGCGGGGGCGAAAACCGCTGGGTCGCACCACCCACCGGGCTCAGCCCAGTCTCGCCTCCAGCTCGGCCACGATCTCGTTCACGCCGATCGGCGTCTGCTCGCCGGACTCCATGTCCTTGAGCTGGACGACTCCCTCGGCGAGGTCGCGTTCGCCGGCGACGACGGTGAAGCGGGCGCCGCTGCGGTTGGCGTTCTTCATGGCGCCCTTGAGGCCCTTGGCGCCGTAGGAGAAGTCGGCGGCGATGCCGGCCTTGCGCAGGTCGGTGACCTTGGCGAACAGGACGCGGCGGGCCTCGTCGCCCAGCGGGACGGCGAACACGCTGGTGGCCGCCGGGAGTTCGAGCTCGACGCCCTCCGCCTCCAGGGCCAGGACCGTGCGGTCGACGCCCAGCGCCCAGCCCACCGACGGCAGCGCGGGACCGCCGATCATCTCGGAGAGGCCGTCGTAGCGGCCGCCGCCGCCCACCGCGGACTGCGAGCCCAGACCGTCGTGGACGAACTCGAAGGTGGTCCGCGTGTAGTAGTCCAGGCCGCGCACCAGCTTCGGGTCGTCCTCGAAGGCGACGCCCGCCGCGGTGATCAGTTCACGGACCTCCTCGTGGTACGCCTTGCAGGCGTCGCAGAGGTAGTCGCGCAGCAACGGCGCGCCCGTCAGCTGCTTCTGGACCGACTCGCGCTTGTCGTCGAGGACGCGCAGCGGGTTGATCTCCGACCGGCGCAGCGTGTCC
Source organism: Streptomyces sp. DG2A-72 (assembly GCF_030499575.1). NCBI lineage: Bacteria > Bacillati > Actinomycetota > Actinomycetes > Kitasatosporales > Streptomycetaceae > Streptomyces > Streptomyces sp. DG2A-72. The sequence goes on from NZ_JASTLC010000001.1 coordinate 1,618,792, forward strand.
TCGTCGAGGTCCAGGCCGCGCAGGAAGTCCTGGAGGGCCGCGCGGTAGACCGGACGGCACTCCTTGTCGCCCAGGCTGTTGAGCAGGATCCGGAAGTCGCTCAGACCCAGCGAGCGGTACGCCTGGTCCGCCAGGATGATCAACTCGGCGTCCAGCGCCGGATCCTCCGCGCCGATCGCCTCCGCGCCGACCTGGGAGAAGTGCCGGTAACGGCCCTTCTGCGGGCGCTCATAGCGGTAGTACGAGCCCGAGTACCAGAGCTTCACCGGGAGGTTGCCCGCCTTGTGCAGGTTGGCCTCGAGCGCCGCGCGCAGGACGGAGGCCGTGCCCTCGGGGCGCAGGGCGAGCCGGTCGCCGCCCTTGGTCTCGAAGGCGTACATCTCCTTGGTCACGATGTCGGTGGACTCGCCGACACCGCGCGCGAACAGTTCGACGTTCTCGAAGCCGGGCGTCTCGACATAGCCGTAGCCGGAGTTGCGCAGCGGAGCCGCGATCGCCTCACGGACGGCCAGGTAGGTGGCGCTGTCCGGCGGGATCAGGTCGTACGTGCCCTTGGGGGCCTTGAAGGTGCTCACGGAACTCTCTCGTCACATTCCTCGTCGGGGAGGGGTGCTCGCACCGTCTCCCTGGCCTGCCGCCACCTGCCGCAGATACGGGTTGGTGGCGCGCTCCTGGCCGATGGTCGTCTGGGGGCCGTGGCCGGACAGCACCACGGTCGAGTCGTCGAGCGGCAGGCACACACGGGCCAGCGAGTCGAGCATCTCGGCCATGTCACCGCCGGGCAGGTCGGTGCGTCCGATGGAGCCGGCGAACAGCAGATCCCCGGAGAAGAACACCGACGGGATGTCGGCGGCCTCGGGCATCCGGAACGTCACCGACCCCTTGGTATGGCCCGGCGCGTGGGCGACGGAGAGCTCCAGACCCGCCAGCTCCAGTCGCGCGCCATCGGTCAACTCCTTGACGTCGTCCGGCTCCCCGATGGTCAGCTCGCCGAGCAGCGGCATCCCGATGGAGCGCCCGAGCGCCTTCTCGGGGTCGCTCATCATGTACCGGTCCTCGGGGTGGATCCAGGCCGGCACGTCGTGCGCGCCGCACACCGGGACGACCGAGGCCACATGGTCGAGGTGGCCGTGGGTGAGGACGACCGCCACGGGCTTGAGCCGATGCTTCTTCAGTGCTTCCTCGACTCCCGGGGCCGCTTCGTGGCCCGGGTCGATGATCACGCACTCCTCACCGGCGGCGGGGGCGACGAGATAACAGTTCGTCCCCCAGGCCCCGGCGGGGAACCCGGCAATGAGCACGATCGTCCTTCGTTGTGTCGATTCGGGTGGGCTTGCGATTGGGCTGCGCCTGAGGCCAGAGCCTACCGGCGCTGCCGATTCCTCAGCGAACCCATATACGGTACGGGGCACACGCGGGTCGTCGATTCGAACGACGCACGCGTACCGGTCGACGTTCGAGACGTATGAGGAGAAACCCGGTGGTCAGCCAAGAACAGCGGAAGCGTCAGCTCGCGCGGGAGAAGTTCTTGCGGCAGCAGCAGCGGCGCACCGAGGCACGGCGCAAGGCGCGTACGCGCAACGCCGCGATCGCGTCCGCGCTCGGCGTGATCCTGATCGGCAGCCTGGCGCTGTACACGACCGGGGTCCTCAAGGACGACGACAAGACCAACGCGAGCGCGGACGTCACGCCGAGCGCGGACGTCACGCCGAGCGCGTCGGCGCCCAGCAAGGCGCCGGACCCCTGCGAGAAGCCGGCCGCGGGCAAGGCCAAGACGGCGACCTGGAAGAAGGAGCCGTCGATGACCATCGACGAGTCGGCGAAGTACACGATGAAGCTCGCCACGACCTGCGGTGACATAGACATCGACCTGAAGGCGTCGGCCGCGCCGCACACCGTGAATTCCTTCAACTTCCTCGCGGGCAAGGGATTCTTCGACCACACCAAGTGCCACCGGCTCGTCGACAGCGGCATCTACGTGCTGCAGTGCGGCGACCCGAAGGGCACCGGCACGGGCGGGCCCGGCTACACGATCCCGGACGAGAACCTCAAGGACAAGAGCCTCAAGGGCGGGGTGTACCCGGCGGGCACGGTCGCGATGGCCAACCAGTACAACGCTCAGACGAAGCAAGGGCGCAACTCCGGAGGAAGCCAGTTCTTCCTCGTCTACCAGGACAGTCAGCTGCCGGCCGACTACACACCGTTCGGAACGGTGTCCGAAGCGGGCATGAAGATCCTGAAGAAGATCGCGGACGCTGGAGCGCAGCCCGCCGACCCCACGACCGGGAACACCGCACCCAACGCAACGGTCGTGATCAACAAGGCAACTGTCACGAAATCCTGACTGTCAACTGCGAAATTTCGGTCGCGCGGGATGCGGACAGGCAACCCGCCGGTCGCCTATGTTGGCCGTGACGAAACTGTGGACGATGCCGGGGGTGCTGAAGCCCTGTGCAGGCATCATGTGGAGGAGGCGCTGTGAGCAGCGACCCGTGGGGCCGCGTCGACGAGACGGGGACCGTGTACGTGCGTACGGCCGACGGCGAGCAGGTCGTCGGTTCCTGGCAGGCCGGCTCCCCTGAGGAGGCGCTGGCCTACTTCGAGCGCAAGTACGAGGGCCTGGTTGTCGAGATCGGCCTCCTCGAGAAGCGAGTGAAGACCACCGACCTCTCCGCGAAGGACGCCCAGGTCGCCATCGACCACATCCGCGAGCAGGTCGACGCACACCACGCCGTCGGTGACCTGGACGCGCTGCGGAAGCGGCTGGACAAGCTCGTGGAAACCGTCGCGGCACGCCGCGAGGAGCGCAAGCAGCAGCGCGCCAAGCAGTCCGACGAGGCCCGCAAGGCCAAGGAGGCGCTGGTCACCGAGGCGGAGCAACTGGCCCAGTCCGACCAGTGGCGGGTGGCCGGTGAGCGGCTGCGGGCGCTGGTGGACACCTGGAAGGGCCTGCCGCGGCTGGACCGCAAGTCGGACGACGAGCTGTGGCACCGCTTCTCGCACGCCCGGTCGGCGTTCTCCAAGCGTCGCAAGGCACACTTCGCATCGCTGGACGCCCAGCGCGAGGAGGCCCGCAAGACCAAGGAGCGGCTGGTCGCCGAGGCCGAGGGGCTGTCGGGCTCGACGGACTGGGGTCCGACGGCCGCGCGCTACCGCGAGCTGATGTCGGAGTGGAAGGCCGCGGGCCGCGCCCAGCGCGAGCACGAGGACGACTTGTGGAACCGCTTCCGCGGCGCGCAGGACGTGTTCTTCGCCGCCCGCAGCTCGGTCTTCGCCGAGCGGGACGCGGAGCAGTCGGAGAACCTGAAGCTCAAGGAGGAGCTGGCCGAGGAGGCCGAGAAGATCCTCCCGGTCACGGACCTCAAGGCCGCACGTGCCGCGTTCCGCTCGATCAACGAGCGCTGGGAGGCCATCGGTCATGTGCCGCGCGACGCGCGTCCGAAGGTCGAGGGCCGGATGCACGCGGTGGAGCGGGCCATCCAGGAGGCCGAGGAGGCCGAGTGGCGCCGGACCAACCCGGAGGCACGCGCGCGTGCCGAGGGTCTCACCGGCCAGCTCCAGGCCGCCGTGGACAAGCTCCGGAAGCAGATCGAGCAGGCGCGCGCCCAGGGCAACAACGCCAAGGCCGACAAGCTGGAGCGGGAGCTGGAGGGCCGCCAGGCGCTGCTGGACCAGGCGCTGAAGGGTCTGCAGGAGTTCGGCGGCTGACACGCCGGAGGCACACGACGAAGGGGCTCCCCGAGGGGAGCCCCTTTTCGTGCTCGTACGGCGGTTACGCCCGGCTGCGCGCCGACGTCACCCGGTACACGTCGTACACGCCCTCCACTCCCCTGACCGCCTTCAGGACGTGGCCGAGATGCTTCGGGTCGCCCATCTCGAAGGTGAAGCGGGAGGTGGCGACGCGGTCGCGGGAGGTCTGGACGGCCGCGGAGAGGATGTTGACGTGCTGGTCGGACAGGACGCGGGTGACGTCCGACAGCAGCCGGGAGCGGTCGAGGGCCTCGACCTGGATGGCGACCAGGAAGACCGAGGACTGCGTGGGCGCCCACTCGACGTCGAGGATGCGCTCGGGCTCGCGGGACAGTGACTCCACGTTCACACAGTCGCTGCGGTGAACCGATACTCCGCTACCGCGGGTGACGAAGCCGATGATCGGGTCACCGGGGACCGGCGTACAACAGCGGGCGAGCTTGACCCAGACGTCGTCGACGCCCTTGACCACCACACCGGGGTCCTGGTTGCTGCGCCGCTTGCGGCCGCGGCCGCGGGGGGACGGTACCGCCTCGTCCATCTCCTCGGTGGCGGCCTCCTCCCCACCGAGGGCCTGAACGAGCTTCTGTACGACGTTCTGCGCGGCGACATGTCCCTCGCCGATCGCCGCGTACAGCGAGGAGATGTCGGGGTAGCGCATCTCGTGCGCGAGGGTGACGAGGGAGTCGCCCGTGAGGATGCGCTGGATCGGCAGGTTCTGTTTGCGCATCGCGCGTGCGATGGCGTCCTTGCCCTGCTCGATGGCCTCGTCCCGGCGCTCCTTGGAGAACCAGGCCCGGATCTTGTTGCGGGCGCGCGGCGACTTGACGAAGCCGAGCCAGTCGCGGGACGGTCCGGCGCCGGCCGCCTTGGAGGTGAAGACCTCCACCAAGTCGCCGTTGTCCAGAGTGGATTCGAGCGGTACGAGACGGCCGTTGACCCGTGCTCCTATGGTGCGGTGCCCGACTTCGGTGTGGACCGCGTACGCGAAGTCGACCGGTGTCGCACCGGCCGGCAGCGCTATGACGTCGCCCTTCGGCGTGAAGACGAAGACCTCGTTGCGGGACAGGTCGAAGCGCAGCGACTCCAGGAACTCGCCCGGGTCCTCGGTCTCCTTCTGCCAGTCGAGCAGTTGGCGCAGCCACGCCATGTCGTTGAGGTGGTCGTCCTTGCCCTTGCCGGACGACTTCGGCACATCGGTACGGATCTTGGAGGCGCCCGCGACGGCCTCCTGCTTGTACTTCCAGTGCGCGGCGATGCCGTACTCGGCGCGGCGGTGCATGTCGAACGTACGGATCTGGAGTTCGACCGGCTTGCCGTTGGGCCCGATCACCGTCGTGTGCAGCGACTGGTACATGTTGAACTTGGGCATCGCGATGTAGTCCTTGAACCGGCCGGGGACCGGGTTCCATCGCGCGTGCACGGTGCCGAGGGCGGCGTAGCAGTCGCGGACGGTGTCCACGAGGACGCGGATGCCCACCAGGTCGTAGATCTCCGCGAAGTCACGGCCGCGGACGATCATCTTCTGGTAGACGCTGTAGTAGTGCTTCGGGCGTCCGGTGACGGTCGCCTTGATGCGGGCGGCCCGCAGGTCCTGCTGGACCTCGTCGGTCACTATGGCCAGATACTCGTCACGCTTCGGCGCCCGCTCCGCCACCAGCCGTACGATCTCGTCGTACATCTTGGGGTAGAGGATCGCGAAGGCGAGGTCCTCCAGTTCCCACTTGATGGTGTTCATGCCGAGGCGGTGAGCGAGCGGCGCGTAGATCTCGAGGGTCTCGCGCGCCTTCTTCTCCTGCTTCTCGCGCTTGAGATAGCGCATGGTGCGCATGTTGTGCAGGCGGTCGGCGAGCTTGATGACCAGAACGCGGGGATCCTTCGCCATGGCGACGACCATCTTGCGCACGGTCTCGGCCTGCGCGGCCTCGCCGAACTTGACCTTGTCCAGCTTGGTGACGCCGTCGACGAGCAGGGCGACGGAGTCGCCGAAGTCGCGGCGGAGCTGGTCGAGGCCGTACTCGGTGTCCTCGACGGTGTCGTGCAGCAGGCCCGCCATCAAGGTGGCCGGATCCATACCCAGCTCGGCGAGGATCGTGGTGACGGCGAGGGGGTGGGTGATGTACGGGTCACCGCTCTTGCGCTTCTGGCCGCGGTGCCAGCGCTCGGCGACCTGGTAGGCCTTCTCGATCTGGCGGAGCGTGGCCGTCTCGATCTTCGGGTCGTTGCTGCGGACTATGCGCAGCAACGGTTCCAGGACCGGGTTGTACGGGTTGGAGCGCTGGACGCCGAGGCGGGCGAGGCGGGCGCGGACACGGTTGGAGGAGCCGGAGCGAGCGGGCTGGCCGGTGTTCGGACGGACCGCGGGCGTGACCGGGCGCTCGGACGGGGCCGGCTTGGGGCGCGACTGCTCTGCCGACTTGTCGACGGGCGCGGACTGGGCATGCTCGACCGGCCCGCGGATGTCGTTCTTCGCGTTCGACTCGGTCGGCGCGGGCGGCTTCGCCGCGGGCGCCGAGGCGGGCTCGGGCTTGGCGGCGGTGAGTGGCTGGGCCTCGTCTGGCAAGAGGGCTCCTCGTGCGCGATCCGGGTCCCCCGGTCAGGCTCCGGAGATCCCATGGTAGCGATCCTCAGCGGCAGGATCGCCTTCCGGACGATGTGAGGGCCGTCTACCGGAGAAACGCGAGTGGCTGCCGCCGGCATTCCAGGAGGTGACCTGAGGGTGATTTGGGGGTGTCCGTTGAGTGTTTTCGGGGCTTGTGCGGGGTGGCTGGGTGCATTGCCGACTGACGACCCGTTGTGGCTGGTCGCGCCCACGCGGCGGAGCCGCATATCGATGCGGTCCCGCGCCCCTTCGGGACGCGAAACGGCCGGCCCGGATATACCGGGACGGCCGTTTGTGTGCCGTGCTCGCTGCGGTTCAGACCTTGAGCAATGCCTCCAGCGGCGCCCCGTCGAGTACCGGTTCCAGGCGGGTGCGGCCGCCCAGGAAGCCGAGTTCCATGAGGACCGCGACGCCCGCGACCTCGGCGCCCGCGCGGCGGATCAGCTTCAGGGAGGCCTCGGCGGTGCCGCCGGTGGCGAGGACGTCGTCGACGACCAGGACGCGGTCGCCCCCGGTGAGGTCCTCGGCGTGCACCTCGATCTCGGCGGAGCCGTACTCCAGGTCGTACGCCTGGCTGAGGGTGGCTCCGGGGAGCTTGCCCGCCTTGCGTACGGGGATGAAGCCGAGGCCGGCGCGGACGGCGACGGGGGCGCCGAGGATGAAGCCGCGGGCCTCCAGGCCGACGACCTTCGTCGCGTTCGTCCGCTCGGCGACCTGGGCGAGGGCGTCGGTGAGGGCGGTGAACGCCGCCGGGTCCGCCAGGAGCGGGGTGATGTCCTTGAACATCACGCCCGGCTCCGGGTAGTCGGCCACGTCACGGATGCGGCTGAGCAGCAGTTCCTCGATGTCGGTCATCGGCGCTTCCCGGAGGGTCGGCCACCGCGACCCCGGTTGCGGGGCGCGGCCTGGCTGCGCGGGCCGACGACGGCGGGAGCGGCGTCCTCCGGCTCGTCGGCGTGCGGCTCATCGGTGATCTCGGCGTCCACGGGCCCGCCCTGTGCGGCGGCCTGTGCCCGCTTGGCGAGGACGCGCTTCCTGAGCGCCTTCATCTGCGGGTCGCGCTCCTTGAGGTCGGCGACGAGCGGCGTGGCGATGAAGATCGAGGAGTACGCACCGGCCGCGAGGCCGACGAACAGCGACAGCGAGATGTCGTTGAGCATGCCGGCGCCGAGGAAGCCACCGCCGATGAACAGCAGACCGGCGACCGGCAGCAGCGCGACCACCGTCGTGTTGATGGAACGCATCAGGGTGCTGTTGATGGAGTTGTTGGCGACGTCGCTGTACGTCAAGCGGGTCTGCTTGGTGATGTCCTTCGCCTGCTCCTTGAGGCTGTCGAAGACGACGACGGTGTCGTAGAGCGAGTAACCGAGGATGGTCAGCAGACCGATCACCGTGCCCGGTGTCACTTCGAAGCCGACGAGGGCGTAGATGCCGACCGTGATGGTGATGTCGTGGATCAGGGCGACCAATGCGGCCGCGGCCATGCGCCATTCGAATGCGATCGCCAGGTAGATCACGACGAGCACCATGAAGATCGCCAGACCCTGCCAGGCCTTGTTGGCGATCTGTTCACCCCAACTGGGGCCGACGAGCTCGGCGTTGATCTTCTCCGAGTCGACGCTCAGGTCCTTGGAGAGATCGGTCTTGATCTGGTCGGCCTTGGCGGTGTCGATACCGGCGATCTGGATGCGCAGGCCGCCGCTGCCGAGCTCCTGGACGATCGCGTCGTGGCCGGACGCGGTTTCCGCGTACTCCTCGGCCTGGGAGACCGAGACGCTGGTCTTCGGGGTGGTGAAGACCGCGCCGCCCTGGAACTCGATGCCCATGTTCAGGCCGCGCACCGCCAGGCCGGCGATGGCCACGATGGTGATCAGGATCGAGACGCCGTACCAGATCTTGCGGTTGCGGACGAAGTCGTAGCCGACCTCGCCACGGTGCAGTCGGGCGCCGAGGTTGCCGAGCTTCGACATCTCACGCCTCCTTCGGGTCGACAGGGCCGGCGGTGGGACGGGCGGGACGGCGGGTACGGCGCAGCGGAGGTTTGGCGCCCAGGCCCTTCGGGTCGAGGCCGGACCACTTGTGGCCGTTCGCGAAGAACTTCTTGCGGGCGAGGATCGTCATCAGCGGCTTGGTGAAGAGGAAGACGACGACCACGTCGAGCACGGTGGTCAGACCGAGGGTGAACGCGAAGCCCTGGACCTTGCCGACGGTGACGACGAACAGCACGGCGGCGGCGAGGAACGACACGAAGTCGGAGACCAGGATGGTGCGCCGGGCGCGCGGCCAGCCCCGCTCCACGGCGGGGCGCAGCGTGCGGCCCTCGCGGATCTCGTCCCGGACGCGTTCGAAGAACACGATGAACGAGTCCGCTGTGATGCCGATCGCGACGATGGCGCCGCACACGGCCGGCAGGTTCAGCGCGAAGCCGATGGTCGGGCCGAGCAGCGACATGATCACGTAGGTGAGGATCGCGGAGACCAGCAGCGAGGGGATGGCGATGATCGACAGGCCGCGGTAGAAGGCCAGCAGGTAGATGATGACCAGGGCGAGACCGATCGCGCCCGCGATCAGGCCGGCCTGCAGCTGCTCACCGCCGAGGGCCGCGGTCACCGTGGTGACGCTGTCCTCCTTGAAGGTCAGCGGCAGGGCGCCGTACGACAGCATGTTGGAGAGGCTCTGGGCCGACTCCTGGTTGAAGTTGCCGGAGATCTCGGCGTTGCCGCCGGTCAGCGCCTGGCGGACGTACGGGTCGGAGACGACCTCGCCGTCCAGGACGATGGCGAACTGGTTCTGCGGGGACTGGTTCTGGGCCAGCTTGCCGGTGATCGCGGCGAACTTCTTGGTGCCGGCGGACGTGAAGTCCATCGTGACGGTCCAGCCCGCGCCGGTCTGGGTGTTGAAGACGGCCTGGGCCTTGTCGACGTCGGTGCCGTCGACCTCGGCGGGGCCGAGGATGTACTTCTGCCACTGACCTTGCGAGTTCTGGCCGCAGGCGACCGTCGGCGCGGTGGGCTTGGCGCCCTCGCCGGCCGTGGCGCGGACTGCCTTCTTGGTGCAGTCGAGCGCGGTGTACTGCGCCTGGAGCTTGCTGGTGTCGTCGGCCGGGGCGCTGCCGGTCGCGGAGGGGGAGGGGCTTCCGGAGGGCGAAGCGGAGCCGCTCGGGGTGGCGTCGGCCTTGAGCGCGTCGGTGACCGCGCGTCCCTGCGTGGTGGAGGTCGCCGAGGGGGTGGCGGACGGGGACGGGGACGAGGACGAGGTCGCCTTGTCCTTGTCGGCGTCGCCCGAGGGGCTGCCGGAGGCGCTGGGCGACGGGCTGGCCGCGGCTCCGGCGCCGGCGACCTCGGTGGCGAGGACGGGACGGAAGTAGAGCTTGGCGGTGGTGCCGACCTGCTTCCGGGCCTCCTCGGAGTTCGTGCCCTTGGGGATGTTGACGATGATGTTGCGATCGCCCTGGGTCTGGACCTCTGCCTCAGAGACACCGAGACCGTTGACACGGCGGTTCATGATGTCGACCGCGGTGTCCATGTTCTTCTTGTTGATCGCGGACTGGTCGCCGTCCTCGGGCTCCGCGCGGAGCGTGATGCTCGTACCGCCGGCCAGGTCGATGCCGAGACGCGGAGTGGTGTGTCCGGAGGCGAACATTCCCCCGGTGAGCGCCACGATGGCGATCAGGATCAGGACCAGCGAGCGCCCTGGCCTGCTCTGGGCGCTCGCGCTCCGGCCCTTCTTAGGTGCTGCCACCTTCTCGTACTCCCTCTCGGGCCGCCTCGCGCCCGTGCGGCGGGCGGGCGGCCATGACATGGTGTCGGGATCCCCAGCGAGCTTCGCATGTTCCGGGGCGCGCGGGAGCGGCCCGCGCGCCCCGGTGCATGACTACTTCGCGTCGGAGTCGCCGTCGGTCTTCTTCGGCTCGTCGTCAGCCTTCGCCTCGGCGGCCGCGGTCTCGTCGGCCGGCTCCTCGTCCACGTCCTTCTTGCCCAGGTCGACCGGCGTGTCGTCGGAGGCGGCGGCGGTCTCACCGGACTCCGACTCGGTGAGGGAGGAGGCGTCGTCCGGGACGACGTCACTCTTCAGGTCGTGCTCGACGCCGTGGACGATGCGGTTGTACTCGTCGTCGGTCAGGACGGCACCGATCGCGTTCTTGGCGAAGAGGAGGTCGACACCCGGGCCTGCGTCGAGGAGGACCGTGTCCTCGTTGACCTCCTTGACCGTGGCGTACATGCCCCCGATCGTGCGGACGCCGCTGCCGGGCTGCATTTCGTTCCGCATGTTCGCGGCCTGCTGCTGCTTCTTCTTGGCCGAGCGGGTCATCAGGAACATGGCCCCGATGAGCACGATGAACGGGAGGAGGGTCACGAGACTCACGGGTCGGTACTTCCTTCACGCGACCGCGATGGTGAGCGGCCTGATGGTTGGGGGTATGTGTGCCGCCGACAAAGGCGGCATCGGCGGAGTCTAAGCGAGTCCGCGCGCAAGGAACAACGCTCAGCATGACACCGGGGTTCCTGGTCGGGCCAATGCCCTCGCCGTGGGGCCGCCGTCACGTCCCGAACAGGTCCTGTTGTCCGTTTCCCGCACCGGACGAGCGGGGCGGGGTGAGGCCGAGATGTGCCCATGCGGCGGGCGTGGCCACCCGGCCGCGCGGGGTGCGGGCCAGCAGCCCCTCCCGTACGAGGAACGGCTCGGCGACCTCTTCCACGGTCTCGCGCTCCTCCCCCACCGCGACGGCGAGTGTCGACAGTCCGACCGGGCCGCCGCCGAAGAGCTTGAGCAGGGCTTCGAGGACGCCCCGGTCGAGCCGGTCCAGCCCGCGGGCGTCGACTTCGTAGACCTTCAGTGCCGCGGACGCGATGTCGCGCGTGATGATCCCGTCGGCCTTGACCTGCGCGTAGTCGCGGACGCGGCGCAGCAGGCGGTTGGCGATACGGGGTGTGCCGCGGGAGCGGCCGGCGATCTCGGCAGCGCCGTCGGCCCCGATCTCTAGGTCGAGGAGGTGCGCGGAGCGGTGGATGACGCGCTCCAGTTCGGCGGGCTCGTAGAACTCCATGTGCGCGGTGAAGCCGAAGCGGTCGCGCAGCGGGGGCGGCAGCAGGCCCGCGCGCGTGGTGGCGCCGACCAGGGTGAAGGGGGGAAGTTCGAGCGGGATGGCGGTGGCACCCGGGCCCTTGCCGACGATGACGTCGACGCGGAAGTCCTCCATCGCCATGTAGAGCATCTCCTCGGCGGGCCGGGACATGCGGTGGATCTCGTCGAGGAAGAGGACCTCGCCCTCCTGGAGCGAGGACAGGATCGCGGCGAGGTCGCCGGCGTGCTGGATGGCGGGGCCGCTGGTGATCCGGATCGGGGCGCCCATCTCGGCCGCGATGATCATCGAGAGGGTGGTCTTGCCGAGGCCGGGGGCGCCGGAGAGCAGCACATGGTCGGCGGTGGCGCCACGTGCGCGTGCGGCCCGCAGGACGAGGTCGAGTTGCTCGCGGACCTTCTCCTGGCCGATGAACTCGTCCAGGTCCTTGGGGCGCAGGGCGGCCTCGACGGCCTGGTCCTCACGGTCGGCGACCGACCCCACCAGCCGCTCGGCGGCGGGGGTGTCGGTCGGGTCGTCCCAGTTCATTACGTATGCCTCGGGGTCGGGGGTCAGCGGGCGCGGTTGAGGGTCTGGAGAGCGGCCTTCAGCAGCTGACCCACTTGCGGGGTGCCGTCTGCCGCCTCGGCCTGCGGGGCCACGGCGGCCACGGCCTCGTCGGCCTCGCGGGTCGCGTAGCCCAGTCCGATCAGCGCGGCATGCAGTTGGTCTCGCCAGCCGCCGCCGATCGCCGTACCCACCGCGGGTGCACCGATCGGCTCACCGAGCCGGTCCTTCAGCTCCAGCAGCAGCTTCTGGGCACCCTTCTTGCCGATGCCGGGGACGGCGGTGAGCGCCTTCTCGTCGGCTGTCGTGACGGCTCGGCGCAGGGCGTCCGGGCTGTGGACGGCGAGCATGGCCTGGGCCAGGCGGGGGCCGACTCCGCTGGCGGTCTGGAGCAGTTCGAAGGTCTGCCGTTCGTCGTCGTCCGCGAAGCCGTACAGAGTGAGCGAGTCCTCTCGGACCACGAGCGAGGTGTGCAGCTTGGCGGGCTGACCGAGCCGGAGCGTGGACAGGGTGTTCGGCGTGCACTGGACGGCCATGCCGACACCGCCGACCTCGACCACCGCGGTGTCGGGGGCGAGGGCGGCGACCGTGCCGCTGACGAAGGCGATCATGCCGGGCGACCTTTCGATGCGGTTGCTTTTGCCGCGTGCAGGGCGACAGCCTGCTGGAGGCGGTTGTGGGCGGGGGCACGCCAGATGTGGCAGATGGCGAGCGCGAGCGCGTCGGCGGCGTCGGCGGGCTTGGGTGGCGCGTCGAGCCGCAGCAGGCGGGTGACCATCGCGCCGACCTGTGCCTTGTCCGCGCGGCCGCTGCCGGTGACTGCGGCCTTGACCTCGCTGGGGGTGTGCAGGGCGACGGGGATGCCTCGGCGGGCCGCGCAGAGCATGGCCACGGCGCTGGCCTGGGCCGTGCCCATCACCGTCCGCACGTTGTGCTGGCTGAACACCCGCTCCACGGCGAGGAATTCGGGCCGGTGTTCGTCCAGCCACTGCTCGATGCCCTGCTCGATGGCGACGAGACGGTGCCCCAGGTCCGCATCCGCGGGCGTGCGGACCACGCCGACGCCGAGCATGGTGAGGGGCCGGCCGGCGACACCTTCGACCACACCGACACCGCAACGCGTCAGCCCCGGGTCCACCCCCAGTACGCGCACGCGCCCCTCCCTTCGATCGCCTGTTTGTGCAGGCTATCGGGTGCCACCGACAACAGCGGCGGGCCGGTGGGACGTGTCCCACCGGCCCGCCGAATCCGATCGGCCCGCGGCAGCGTTACGCGTCGACCTTCTCCATGATCTCGTCGCTGACATCGAAGTTGGCGAAGACGTTCTGGACGTCGTCGCTGTCCTCGAGCGCGTCGATCAGCTTGAAGATCTTCTTGGCGCCCTCCTCGTCCAGTTCGACCTGCATGGTCGGGACGAAGTTGGCCTCGGCGGAGTCGTAGTCGATGCCGGCGTCCTGGAGGGCGGTACGGACCGTGACCAGGTCGGTGGCCTCGCTGAGGACCTCGAAGGACTCACCGAGGTCGTTGACCTCCTCGGCACCCGCGTCGAGGACGGCACCCAGGACATCGTCCTCGGTCAGCTCGCCCTTGGGGACGATCACGACGCCCTTGCGGTTGAAGAGGTACGACACGGAGCCGGGGTCGGCCATGGAGCCGCCGTTGCGGGTCATGGCGACGCGGACGTCCGAGGCGGCGCGGTTGCGGTTGTCGGTGAGGCACTCGATGAGCACCGCGACGCCGTTCGGGCCGTAGCCCTCGTACATGATCGTCTCGTAGTCGGCGCCACCGGCCTCCAGGCCGGCGCCGCGCTTGACCGCGGAGTCGATGTTCTTGTTCGGGACCAACGACTTCTTCGCCTTCTGGATGGCGTCGTACAGAGTCGGGTTGCCATCGGGGTCGGCGCCACCGGTGCGGGCCGCGACCTCGATGTTCTTGATCAGCTTCGCGAAGAGCTTGCCGCGCTTGGCATCGATCACGGCCTTCTTGTGCTTCGTCGTGGCCCATTTAGAGTGGCCGGACATCTGCCTGTCTCCTTCGCGTAACCCATCTCCGAACGAACTCCCCCAGATCTTAAGGGCCTGGGAGACCTCCAGATCCTACAAGGACTCCGTCGTCCGGTACGCGCGCACCATGTCGACGAACAGGCCGTGCACGCGGTGGTCGCCGGTCAGTTCCGGGTGGAACGACGTGGCCAGCGCGTTGCCCTGGCGGACCGCGACGATGTGGCCGTCGTGCTCGGCGAGCACCTCGGCCGCGGCGCCGACGGACTCCACCCAGGGGGCGCGGATGAAGACGCCCTCCACAGGATCGCCCGCGACGCCCTGCACATCGACCGCCGCTTCGAAGGACTCGTTCTGACGTCCGAAGGCGTTGCGGCGCACGATCATGTCGATGCCGCCGATCGTCTCCTGGCCCGAGCGCGGGTCGAGGATCTTGTCGGCGAGCATGATCATGCCCGCGCAGGTGCCGTAGACGGGCATGCCGTCCCGCACGCGCGCGCGGAGGGGTTCCATCACGCCGAAGAGGACGGCCAGCTTGGAGATGGTGGTGGACTCGCCGCCGGGCAGGACCAGGCCGTCGATCCCGGCGAGTTCTTCGGGGCGCCGCACCGGCCTGGCCACGGCATCGGCCGCGGCCAGGGCGACGAGGTGCTCCCGTACGTCGCCCTGGAGCGCGAGCACTCCGACTACGGGAGCGGTCATCACCAGCCCCGGTTCGCGTAGCGCTCGGCCTCGGGGAGGGTGTCGCAGTTGATGCCGACCATGGCCTCGCCGAGGTTGCGGGACGCGTCCGCGATGATCTTGGGGTCGTCGTAGAAGGTGGTCGCCTTCACGATGGCGGCGGCACGCTTGGCCGGGTCGCCGGACTTGAAGATGCCGGAGCCGACGAAGACGCCCTCGGCGCCGAGCTGGCGCATCAGCGCGGCGTCGGCCGGGGTGGCGACACCACCGGCGGAGAAGAGGACCACCGGCAGCTTGCCCAGCTCCGAGACCTCCTTGACGAGTTCGTACGGGGCACGCAGCTCCTTGGCGGCGGCGTACAGCTCGTTGTTGTCGTAGCCGCGCAGACGGGCGATCTCGTTCTTGATCTGGCGCAGGTGGCGGACGGCCTCGACGACGTTGCCGGTGCCGGCCTCGCCCTTGGAGCGGATCATGGCCGCGCCCTCGGCGATCCGGCGCAGGGCCTCGCCCAGGTTGGTGGCACCGCAGACGAACGGCGTGGTGAAGGCCCACTTGTCGGAGTGGTTGACCTCGTCGGCCGGGGTGAGCACCTCCGACTCGTCGATGTAGTCGACACCGAGGGACTGCAGCACCTGGGCCTCGACGAAGTGGCCGATGCGGGACTTGGCCATGACCGGGATGGAGACGGCCTCGATGATGCCCTCGATCATGTCCGGGTCGGACATACGGGCCACGCCGCCGTCCTTGCGGATGTCGGCCGGGACCCGCTCCAGCGCCATGACGGCCACGGCGCCGGCGTCCTCGGCGATCTTCGCCTGTTCCGGCGTGACGACGTCCATGATCACGCCGCCCTTGAGCTGCTCGGCCATGCCGCGCTTCACGCGCGCGGTGCCGGTCTCGGGCGTCTGGGCGGAGTGGGGAAGCATGCTGGACACGGGTGACCTCGCTCGGTGAAAGAGGGTTTCTGCGAACACCGAGGAAACGCGAGGGGACCAGGCCACAGCAAGGGCCAATGAGGAGCCGGTGGATCGTTTTGCGTGCGGGCGCGGCTACGCGGCCCGCACCACCAGGGCCGCCGGGGGCTCGTCGTCCATCTCGAAGGCCATCGGGAACGGCGCGTGACCGGCCAGCCGGAACCAGCGCACCTTGCGGTGCTCCCGGAGCCTCCGGGCCGCTCCCACAGCGTCGTTGTGGAAGCGGCGGGCCATCGGCACCCGGCGTACCGCCTCCGTGAGTTCATGCGTGGCCGCCTCTCCCCCGGGCGCCTCCCGTACCGCCTCCACCTGCTGCGCCTCGGCGAACACGGCCCTGAGCGCCTGACTCAACTCGCTCTCGGCGACCTCCCGTTGCTCCTCCTCGGCCTGCCGCGCGGCGTGCGCGGCCTCGTACAGGACGATCGAGGCGGCCGGATCGAGCACGCCGGAGGTCGCCAGTTCCTGGGCCACCGAAGCGCGGCGCAGCAGCTGGGCGTCGAGCGCGGCGCGGGTGGCGTCGATGCGGGCGTGCAGCCGGTCGAGCCTGCCTGCGGTCCAGCTCAGGTAAAGGCCGATCACCACGAGAGCGACGAGGATCCAGATGAGGGTTGCGGTCACGGGCGGCAAGGTTAGCCGGGCTCTGTGGAGCAACTGTGGTCAGCGTGTCCGAGCGGAAAGACCACGCGCGCGTGCAGGGTCAGTCGCGCGCCAGCCCCAGCCGCGCCCGCAACCCCGGCGACCGCTCGTCGGCGGCCGCCACCGCCGTCGTCCCGTCCGTCACCGTTTCGTAGACCGACAAGATGTCCGCGCCGACCGTGGACCAGTCGAACCTCCGGACATGGGCGCTGCCGCGTGCCCGCAGCTCGGCCCGACGCTCTGGGTCCTCGAGGAGGCGTACGGCGCCTTCGGCGAGAGCGTTCGCGTCCTCGTTGGCGAACAACTCGCCCGCGCCGCCCTGGTCGAGTACCTGCGCGAACGCGTCCAGGTCCGAGGCGAGCACGGGAGCACCCGCCGACATGGCCTCGACCAGGATGATCCCGAAGCTCTCGCCGCCGGTGTTCGGGGCGACGTACAGGTCGACGCTGCGCAGCAGACGGGCCTTGTCCTCGTCGCTGACCATGCCGAGGAACTCGACCCGGGAGCGCATGTCCTCGGGCAGCGTCTCGACAGCCTCCTCCTCGTCGCCGCGCCCCGCGACCAGCAGCCGAGTCTGCGGACGGGCGGCGAGGATCTTGGGCAGCGCCTTCATGAGCACCGGCAGGCCCTTGCGGGGCTCGTCGATGCGCCCTATGAAGCCGATCGTTTCTCCCTGCCACTCGGGCCGGGGCTCGGCCTTGGCGAAGAAGTCGACGTCCACGCCGTTCGGGATCACCACCGCGTCGCCGCCGAGGTGTTCCACGAGGGTGCGGCGGGCGTACTCGCTCACGGCGATCCGCGCGCTGATCTTCTCCAGCGCGGCCTGGAGGATCGCGTACGCGGCGACCATCGCCCGGGAGCGCGGGTTGGACGTGTGGAAGGTCGCGACGATCGGGCCCTGCGCCGCCCAGCAGGTGAGCAGGCCGAGCGAGGGCGAGGACGGCTCGTGGATGTGGACCACGTCGAAGGCGCCGTCGTGCAGCCAGCGCCGTACCCGCGCGGCCGACAGGAAGCCGAAGTTCAGCCGAGCCACCGAGCCGTTGTACGGCACCGGGACCGCGCGGCCTGCCGAGACGACGTACGGCGGGAGCGGGGTGTCGTCGTCGGCGGGTGCGAGGACGGACACTTCGTGGCCGAGGCGGATGAAGTATTCGGCGAGGTCGCGGATGTGGAACTGGACGCCGCCCGGCACGTCCCAGGAGTACGGGCAGACGATGCCGATTCTCACGGCCGCTCCCCGTCGGACGGTCGGGGTTCCAGGTCGGCGAGCCACAATCGCTGCAGCATGTGCCAGTCCTCCGGATGGTCGGCGATCCCGCCGGCGAAGGCATCGGCCAACGCCTGTGTCATGACAGACGTCTTCTCTGCCTTCGTACCTGCCTCGGGTACCTCGATCGGGGGGTGTACACGACCCCGCATGACGGGCGAGTCGTCGTACCAGAGTGTCGCCGGCAGCAGAAGCGCGCCTGTCTGCTGGGCGAGCAGCGCGGGTCCGGCGGGCATCCGGGCCGCGTCGCCGAAGAACTCGACCTCGACGCCGGAGGCGGACAGGTCACGGTCGGCGACCAGGCAGACCAGACCGCCGTCACGCAGCCGCCGGGCCAGGGTGCCGAAGGCGGAGCCGCCGTTGTGCGGCAGGACCTCCATGCCGAGGCCTTCGCGGTAGGCGACGAAACGGTCGTACAGCGTCTCCGGCTTCAGGCGCTCGGCGACCGTGGTGAAGGGCGTCTCGAGCTTGGTGGTGACCCAGGCCCCGGCCAGGTCCCAGTTGGCCAGGTGGGGCAGGGCCAGGACGACGCCGCGGCCGGAGGAGAGGCCGTCCGTCAGGTGGTGGATGTCCTTGCACTCCAAGCCGTTCCTTATGCGCTCGGCGCTCCAGGCCGGCAGCCGGAAGGACTCCATCCAGTAGCGCAGATACGAGCGCATGCCCACGCGCGAGAGCTCGGCGAGGCGCTCCGGGCTCGCGTCGGGCACCACGCGCGCGTAGTTGCTCTCCAGCCGCCGTACGCTCTTGCCGCGCCGCTTCCAGGCGGCGTCGGCGATCGTGTTCCCCAGCCGTACGGCGACCGGCTCGGGGAGCTTCTTGACCGTGCCCCAGCCGATCCCGTACAGCGCGTCCGTCAGCCGATCCTGGGCGCTCACTTCGCCGCCTCACTCCCCTGGGAGGCATTCTCCCGCGCGGCGGCCTCGTCCGCCTCGGCCGACTCCCGGCGGACCGTGACGACCCGCTGGATCAACGTCACCAGGCTGCCGACGGCGACGACCCACAGGGCGACCGGCAGCAGGTACTGGATACCGGGCACGCCGAAGTCGTGCAGTCCCGCGAGACCTGCGGCGACCAGGGAGATCACCAGCCGCTCGGCGCGCTCGACCAGCCCGTTGACCGCGACCGGCAGTCCGATCGACTCGCCACGGGCCTTGGTGTACGACACCACCTGGCCGCTGGCCAGACAGAAGATCGAGACGGCGCACAGGACGAGGTCGTCGCCGCCGCCCGCGTACCAGAGGATGAAGCCGCCGAAGATCGCGCCGTCCGCGACCCGGTCGAGCGTGGAGTCCAGGAAGGCACCCCAGCGGCTGGAGCGGCCGAGCTGGCGGGCCATGTTGCCGTCGACGAGGTCGGAGAACACGAACAGCGTGATCACGACCGTGCCCCAGAAGAACTCGCCCATCGGGTAGAAGACCAGCGCTCCCGCGACCACTCCGGTGGTGCCGAGGAGCGTCACCGTGTCGGGGCTGACCCCGCGACGGATGAGAAACGCGGCGAACGGTGTGAGGACACGCGTGAAGAATGCACGCGCGTACTTGTTCAGCATGGCCTTCCCGAGGGCTCGGTGTCGCCGGACGGCCCCTGCTGGCTACCGGCTGGCCCATCGTAGCCACGCGCGCGTGTCGGCGACGTCCGGGCACCCGCCACCGGCCGTCGGAGCGGCCGGACCGTCCGCAACAGACGACGGGCGGCCAGATCGCGTCCGTCGTATGGACGCACCGTGACGGGAGTGGAAAGCTCGAAGGACCGCGGGCGTCGCCGGAGCCGCCACCGCACGCGGAGCCGCGTGTCCGCGCCCACAGAGACCTCACCGTGCACGGGAGGCAAGGCCATGGGCGACAAGGCGAACGCACACCCCGGAGCCGCCGGCAGGGCAACAGCGGCCGACCACCCCGCGTCCGTACGGAATGTGGTGCTGGTCGGCCACAGCGGATCGGGCAAGACCACGTTGGTGGAAGCTCTCGCACTCACAGCGGGGGCGGTGAACCGGGCGGGCCGTGTGGAGGACGGCGGCACCGTTTCGGACTACGACGAGATCGAGCACCGGCAGCAGCGTTCGGTGCAGCTCTCCCTGGTGCCCGTCGAATGGGACGGCATCAAGGTCAACATCCTCGACACCCCCGGATACGCCGACTTCGTCGGAGAGCTGAGGGCCGGTCTGCGAGCGGCGGACGCGGCCCTTTTCGTCGTCTCCGCGTCGGACGGGGTGGACGGCTCGACGCGCATGGTGTGGGAGGAGTGCGCTGCCGTCGGCATGCCCCGGGCGATCGTCGTCACGCACCTGGAGGCCGCGCGCGCCGACTACGAGGAGATGACGCGGATCTGCGCGGAGGCCTTCGGCGGGGACGACCCCGACGCCGTACTGCCGCTGTATCTGCCGCTGCACGGTCCGCAGGGGCCCGACGGGCACGCGCCCGTGACCGGGCTGATCGGGCTGCTGTCGCAGAAGCTGTTCGACTACTCGACCGGCGAGCGCAAGGAGTCGGATCCGGATCCGGAGCAGCTGCCGCTGATCGAGGAGGCCCGCAACCGGCTGATCGAGGGGATCATCTCGGAGAGCGAGGACGAGACCCTCATGGACCGGTATCTCGGCGGCGAGAGCATCGACGTCAAGACGCTGATCGACGACCTGGAACGGGCCGTCGCGCGCGGGGTCTTCTTCCCCGTCCTGGCCGCCGCCCCCGCGGCCGACGGCGCCCGGCAGGGCCTGGGCACGGTCGAGCTGCTGGAACTGGTCACCGGAGGCTTCCCGACCCCCCTGGAGCGCGAGGCACCCCGGGTCACCACGGTCGACGGCAAGCCGCGTGAGCTGAAGCTCTGCGACCCGGACGGGCCACTGGTCGCGGAGGTCGTGAAGACGGCGTCCGACCCGTACGTCGGCCGGGTCTCCCTGGTGCGCGTCTTCTCCGGCACCCTGCACCCCGACGAGACCGTGCATATCTCCGGGCACGGACTCGCCGACCGTGGGCACGAGGACCACGATGTCGACGAACGGATCGGCGCCCTGTCCGCACCGTTCGGCAAACAGCAGCGCACGCTCACCCGCTGCATCGCCGGGGACCTGGCGTCCGTGGCGAAGCTGAGCCGCGCGGAGACCGGCGACACGCTCTCGGCCAAGGACGACCCGCTCCTGATGGAGCCCTGGCAGATGCCCGACCCGCTGCTGCCGCTGGCCATCCAGGCGCACAGCAAGGCCGACGAGGACAAGCTCTCGCAGGGCCTGTCCCGGCTGGTCGCCGAAGATCCGACCATGCGGCTCGAGCAGAACCAGGACACCCACCAGGTCGTGCTGTGGTGCCTGGGCGAGGCGCACGCGGATGTCGCGCTGGAGCGGCTGCGCAGCCGGTACGGCGTCCAGGTCGACGTGATCGCGCACAAGGTCTCCCTACGGGAGACGTTCGCGAACAAGTCCGCCGGGCGCGGCCGGCATGTGAAGCAGTCCGGCGGGCACGGGCAGTACGCGATCTGCGAGATCGAGGTGGAGCCGCTGCCGGGCGGCTCGGGCATCGAGTTCGTGGACAAGGTGGTCGGCGGCGCGGTGCCGCGGCAGTTCATCCCGTCGGTCGAGAAGGGCGTAAGGGCCCAGGCCGCCAAAGGAGTTGCGGCCGGATACCCGCTCATCGACATCCGGGTGACGCTCCTCGACGGCAAGGCGCACTCCGTGGACTCCTCCGACGCCGCGTTCCAGACGGCGGGCGCGCTGGCGCTGCGGGAGGCCGCGGTCGACGCGAAGATCCATCTGCTGGAGCCGGTGGCCGAGGTGACCGTCCTGGTCGGCGACGACTACGTGGGCGCCGTGATGAGCGACCTGTCGGGGCGGCGCGGCCGGGTGCTGGGCACCGAGCAGACGACCGGCGCGCGGACCCTCGTACGGGCCGAGGTACCGGAGATCGAGATCGGCCGGTACGCCGTCGACCTGCGGTCCCTGTCGCACGGCACAGCGCGCTTCAACCGTTCGTACGCGCGGCACGAGCCGATGCCGCCGCAGATCGCCGAAAGGATCCGTGAAGAGGCGCGCGACGCCTAGCAGTTGGCGCCGGGCGCACCACAAGTCACCTTGAACGTCACACAAGTGAGCCTGAACGCGACACAAGTGACGTTTACGGAACGCTCCCCTCCGCGTCGGCGACGCGAGTGAGCCGTAGGGGCGCGCCGGAGGCGAACGAGCCTGAAAAGGGTGCCTTCGGCCGTCCGCCGACGGATGTCGGTGCCTGCGGATACGCTGAAGACCTGATCAACAGGTGTGCAGGGCAAGGAAGTCGGGAAGGCCGCAAAAGCGAGAGTCGCGGCGATCGGGGGCGGGAATGACCTTTGACAGCGGCTACGCGGACATCTTCGGGCCGCAGGTGCCGCGCACGGGCGACGGGGACCAGACGGCGACGTTCGCGCTGGCCTCGGCCGCCTACCGGGACAATCTGGTCGGCGACATCAAGAAGGCCGACAACGAATGGCACCAGACCGCCGTCAAGGAGGGCCGCAAGTGGGCGAAGATCTTCCGGCCCAACCTGGGTGAGGCCTTCTCCCGGGCCGTGGTGGACCGCATGCTGGGCCCCGGCCGCAAGCCGCTCATCCAGTCCTTCGGCAGCGAACCACAGGTCATCGTCGAACACTGCCTGGCCGCGAACAACATCCGCAAGGACCGCGACAGACTGCTGAGCCTCGTCATGGTGCTGTGCGGTGTGCTGTTCCTGCCCGGGCTCCTGGTCTGGCTGCTGATCTTCACGCTCCGCACCATCATCGCCAAGCGGGACGACAAGCAGGCCGGCGCGTTCGCCACCGGGCTGCTCGTCGCGGCGGGCGCCCTCGCCGTGATCTTCCTGATCCGTACGCCGTTCTCCGGCTTCTGGCTCTGGTATGCGCGGGCCTGTGTCGTCATGCCGGTGGTCGGCTGGTTCTGGGCCAAGCAGATCTGCGAAGGCACGGCGAAGGACCTGCGGGGGCGGTGGGACAGTCTGCTGGCCGGCAGCAGCGTCGGCGCGAAGGTGCCGGAAGCGGTGCCGAGCAGCCCCGGTGAGACCGCGGCCGAGCAGCTGCGCCAGTCCCTGGCCAAGCTCAGCGCCGAGCAGCAGTCCAACTCCGTGTTCTACGCCGGGCCCAAGGGCATACTCGGCATGGGCACGCGCTGGGGCTCGTGGCAGCTCGCCGAGGACCTGATCCCGGCCGACGCGGACCGGGAGATCCACCCGTTCCGCAGCTGGGACGTCGTCCGGTCCATCCACGACCAGCTGCGCATGCTGGAGCGGAACACACTGAACACCGGCGGCTTCCCCAAGGCGTCCATACGCCACTGGATCGTCACGCCGATCGCGGAGAACGCCAAGGCGGTGTCCCGGCCCGAGGGCACCGACGTGGACGCCTACCAGATCAAGTCGCACGCGATACAGGACATCTGCAACAAGCAGCAGTTCGGCAGCGGTGACCGGCACTACCTGGGTGTCCAGTGGGTGCTCTGGGACGGGCAGTTGGTCAT
Source organism: Streptomyces sp. DG2A-72 (assembly GCF_030499575.1). Classification (NCBI taxonomy): domain Bacteria; kingdom Bacillati; phylum Actinomycetota; class Actinomycetes; order Kitasatosporales; family Streptomycetaceae; genus Streptomyces; species Streptomyces sp. DG2A-72. The sequence goes on from NZ_JASTLC010000001.1 coordinate 1,641,804, forward strand.
CACCATGCTGATCACGGTGACGGTGCTGCACCAGACGCTGCGCATCGAGGTCACCGGCCACGCCCTCGGCCCGGTGAACGGGCTCTTCACCAGCAAGCCCGAGGCGCCGACCAAGGAAGTCGCCAAGTCGTTCAAGCCGTGGGAGACCCGCACGGTGAAGCTTCCCCTGGTCAACAGCGACGAGGTGGTACGGCTGGCGGTGCGCGCCCCGATCTCCTGGTATCCGCCCCTGCTGAACTGGCTCGGCGGCACCATCACTCTCCCCGAGCCCTTCGGCCTGCGGCACGCGTGGGCGGATCAGCCGTGGCGCCACCGCTTCATGGCCGACGACGCCCTGCGCGCCGCCACACCGGTGCTGCGGGTGGTGCACTCGGCGGCGATCAAGGTGCTGGAGGAGAACGGCGTGGACACCGAGAAGTTCGGCACCAGGTCGGCGTTCCTCAGCACGGCCGTACAGGACCCGATGCCGAGGAAGGCGGACCTGTACGACGCATAGCGGCGGCCGGAGGCCGGAGGCCGGGCCGGGCTCAGGCCGCCGGCCAGGCCTCCGCCAGCATCTTGCGGGTGTCCGCGAGGAGCTGGGGCAGCACGCGCGTGTGGCCGACGACCGGCATGAAGTTCGTGTCGCCGCCCCAGCGCGGGACGATGTGCTGGTGCAGATGGGCGGCGATGCCCGCGCCCGCCACGGAGCCCTGGTTCATGCCGATGTTGAAGCCGTGCGCGCCGGAGGCGGTCCGCAGCGCCGTCATCGCCTGCTTGGTCAGCGCGGCCAGCTCGACGGTCTCCGGATCGGTGAGGTCCGTGTAGTCGGCGACATGGCGGTAGGGCACGACCATGAGGTGCCCGCCGTTGTACGGGTACAGGTTGAGCACGACGTAGACCTGCTCGCCGCGCCTGACGATCAGACCGTCCTCGTCCGACTTGGCCGGGATGGAACAGAAGGGGCAGCCGTCCTCGGCACCGGGGCCGGTCGGCTTGCCCTCGCCCTGGATGTAGGCCATCCGATGGGGCGTCCACAGGCGCTGGAACGCGTCCTGCGTCCCCACTCCCAACTGCTGCTCCGGCTCACTCGTCATGCAAGGAAGCATATGGCTTCGCCCGTTCGCGGCGTGTCGCCGGGGTTGCGCGACCAGCGTCGCGGGCGAAGCTGAGCCGGTGGATGCCGACAGTCCCCAGGGCCGCTGGGAGCGGCGCACTGAAGTGCCCCTCGCGATCGCGTCGCTGGTCTATATCGCCGCGTATGCAGTCCGTGTCCTGGCCCATGGTCTGGCCGGCGTCTGGCAGGACCTGTGCCTCGCCGTGCTGGCCTGCGCCTGGGCGCTCTTCGTCGTCGACTACGCGGTGCGGTGGCGGCTGAGCGGGCGGCGGCTGGGCTTCGTACGGTCGCACATGCTGGACACCGTGGTGCTGGTGCTGCCCCTGTTGCGTCCGTTGCGGGTGGTGCGGCTGTATGAGGCCGTGCAGCGTCGGCACGGCCGGCCACGGCTGGCGCTGCACGCGCGGGTGATCATCTACGCCGGACTGTCGACGGTGTTGCTCGGATTCGCCGGAGCCCTCGCCGTCTACCAGCAGGAGCACGCGGCACCGGACGCGACGATGCGGACCTTCGGTGATGCGGTCTGGTGGACCTGCGCGACGCTCTCCACGGTCGGGTACGGCGACATCACGCCCGTCACACCGGTCGGGCGGCTGATCGCGGCCGGGATGATGGCCTGCGGGCTGGCGCTGCTCGGCGCGGTCACCGGGTCGTTCTCGTCGTGGCTGTTGCAGGTCTTCGCGTACGAGGGCGAAGAACGGCCCCCGGAAAGCTGAACTCCCGGGGGCCTCACGCATGTGTCAGACCTGCGCCCGCTCCTCCACCACCTTCACGATCTTCGCGAGAGCCTCGTCGAAGGGGATGCCGTTCTCCTGCGAACCGTCGCGGTAGCGGAAGGACACCGAGCCGTTCGTCATGTCCTCGTCGCCCGCGATGACCATGAAGGGCACCTTCTGCTTCTGGGCGTTGCGGATCTTCTTCTGCATCCGGTCGGAGGACGAGTCGACCTCGACCCGCAGCCCCCGCTTCTTGGCCGCCGCGGCGAACTTCTCCAGGTACTCGACGTGCGCGTCACCGATCGGGATACCGGTCGCCTGCACGGGTGCCAGCCACGCCGGGAAGGCGCCCGCGTAGTGCTCCAGGAGCACCGCGAAGAACCGCTCGATGGAGCCGAACAGGGCGCGGTGGATCATGACCGGCCGCTGCTTGGAGCCGTCGGGCGAGGTGTACTCGAGGTTGAACCGCTCGGGCAGGTTGAAGTCGAGCTGGATCGTCGACATCTGCCAGGTGCGGCCGATGGCGTCCTTGGTCTGCACGGAGATCTTCGGACCGTAGAAGGCGGCGCCGCCCGGGTCCGGAACCAGCGGCAGCCCCTGCTTCTCGGCGACCTCGCGCAGCGTCTCGGTGGCCTCCTCCCAGACCTCGTCGGAGCCGACGAACTTCTCCGGGTCCTTGGTGGACAGCTCCAGGTAGAAGTCGGTCAGACCGTAGTCGCGCAGCAGGCCGAGGACGAAGGTGAGCGTCTTGTCGAGTTCCTCCGACATCTGCTCACGCGTGCAGTAGATGTGCGCGTCGTCCTGCGTGAAGCCACGCGCGCGCGTCAGGCCGTGCACGACGCCCGACTTCTCGTAGCGGTACACGGTCCCGAACTCGAAGAGCCGCAGCGGCAGTTCACGGTACGACCGGCCGCGCGCGTCGAAGATCAGGTTGTGCATCGGGCAGTTCATGGGCTTGAGGTAGTAGTCCACGCCCTCGTCGAGCTGCATGGGCGGGTACATGCCCTCGGCGTACCAGTCGAGGTGGCCCGACGTCTCGAAGAGCTTCCCCTTGGTTGCGTGCGGGGTGTAGACGAACTCGTAGCCCTCTTCCTCGTGACGGCGGCGCGAGTAGTCCTCCATCACACGGCGGACGATGCCGCCCTTGGGGTGGAAGACCGCGAGGCCGGAGCCGATCTGCTCGGGGACGGAGAAGAGGTCCAGCTCGTTGCCGAGCTTGCGGTGGTCGCGCTTCTCGGCCTCGGCGAGGAAGTCGAGGTGCGCCTTCAGCTCGTCCTTGGTGGGCCAGGCGGTGCCGTAGATGCGCTGGAGCATCGGGTTCTTCTCGCTGCCGCGCCAGTAGGCGGCCGCGTTGCGCATCAGCTTGAACGCCGGGATGTTCCGGGTGGTCGGCAGGTGGGGACCGCGGCAGAGGTCCTTCCAGCACAGATCGCCGGTCTTGGCGTCCAGGTTGTCGTAGATCGTCAGCTCGCCCGCGCCGACCTCGACGTCCGCGCCGTCGTCGGAGGAGGCCGAGCCCTTGAGGCCGATCAGCTCCAGCTTGTACGGCTCACCGGCCAGCTCTTCACGGGCGGCTTCGTCGGTGACCACACGGCGGGAGAACTTCTGCCCGCGCTTCTGGATCTCCTGCATCTTCTTCTCGATGGCCTTGAGATCCTCGGGCGTGAACGGCTTCTCGACGTCGAAGTCGTAGTAGAAGCCGTCCTTGACCGGCGGGCCGATGCCCAGCTTGGCCTCGGGGAACAGCTCCTGCACAGCCTGCGCCATCACATGCGCGGTGGAGTGGCGCAGGATGTTCAGGCCGTCCTCGGAGGAGATCTCGACGCCCTCGACCGCTTCCCCGTCGGAGAGCACATACGACAGGTCCTTGAGCTCGCCGCCCACGCGCGCGGCGATGATCGAGCGCTCGCCGGCGAAGAGCTCGGCGGCCGTAGTGCCCGTCGTCACCGTGCGCTCTTCCCGCTCGGAATCGCGTTGGATGATCACACGGACGTCTGACACCGGTCTCTCCTGACTGAAGGTGGGTGCGGGCGCCGTACCTGGAGCGCGCGCAATACCGGATCGTACCGACCCGGGACGTCCCACCGCGAAATCAGTCCCCGAAATCGGCGTCCAGGCCGGCGTCGTGATCGTCGCCTCCGCAGGCCTCCTCGAAGAAGTCCAGGTTCTCCTGGAGCGACTTCATCAGCCGGTCCCGCTCGGCGTCGTCCACCTGCACCGGTGCGACCCCGGAGGCGCCGGTGAGCCGACGGAAGCCGCCCCGGCTCTCCAGCCGGCCGTGCACCCGCACCGGAAGCCCGACGAGGTGGGCGTGCCCGGCGATGCGGTACGCCTCCTCGTCCAGGGTCAGCCGGATGTGCGGGACCTCGGCGCCCGCGATCACCCGCAGCCGTACGGCGCCCTCGCCGCGCGGCCCCGACCGGCGCATCCGGGTCACCGTCCCGGTGATCCGCACCGGCATGGAGGGTTCCTCGCGCAGATAGCGGGCCCCGGCCTCGCGCAGCACGGGCAGGTCGCCGGGCGAGAACTCGACGGCCTCGGCGCCTGCGGCACAGCCCTCGGGGACCCCGGCGCCGGGCGCCCACTCGACGGCGACGCGGGCGCCCTCGGTGCCACGGACCAGGGTGACGAGCGCCTCGGTCAGTTCACGGCTGACGCCCGCCTCGATGGCGCCGTCGAAGGCGTCCATACCGCCGGTGGCCCGCTGGTAGTCGATGGCCTCTCGGGCGGCGTACAGGGCCTGGTGCAGGCGTACGGCGAGCAGGCGGCCGGTGTCGACGGGCACGAACGCGGTCAGCTGACGGCCGCCGGTTGCGGCGCCGACGAGGACGTTCTCCAGGGACGCGGCGGCGGGGCGGCGGTGCCGGGCGCCGTAGTAGCCGGCACGCGCGCGTGTGGCGAGAGCGCCCGCCAGAAGCATCTGGCGGGCGGCCGTGCGCAGTTGTTCCTCGACCATCCATGGCGCGGCGCCGGCCGGCCCGGTCGGTACATCGCGCCACCAGCGGATCTCGTCGCTGGGCACGGTGAGTCCGACCAGCACCTCGCGGGCGGAGGGCGAGCCGCTGCGGGACAGCGCGACGAGGGCCTCGCCGAGCAGGTCGTCGCTGTCGGGGAAGGCACGGTTCTCCGGCACGAGCAAGCTCATGCCGGCGCCGCCGGGCCCCGGCGGGGTCCAGCGGCCGTAGCGTCCGGCGGCTCCGCCGCGGCGCTGCCAGCCGTGGCGGTGCAGCAGGGCGCTGAGCACGGCGGGGTCGACCTCGCCGGGCTCGGGCGGCCGGTTCCACTGCGCATCCACGGGATGCGGCCGCCCTGGTCGTACCGGCTCCTCCAGCGAACGGTGTGTCATGGCCTGCCTCCCGTCCCGACCCGCGTCATGATCTCGCAGAGCGCCCGGTCGTCGAAAATGCGTGAGGTCGGAATCCGCACGGTGGTCCGGCGCCGACCGGTGATGGCGTGACCGGCCAGGTTGACCCAGTAGCAGCAGTGCCTGAGGTCGAGCCGGTCGTGGCTGGCGCGCAGCCAGTCGTCCTGGGACCGCGGGACGAGCATCACGACCAGGATCTTGTGCACGGACACCGGCGTGCGGGCGAGCTTCGCCAGGTGGTCGTTGTCGAGCGTGAAGGAGAAGAAGCGCCCGGGCGGGTTGGGCGGGATCTGGTACGTCGCTTTGAGCTGCACCTTGATGGTGACTTCGTCGTCGACGGTGTGACCGGCGGCGCTGTGGCTGACGTGCCAGTCGATGCCGTTGTCCGGAAATGGCTGGGACAGCGAACAGCCCGCCGCGGCGGCGACGGCGTGCAGATAGCCCACCTGCAGTGTCTCCATGCAGGCGGTGGTGGCGAGTGAACCGCGATGGGGGCCCGTCCGAGCGGGCAGCAGCCCGCCCCGTTCGGGCTGCGCTATCGCCATGACCAACAGCCTTCCAAGCAAGTGAATCCCCGCGAACGAGCCCGCTGAACTGCAAAGACCCGCACCCCTGTTGTGTCCGGCCCGCGTACGCCGCAAACAGCCCGGGTATCACCAAACAGGCAGAAGACGGTGCGTCAGCTGCCTTGGGTGAACGAGGAGTTGTGTAGGTATGACGTGCTGGTACGAGGGCCCTCTGGCCGCGTTCGACACGGAGACCACGGGCGTGGACGTCGAGACCGACCGGATCGTGTCGGCCGCCGTCGTCGTCCAGGACGCCCCGGGTGCCCGGCCGCGGGTGAGCCGGTGGCTGGTCAACCCGGGTGTGCCGGTGCCCGAGGGGGCGACGGCGGTACATGGACTGACGGACGAGCATCTGCAGCGCAACGGCCGCTGGCCTGCGCCGGTGATGCATGAGATAGCCAGTGAACTGGCCGAGCAGGCGGCTGCGGGCCGTCCGCTCGTGGTGATGAACGCACCCTTCGATCTGACCATCCTGGACCGTGAGTTGCGGCGCCATCGGGCTTCGTCCCTGGACCACTGGTTCGAGACGTCGCCGCTGCTGGTGCTCGACCCACGGGTCCTCGACAAGCATCTCGACCGCTACCGCAAGGGCCGCCGCACCCTCACCGACCTGTGTGCGCACTACGGCGTCGTCCTGGACGGCGCGCACGACGCGTCGGCCGATGCCGTGGCCGCACTGGATGTCGTACGGGCGGTGGGGCGGCGTTTCGCCGCCCGGCTGGAGCGTCTCTCGCCCGCCCAACTGCACACCTTGCAGGCCGTGTGGCACGCGGCACAGGCACGCGGCCTGCAGGCATGGTTCGCCCGCAGCGGCACCGAGGAGGCAGTGGACCCGGCGTGGCCCCTGCGTCCGGACCTGCCGGCGGCGGCGTGAACGAACCACGCGCACACAAAAAGGCCGGTCCGCTCTGGCGGACCGGCCTTTTCCCGGTGGGCGATACTGGGTTCGAACCAGTGACCTCTTCGGTGTGAACGAAGCGCTCTCCCACTGAGCTAATCGCCCGAGAACGGACTGAACAATACAGGTCCCCGCGGGTTTCCATCAAACTGCTTCCAAGTAAGCGGCCAGCCCCCGCCGTCCGGCTCGCATCATCAGCCGGTGGTTGGCCCGGAAGAGGGGCCGTCCCGGCACGGCGAAGCGTCTGAGCAGCGGCTTGCTCACATCGACGACCTGGTCGTAGCGGGCGAGGGTGCCCGCGCCGTGCGCACGGACCGTCCAGCGCGCCCAGCCGTCCAGGTCACCGGACATCTCGATCTCCAGCACCCCGGCCGCACGGTCCCGCACCACCTCACGCGCGGTGAAGGTCAGCTCGTACGGCAGCACGGCCCGCACCCTGACGATGCCGCTGACGTCGTCGATCGCGTCGACCTGCCGGACCTGCGGCCACCAGTCGGGGTAGTCCTCGGCCCGCTCCAGCGCCGCGTACACGGCGGCGGGCGGCGCGTGCAGGACCCACACGCTGCGGAAGCGGTAACGGGACCAGTCCATGCTCCGAGTGTGCCCCCCTCATGGGCACGAGGAGGGCACATCTGAGTACGTTCTGAGTATCCGCACTCATGCCGTACGACGTGACGCGGACCACACTCCAAGGCATGACGCACATCCCACCGCCGGCCGAGGAGTTGCGGCTCCTCGACTGGGAGCTGTGGCAACTGGACGCCCGCCGGGCGCAGTTGCTGGCTCGTAGGGCCTGGCTGGTCGCCGCGCTGCACCCGGACCGGCAGCCGCCCGTCGCGCCGCCTCGCCCCGAGGCCACCGCCCCGCGGGTCCAGAACGTCCTGCTGCTGCTCGGCGGCATCCTGCTCACCCTCGCTGCGACGGCCTTCACGCTGGTCAGCTGGCGGCACCTGGGAGTCACCGGGCGAGCACTGGTGCTCGCCGCGGTCACGGCGGCCGTCCTCGCCGCGCCGCTGCCCCTGCTGAAGCGCGGGCTGCGCTCCACGGCCGAATCGGTGGCGGGGCTGGGACTGGCGCTGACGGTGCTGGACGCCTACGCGCTGCACGAGGTGGCCTTCGCGGGGGCCGACGGGACGAGGGTCGCGGCGGCGTCGGCGGCAGTGCTGGCGGGCCTTTGGGCGGCGTACGGGTTCCTGCCGCGCACGCGTGAGATGCGTCTGCCCCTTCCCGCCGCGCTGGCGGCGGCCCAACTCCCCCTGCTCCTCTGGGCCATCGCGGTCGACGCGAGTTGGTTCACGATCACGGCCGCGCTCCTCGCGACGGCCGGGTTCGACACGGTTGTCGCGCTCCGGGCGAGCGCCAGGCCCGTACGTCTCGTCGCTCTCGGCGGCGCGTACGGCCTCGGCGGCTGGGGCGTATGGACGGCCGGCTGGCTGTGCTGGACGGCCACCGGCCCGAGCGCCGCCGCCCGTGCGGCGGCGCTCCTCCTCCTGGCCGCGGCCCTCGCGCTCGGCGCGGCATGGCAGGCGCCGAGCGAGCAGCGGGCGAAGGGACTCGCGGTCGCTTCGGGGCTGCTCGTCGTCACCGCGGTCGGCGGCGCGCTGCGCCCCGCGCTGCCGGACGCGTGGACCGTTCCGGTCCATCTGGCGTGCGGGCTCGCCCTGTTGGCGGCCACAGCGGCGGGTCGGCTGCCGGAGGCCGTACGGCGGGGCATGGCAGGTGCCTCCGCCGCCGTACAGTCCCTTGCCGTGCTGTGGGCGCTGCCCGCCGTGGCCGTCGCCCTGCTGGCGCCGGTCGGCTGGTCGGGGCACGTGTGGTCGGGTGCGCCGGACTCGGCACGCGACGCGGTCACCGTCGAGACACCGTGGCCGCCGGACACGGCCACCGCGCCCCTCGTCCTCGCCGCGGTCGCCGGGGTACTGGCACTGGCGGTCCGGGAGGCCGCATGGCGATCACGGGCGCTGGACGTGTCCCTGACCCTGGCGTGGGCGGGCGTGCTCGTCCTCCCCGCCACGCTGCAACTGCCGTACACCACAACCCTGTTGATCCAGGGCGCCCTCACCGCCGCCCTCCTGCTCCTCCGGCGGACCACGGCCACCGTCCTCGCCCTCGTCACCTCCCTGAGCCTCGCTTTCCTCGCCCTCGCCTCGGAACCGGCCACCCTGGCGACGCTCGCGTCCCTGACGGCGCTCTTCGCGACGGCCGTACGCAGGCCCCTACCCGCCGCCGCGGCGCTCGCGTACGCCACCGCGCTCGCCGTCGCGTCGGGGGCGGCACTGGACCTGCGGCCGGAGCACACCGCGCTGCTCGTGCTCCTGGTCACGGCGGCAGCCGCACTGCTGGCGGCGTACGTCGACGAGAAGACGACGACGGCCGTGGAGGTGACCGGCGCGGTCGCGGGCCTCGTCGCCGTCGCCCTGGCGGTCGGCGAACCGCCGATGCTCGCCCTGGTACTCGCGCTGGCGGGCGTGATCGCGGCCGGCACGGCACTCCGCCCCGACCGCCGCGCCGCCGGCTACATCGCCGCCGCCCTCTTCGCCGTGGCCACCTGGGTACGGCTGGCGTCCTGGGACGTCACCACCCCCGAGGCATACACACTGCCGGTCACCGTCCCCGCGCTGCTCATCGGCGCCCTGCGCAGGCAGCGCGATCCACAGGCGTCGTCCTGGACGGCGTACGGCCCAGGACTCACCGCAACGCTCGTGCCTAGCCTCCTCGCAGTCTGGGCCGGACAGCAGGGGCCGCGCCCGCTCCTCCTGGGCGCGGCGGCACTCCTGATCACCCTGCTGGGCGCCCGCAACCACCTCCAGGCACCCCTGCTCCTCGGCGGCTCGGTCCTCGTCCTGGACGCCCTGCACCAACTCGCCCCGTACCTGGTCGAGATGACGACCGCCCTCCCCCGCTGGATACCTCCCGCACTCGCCGGCCTCCTACTGCTCGCCCTCGGTGCGACGTACGAGCGGCGGATCCGGGATGTTCGGCGGGTACGGGAGGTCCTGGGGAAGATGAACTGAGCAGAGCTGGTGAATCCCGGTGCGGTACAGCGCCCCGTCAGGGGCGCGGGGAACTGCGCGACCAGCCCCCACCGACCCGCAGCCGGCAAACTGCACAACCAGCGGAGCGCTACGGCATCTTGTTGCCCACCAGCGCCAGGTTCTGGATCGCCGCCAGTCCATACAGCGCGGTGGCGTTGGTGGACACCCACGCCGCCTCACTGCCGGGCACCAGCGCGGTCGGGCCCTCGATCTTCTTGGTGGACCAGTCGGTGGACTCCTTGTAGTCCCAGGCGTCGACGCTGTTGTAGAACTGCCGCCACGCCCGCGCGGCCAGCTGGTCGTCGCCGGTCTGGACGGCGGCGTAGGCGTCCTGCCGTGAATGCCCCTGGAACAGCAGAAGGGAGCCGAAGTCCGAGCCGTAGCGTGCCTTCTGCTCGGCCTTGGTGGCGTTGAAGTAGCGGCAGTAGTCGAGCCATGCCTCCTTGAACTTCGGCATGTCGATCTGGTCGATCAGTTCGGCGCACAGCTCGACCCGGCCGAACATCGACGCCAGGTGCGAGATGTCGACCCTGGGTTCCTTGGCGATCGCGAACTTCCCGGTGTCCAGGTCGTACAGGGCGCTGCCCTGGACGAAGCCGTTGGGCTGGGCGGCGATGGTCTCCATCGTGGACAGGACGCGGGCCTTGGCCTTCTCCCACTTGGGGCCGCGCCGCTCCCACTCGGTGAGCCAGGCGGAGACGAGGCCGCTCCAGTCGGTGCCGAAGCCGATGGACAGGGCGTGGCGGTCGGGGGTGTAGGGCTCGGTGCGGATCTTGCGGATGGGGTCGAGGACGAGGAACGTCTCGTCGGAGTCGACGTTGGCGTGCATGAGGTCGCCGACGCGTTCGTCGGCGGTGAGGAAGTAGTAGTAGCGCCGGTAGGTGGTGTTGGCGATGCGCTGCTGCTTGGCACTGTCCGCGTAGTGCTGGACGCCGTGGCGGGTACCTAGGCCGGCCCACTTGCCCAGGTGGTACACGTCGACCTCGCCGGTGTGCCGGGTCATGGCCTCGGCGAAGCGGAAGATGTCGGCGCGGCCGGAGCGCATGTACGCGAACCAGAGCCACAGGTCGGGCGAGAGTTCGGAGTTGTCCCAGGCGTAGCCGCCGACGTCGTAGCGCCACTGGTGCCGGTCGGTGTCGTAGCTGTGCATGATGTCGCCGTAGTCCCAGAAGCCGTACCAACGGCGCATCTCCACCTGGTCCTTGTAGTAGGTGAAGAGGAAGTCGAGGTGGTCCTCGATCTTCGCCTTGGCGCCGGTGGAGCGGTCGGGCTCGGAGAACAGCTTGCCGAAGACGCCCGCCTTGATGAGCTGCTGGGGCGGGGCGGCGAGCTGCGGGAGTGTCCTGACGGCCTTCACCTGCTCGGCCATCGCCTCGGCGTTCGGCGTGGAGTCGTGGGCCCAGAAGAGGAGTTCGCTGGTGCGGGCGATGCCGTACGGGGTGCCGAAGCCGGGCTCGTAGTCCTCGTAGGTGATGTTGAGGCCTTCGAGCTGTTCGGGGTAGGTGTCCTGGCCCATGCCGTCGTGGTAGAAGCGCAGGTCCATGGGCGGTGCCTCGGGCGACCAGAGCCAGAGGGTGACCTCGGCCTCGTCGGTCTGGGCGTCGCGGATGTCGAGCTGGGCGGGGAACTTCTCCCAGAAGTCCCGCAGCCCGAAGGCGAATCCGCCGCTCGCGCCGCCGACGTACCCGAAGCCGCTGGCCCGTCGGCCGCCTCCCGCGGGGATCCAGCCGTGGCCGTTCTTGGTGCGCTTGCGCACGCCGAAACCGTCGGCGGAGAGTTGCGAGAGGGTGTAGTCGCCCCACTCGGGGATGTACTGGAGGCGCGTGGTGACCCGCTGGTCCCAGGTGGACGGGTCGGGCAGCTTCTTGCCCTCGAACTGGGCCGTGCGCACGGCCGCCCCCGGGTCGCGCCGCAGCCCGGTGATGCCCTTGACGGCCTCGCGCAGCAGCCCGGTGCCCTCGCCGCCGATGCGGATGTGGCGGTCGTACGACTCGTCCCGCATCGGCACGGAGAAGCGCACGCCGATGCCGCGGATGAAGTCGCCGCTTGCCTTGCCCGGCTCCTGCGTCCCGTCGTAGGTGATCGTGTGCACCATGCGGAAGGAATCGGCACCGGCGTAGAAGTACAGACGGATGGAGAACGGCAGCCAACTGCGCTTCCCCTTGCGGTGCTTGCCGTCGATGCGGACGACCGCGCGGACCGGGCCCTCCTGCTCGACGGTGACCCCGCTGATGGCGCCGTCGAAGCGCTCGTACTTCACCGTGCCCTGGTCGCCGTCCTCGATCTCCGGCTGGCGGAGCAGCACGAGCCGGCCGTTGCGCGCGATCTCCGTCGATCCCCGGGTGACGGACTTGACCAGCGTGGCACCGGACTTGCCGATCTTCGCGGCGATGACGCCGGTCGATATGTCGATGGTGCCGCCGCTCTTGTCGACGGTGACCTTGTGCTCGGGGGCGGTGGGCTCGCCGGCGGTGAGCGTGAGCTTGCCGTTGCCCGAACTCACCGCGTGCGCGGACCACTTGAGGGAGCCGTCCGGCCAGTAGGCGATCGGCCAGGACTGGAGGGGCACGGCCTTGCCGTCGGCGTCGGTCAGCGCGAAGGTCTGGTTCGCCTGGTAGGCGCCCTTCGGCCAGGGGACGCCGACCGTGGAGCCGGGTGCGGCGCCGAGGCCGCCGTCCTCCAGCCAGTCCAGGGTCACCGGGTCCGCGTCGGCCGCCTCGGCTCTGGGGGCCGCCGCCGCGTTCGTGCCGAGCGCCCAGCTGAACTGGGCGGCGGCTCCGGCGACGGCGGCAGCCTTGAGGAGGGACCTGCGAGGGATGGGAGACATGAGAGTTCCGCCTTTCCTTTCCATGCGAGTGCAGGGTGGTCAGGGGCATGACACTTCGAAGTACGACGCCCAGGGCGCCGACCTGGTGCGCGGGCACCGCATGTCAGCGGTGCCGATACCGCTCCTCCACGGCAATGGCCGCCGCCGCGACGGCCCCCAGCACGGGGACCGCCAACGGCGCGATGAACCAGGCGGACAGGACCACGACCGCCAGTCCGGCGATGACCAGGAAGGAGCCGGCGGGGTCGAGGACGGTCCGGCGTCCGGCGGCGGCGAGCAGTTCCCGCCAGCGGGCATCCGGCGTCCAGACCGCCGCGGCACGCAGCCCGGCGACCGCGAGCCCGATCAGCGCGAACACCCCGACGGCGCCCACCAGCGGCCCCCCGGGAATTCCGGCGCGCACGGCCTGGACGTCCACCCAGACCGCGGCCGCCGCGAGCCACCCGGCGAGCCCGACGGCCCACCCGCGCCGGACCGCCGCCCGGAAGTCCGCGACGAACTCCCGCCATCCGCCGCCCTCGTGTGCCGTGAGGCGCCGCAGATGCCGGGCACCGGCGGCGAAGGCGGCTGGGTAGGTGACGACGCCGAGCGAGGCGACGGTGATCCACACGCCGGTGAGGAGACACTCGGCGAAGACGGCGAACCGCTCGGCGAACACCGACTCCTTGCGCGGCTTCACACGTACCTGGGCCATCGTGACCGCCTCAGCCCTTCAGTCCGGACGTCGCCATGCCGTCGATCAGGTAGCGCTGGAAGGCCAGGAAGAAGGCGAGCACCGGCAGGAGGGCGACGAGCGTCATCGCGATCATGCCGCCGTAGTTGGCCACGCCCTCCTGGTCCACGAACATCTTCAGGCCGAGCGAGACCGTGTACTTGTCGGGCTCGTTGAGGTAGATCAGCGGCCCCATGAAGTCGTTCCAGGAATTGATGAAGGTGAAGATCGCGCTGGTGATCAGGGCCGGGCGGCACAGCGGGAGCACGATCGACCAGTAGATGCGCAGGTGTCCGCAGCCGTCGAGGCGCGCGGCCTCGTCGAGCTCCTTGGGGAGATTCCGCATGAACTGCATCATCAGGAAGACGAAGAACGCCTCCGTCGCCAGGTACTTCCCCAGCAGCAGCGGGGTGTACGTGTTGATCATCTCCATGTTGCGGAAGAGCACGTACTGCGGGATCAGCAGCACGTGGTACGGCAGCAGGAGGGTGCCGATCATCAGCGTGAACAGCAGATTGCGGCCCGCGAAGCGAATCCTCGCGAAGGCGTACGCCGTCAGCGAGCAGGACACCAGGATCCCGATCACGGAACCGATCGCGAGCGTCAGCGAGTTGACGAAGAACGTGGAGATCGAGATGTCCGCGATGCCATCGGACAGCCGTGTGTAGTTGTCGGTGATCGGATCGGTCGGGAAGAGATCCAGACTGCCGACGATGTCCTCGCTCTTCTTGAAAGAGCCGCCGATGACCCAGATCACCGGATAAAGGATCACCGCGAGGATCAGGAGGGATCCGACATGCCAGGCGATGGAGCCCGGCAGCATGCGGCGCAGCGCCCCCGCCCTCGTGGAGGGGGCCGGCGTGATGTCGGTGGCCTGTGCGCTCATCGGGCGACCTCCTCGTAGTGCACCCAGCGCTTCTGGGACCAGAACAGCACCGCCGTCACCAGAGCGACCGCGACCAGCAGCATCCACGCCATCGCGGAGGCCAGGCCCATCCGGCTGTTTTCGAAGCCCTGGACGTAGAGGTAGCAGGTGTAGACCATCGAACCGTCCGCGGGACCGCAGGCGTTGGCTCCGGCTCCGCCGCCGACGATGTACGCCGAGCTGAAGATCTGGAAGGAGTGGATCGTCTCCAGCAGGACGTTGAAGAACAGGACCGGGGAAATCATCGGCAGCGTGATGTTCCAGAACTGCCGCAGCTTGCCCGCCCCGTCGACCTCGGCCGCCTCGTACAGCTCCCGCGGGACCTGCTTGAGGCCCGCCAGGAAGATGACCATGGGGGCGCCGAACTGCCAGACGGTGAGCGCCACCAGGCTGTAGATGATCAGCTCCGGGTCGCCGGTCCAGCCGCCGACGTCGATCCCGAACAGCTTCTGCGTACGGTCCACGATCGCGTCGTCCGAGAAGATCGCCTTCCAGACGATGGCGACGGAGACGCTCGCCCCGATCAGCGACGGCGCGTAGAAGGCGGCCCGGTAGAAGGCCTGTCCGCGCCGCTTCTGCGCGAGCAGCAGCGCCACACCGAGGGCGGCGAGCAGCTTGAGCGGCGTACCGACGACGACGTACCACATCGTCACCTGCACCGAGTGGCGCCAGCGCGGGTCCCCGAACATCTCGGAGAAGTTGTCGAGGCCGATCCACTTCGGCGAGTCGAAGAGGTTGTAGTCGGTGAAGGCGAAGTAGAGCGAGGCGATCATCGGGCCTGCGGTGAGCAACAGGAATCCGGCGATCCAGGGGGACATGAAGAGATAGCCGGCCAGGTTCTCCCGGCGCCGCCGCCGCTTGAGGGCGGCGGGGCGCACGGGCTTCACCGGACCGTGCCGCGGCTCGGAGTCCTGGGACAGGCCCTCCATCGCAGGGGCGTGTGTCACGGTGGTTCCCATCAGGCGACGAGAGCCGTCTTCGACTCGGTGAAGAACTGCTTGACGGCCTCGTCCACGGAGCGGGTGCCCAGGGCGAGTTCCTCGGCGATGCGCAGGAACGCGGCCTCGCAGACGTCGGCGCCGTTCGGGTGCGGGGTGATCGGCTCCAGGACGCCGGACGCGACGAGGGACTCCTCGTAGGCGGCGATCCCCTTGTTCACCTCGTCGGTCGGCTTGAACGCGTCGTACTGGGCCTGTGTCGCGGGCACACCGCGGTCATAGCCCATGATCTTGGCGACCTCGGGGTCGTGCACCATGAAGTCGATGAACTGCGCTACTTCCTTGGGGTGCTGGGTGCGCTTGGAGGCGCTGAGCATGAGGGACCCGAGGTACTGGCCGGTCTTCTGGCCGTCGGTGGTCGGAATGGGCGCCAGGCCGTACTCGCTCTTGCCTTCGGAGGTGTAGCGAACGGTGAAGTTGTCCCAGGTGAACTCGCCGGCGGCGATCTCA
Organism: Streptomyces sp. DG2A-72; assembly: GCF_030499575.1. Taxonomy (NCBI): domain Bacteria; kingdom Bacillati; phylum Actinomycetota; class Actinomycetes; order Kitasatosporales; family Streptomycetaceae; genus Streptomyces; species Streptomyces sp. DG2A-72. The sequence continues at coordinate 1,657,391 of NZ_JASTLC010000001.1, forward strand.
GCGGAGACGGCCGACTTGGGCTTGACCTGAGCGACCTTCTTGGCATCCGCGTAGACGCCCTCCTCGACGCCCTTCTTGGCCTTCGTCCACCACTGGGTCAGATCCGCCTCGGTGAAGCCGAGTCCGTCCTCGGTGAAGAACGCCTTGCCGTTCTGGCGCAGGTACAGGTCGTAGAGGTACATGACGCCGTACATGCCGCTGTCACCGGCGCGCCCCGCCTTGTCGCGGATCTTCTTCATCGCCGCGTCGAAGTCGTCCCAGGTCCAGCCCTGTTCCGGCTTCACGCCGGCCTTGGTGTAGACGGGTTTGTCGATGACCAGGGCCATCGAGTTGGAGCCGACCGGAACTCCGAGGAGCTTTCCGTCGATCTCGCCGAACTTGTCCAGGCCGGCCCGGAAGCCGTCCATGGAGAGGTTGCCCGCGTCGACCTGGGCCTTGAGGTCGAGGAGTACGTTCTTCGCGTCGTATTTCCGCAGGAATGCAAAGGCATTCTGGAAGACGTCCGGCGGATTTCCGCCCGAGGCCTGGGTGTTGAACTTCTTCCAGAAGTCGGTGTACGGCTGGAAGTCCGTTTTCACCTTGATCTTCGGGTACTTCTTCTCGAAGAGCGCGATCGTCTTGTTGATGCGCTGGGCGCGGTCCTCGGCACCCCACCAGGCGTAACGGATCGTCACCGTCCCATCGGAGGAGGTGCCTCCGTCGCCGCCGCAGCCCGTCGTCGCGGCCAGCCCTAACGTGGCCGCCGTGGCTCCGGCCGCCTTCAGGATCGTACGCCTCTCAACATTCCTGCTGGTTCCCACAGTCGGGCCCCTCCCCGCAGCGTCGTTGCCGCCTGCATGAATCGTTTCAAGTAAGCGCTTGCTGGCACAAGGTACGAAGGGGTTGAGGGTGCGTCAATGATTCGGACAGGAATTTCTTGCGGCCCGGGTCGGCGATCAGGCGGCCTTCGGACGGGAGCTGTCGCGGCGGGCGAGGTGATGGCGCAGGTGAGAGGCGTGGGGTCGGCCGACCGAACGGGAAGTGGCCTGTCGCACGGGTATGGCGGGCGGCCGAAAGTCGCCGAGTGAGGCGGGGAGTTGCGGGCGGACCCAGGGACGGGGTCGTCGCGCTCACCACGCCGGGCCGGAGGCACACACACGACGGCGGCCCGCCTGCTCTCTCACAGACGGGCCGCCGTTCCCGGTGGGCGATACTGGGTTCGAACCAGTGACCTCTTCGGTGTGAACGAAGCGCTCTCCCACTGAGCTAATCGCCCGGGCGCAGGAAGAACATTACCCCATGTCAGGGCGTACCTGTGACTGAAGCCGACCGGTCACAGACACACCCCGCGCGGCTCACTGGTCCTTGATCTTCCAGGGCATCACGACGCCGAACTTCCAGAGGTAGATCCCGAGGAGAACGGCGATGATCACCAGGGTGATCGTCGTCAGGATGATGTTGCGGCGCCGCACCTTGGGATCGAGCGCGCGCTGTGCCGCCTCGGTGACCTTGCGCTTGGTCCAGCGGAGCACCAGCTGGGCCCAGACGAACTCGGTCGCCCAGATCGCCATGCCGCCGAAGATGATCACCCACCCCGGTCCGGGCAGGGGCAGCAGGATGATGCCCACGACCACGACCGCGAGGCCGACGGCGAAGATGCCGACCTGCCAGCTCAGGTGCAGTATCCGGCGCGCCTTGATGAACTCCGGTGCTCTCGAGCCGAGCGCCTGCTCGCTCTTCGCTCCGTCCGCCTTCGTCTCGTCCGCAGCCATGGCGACCTCGCCAGGCTCGTCACGCCCCGTATTCATACGGCCAAACCCTACCGGAGAGAAACCGGTCACCGGAATGGAGGTACGTCACGAACTGGTTCTCGGCCGGAAGAGTTACGTAAAGGCACGCAAAACACTCAGAGGGGTTTACAACGGCACCGTAGGTGGCATGTCGATTTCGCCGACGTGCGAATCCCCGAGCGCACACTGAGCGAAAGGCCCTGGCGCTTATGAACACCACGGTCAGCTGCGAGCTGCACCTGCGCCTCGTTGTGTCGAGCGAGTCCTCCCTGCCTGTCCCCGCAGGCCTGCGGTATGACACGGCCGACCCCTACGCCGTGCACGCCACCTTCCACACCGGTGCCGAGGAGACCGTCGAGTGGGTGTTCGCCCGCGACCTGCTCGCGGAGGGCCTCCACCGGCCCACGGGCACCGGCGACGTCCGCGTCTGGCCGTCGCGCAGTCACGGCCAGGGGGTCGTCTGCATCGCCCTGAGCTCTCCGGAGGGCGAGGCCCTGCTGGAGGCCCCGGCAAGGGCTCTGGAGTCGTTTCTGAAGCGCACGGATGCGGCTGTGCCACCCGGCACCGAGCATCGTCACTTCGATCTTGATCAGGAGCTCTCGCACATCCTGGCGGAAAGCTAGGGCGAGGCTCTCACCAGGCCGCCCGGCGCCGTCGACTCGGGGTGACGGCTCGGGCCAAGACAACCGCATATCGCATACAGCGGCACCGCCCGGCCTGTCCGGACGGTGCCGCTGCGTCGTACAGGGCTCCGGAGCGCCGCACGCCGCTTCGGCGAGGGCCGGTCAGCCATTACCATCGGCCAGCATCGGCGGGCGTCTGCCCGACCCCCAGGCCAGGGAGCGAAACGTGCTGATCACCCACGACACCCGGTGTGCGCTGGACACCGTGGTGGATCTGGTGAACACCGCGCCGGAGGACGATGCGACGCCGGACGGGCTGGCGAATGTCGCGGCTCTCGAGGATTTCGTACGAAACCACGAAATCAGTGATGTCGGGGTGCTCTCGGAGTTCGACCTCTCGGCGGTGCGGAAGATCCGCAGCCGGTTCGCGGGGATCTTCGCCGCACCGGACCCCCGGGCCGCGGCCGGGCTGATCAATGATCTGGTCGCCGCCGCGGGCACGACGCCCCGGCTCACCGACCACGACGGCTACGACTGGCACGTGCACTACTTCGCGCCCGGCGCCTCCGTCGCCGATCACCTGGCGGCGGACTGCGGGATGGCGCTGGCCTTCTTCGTGGTGGCCGGGGAGCAGGAGCGGCTGCGGCGGTGCGAGGCGCCCGACTGCCGGCACGCCTTCGTCGACCTCTCCCGGAACCGCTCGCGCCGGTACTGCGACAGCCGCACCTGCGGGAACCGTCTGCATGTCGCCGCGTACCGGGCGCGACGGAAAGAGGCGGCGGGCTGAGGGCGGGGGCGATCACGCCTGGACCGACCGCCCCGGCCGGGCCGATCACGCCTGAGTCGGACATCGATGCCGACGTGGCCCCGGCGGGTGGCGCCGGGGACCACGGGTACGGCTCACAGCAACAGCAGGTCGTGCAACGCGGCCATGAGCAGTAGACACCCGATCACCGCAAGGAAGATCATCAGCGGTGGCTGGGAAAGGGCGAAGAGGCATCCGCGCGGCTCATCCTGCGGCGGCGCGGCCTCGCTCTGTGTCGTGTCCAGCATCTCGCGGCGATGATGTCGCAGGTGATGGCCCCGACGCGATCAACACGCCCGCAATGTACGGGAGTTCGCCGAATTCCGTGACGGCGGGTTCAGGCCGTGATCATTTCTGGCTGCGCGCCGGTCGACTGTGTCGTTTCAGTCCGCCAGGCCGCCGTCATATGCCGTGCTTCTTGAGGATGGCCTCGATGTCGCTGAAGTCGTCCGCCTTGTCGGCGCGGGGTGCGGTCGCGGAGGGTGTCTTCGAGCGCGAGGCCGGGCCCAGGGAGGGCGCCGAGGCCGCCGGCGCCACCGCCTCGCCCTGTCCGGACCGGGCGGCTGCCTTGCGCTCCTTGCGGGTGCCGCCGCGACGGCGCTCCACCGCGCGTGTGCTCGCGAACAGCAGCCAGGACGCGCCGAGCACACCGAAGCCCGCCCAGGCCACCGGGCTGAACGCGGTGTCTGCGACCCAGTCGACGACCCCGGTCATCACCAGGCCGAGCGGGACGAGGGAGTAGGCCGCGATACGGGCGGCCGTGAGAAAACGCTTGCGGTACGCCGTGACCGCCGCGATGCCCAGGCCTGCCGCGGCGACGGCGGAACAGACGGTCTCGGCAATCATCCGGTCCTCCAGGCAGGGCTCGGTCGTGCACTTCGTCCCTTCCATCCTGCACCGTCCGGCCCCCGGCGGGCCATGGTCCGGGCGGACATCAGGGACATCTCCGGGTCGCCTCCTCCGAAGGTGCCGGACGGTGGCGTACGACCCGGGCGCATCGCACGCGGAGTTGTGCCCGGTGTGCGACCGGCGGCGACCGGCCTTCGGGCGCCGATTGGGTCGTCCGGGCCGGGGCTGGGAGACTGTGACCATGAGCGACTCCCCCTCCCCCGCCACACCCGTTCTCGACGTGTGGTGTGAGCTGCAGTGCCCGGACTGCCGTGGCGCGCTGGACGATCTCCGCGCCCTGCGGGCCCGCTACGGCGACCGGCTGGAGCTGCGGTTGCGGCACTTCCCGCTGGAGAAGCACAAGCACGCCTTCGCCGCCGCGCAGGCCGCCGAGGAGGCGCTGGAGCAGGGGCAGGGCTGGCCGTACGTCGAGGCGGTCCTGGCCAGGGTCGAGGAGCTGGACCGTAAGGGAGAACCCTTCCTGGTCGAGGTCGCGCGCGAACTCGGTCTCGACGCCGAGGAGTTCGACACCGCTCTGATCGACGGCCGGCACATCCTGATCGTCGACGCCGACCAGGCCGAGGGCAAGGCGATCGGCGTGACCGGCACGCCGACGTATGTCATCGGCGGCGAGCGGCTGGACGGCGGCAAGAGCCAGGAAGGGCTGCGCGAGCGCATCGAGGAGATCGCGGACCGGCTGCTCGCCGAGAAGCCTGAGGGGGCCTGAGCCAGGGGCTTACAGCAGGGGCTTGTGGAAGGCGTACAACGTCGTCTCGTAGCCGAGTGACTCGTACAGCCGCTCCGCCGGGGTGTTGCCCGCGTGCACGTTGAGTTCGAGGGCACGTCGCCCGGCGGCGATCGCCTGCCTCTCCGCCAGCAGCATCAGCGTACGGCCGTGCCCGTGTCCGCGATGGGCCGCGTCGGCCTCGACATCGAAGACGAACGCCTTGTCGTCCCGAAGGGCCAGCCACAGGGTGCCCACGCGCACACCCCCGTCCTCCAACACGCTGAACAGCATGTTCTCGGTGGTGAGGCCCTGTGGCAGAAGCGTCTCGTGATCGCGCTGCGACTTGGCGTACGCCTCGGCCTCGGGCACGCCCCGCTCGATCCACATACGGGCGTACTGCTCGGCCGCGTACTCGTGCCACGGCGCGAACTCGGCCTCCGTCATGGACCGCGCGCGGCTGCCGGCGGGCAGTTCGGGCGGCGTGTCGCCGAGTTGCTTCTCCATTCCGCGGCTGCGCAGGGCATAACCGAGGGCTTGGAAGAGCCGCAGTGCCGCGCCGACGTCGGCGGGGACACCCGTCTCGATCTGCTTGCAGCCCCAGCCGCGTGCCACCTCCTCCGCGGCGAGTGCGGCCACTGTCGCCCGGCCGCGGCGCCGGTCCGGCTCCTCGATGCGCAGGTCCAGGATGCGGGCCACCGTGTCGCCGAAGGACGGAGAGGTGCCGAGGTGTATCCGGCCCACTGGACGGCTGTTCACGCACACCTGGTAGCGGCGTGAACGCGTTCCGTTCGACTGGTGCTGAAGCGGCTCGGTCGGCCGCAGGGTCGTGGTCATCAGGGGTGTTCTACCCGCCGGGGCGGACGGGGGCAGCTCAATTTCCGAGGGGATCGACGTCGGCCCGGGACCGCTCGTCGAAGATCCGCATCGCCTTGGCGGTCACCGGACCGGGCGCGCCCGGCAGGAGGCGGTCGTCGACCCGGTGCACGGCCTGGACGTCCCGCAGCGTGGACGTCAGGAAGACCTCGTTGGCCCGTTCCAGGACGTCCAGTGGCAGGTCGGTCTCCTTCGCCCCGGTCCACTCGATCGTCAACGCGCGCGTGATGCCCGCGAGGCAGCCGGAGGCGAGCGGCGGGGTGTGGATCTCGCCGTCCAGGACCACGAAGACGTTCGACCCGGTGCCTTCGCAGAGTTGTCCGACCGTGTTGCCGAACAGCGCCTCGGTGGCGCCCTGTTGGCGTGCGCGGGCGAGGGCGACGACGTTCTCGGCGTACGAGGTCGTCTTCAGGCCGGTGAGTGCGCCGCGCTCGTTGCGGGTCCACGGCACGGTGACGACCGCCGTGGAGTCGGGGCGCCGGCTGGTCTCACCGAGGGCGACCACCAGGGTCGGGCCGTGCTCGCCGCGGTCGGAGCCCAGCGGGCCGTGGCCGCCGGTGTAGGTGATGCGCAGCCGGCCGAGCGGCATCGGGTTGGCGTCGAGGACGGCGGCGCAGGCGCGTCGTACCTCGTCGTGGTCCGGGTCGGGCAGACCCAGGCCGCGGGCGGAGCGGGTCAGCCGGTCGAGATGGCGGGTGAGCGCGAACGGCTTCCCGTCGGCCGCCTTCACCGTCTCGAAGATGCCGTCTCCCACGGTCAGCCCGTGGTCGAAGACGGAGACACGGGCGGCCTCGATGTCCTGCAGCCCGCCGTCGAGCCAAAGCTTCACTGATTCTACCTCGCAAGCATGTGCACGTGTCTGTTCGGCCGCGGCCGGCACGTCAGACTCCCGCTCCACTGTCCTCGTACGTTCCCGACGCTACCGCGAGCAGCCGGGACGCCTTCAGCTCGGTCTCCCGCCACTCCCCCTCCGGGTCGGACCCCCAGGTGATGCCGGCGCCCGTGCCGAAGCGCAGGACGCCCTCCGTCCGGTCGATCCAGAAGGTACGGATACCGACGGCCAGCTCGCCCGTCCCGCGGTCGGCGTCGACCCAGCCGATGCCGCCGCAGTACGGCCCCCTGGGCGCCGTCTCCAGCGCTTCGATGATCCTCAGGGCACTCGACTTGGGCGCCCCGGTGACCGAGCCGGGCGGGAACGTGGCGGCGAGCAGCTCCGGCCAGCCGGCCCCGGTACGCAGTTCGCCGCGGACGGTGGAGACGAGATGGACCAGGCCCGGGTGCTTCTCGACGGCACACAGATCGGGGACGGTCACGCTGCCGGTGCCGCAGGCACGCCCGAGGTCGTTGCGCACCAGATCCACGATCATCACGTTCTCGGCGTAGTCCTTCTCCAGCAGGTCCGCCTCGGTGCGTCCGGTGCCCTTGATCGGCCCGGACTCGACGACCCGGCCGTCCCGGCGCAGGAAGAGTTCCGGCGAGGCCGTGGCTATCTCCACCCCGTGGGCGGGCAGCCGGATCGTCCCCGCGAACGGTGCCGGGTTGCCGCGGGCCAGCAGCGCGGCGAGCGCGTCCACGTCGGCATCGGGCGGAATCGGTGCGGAGAGCACCCGGCAGAGGTTCGCCTGGTAGACCTCGCCGGCCGCGATGTGCTCACGGACACGCCGTACGCCCGCCATGTACGCAGCGCGGTCGAGGGACGACGTCCAGTCACCGGTCGCCGGTCCGCGCCAACGGCCCGGCACCGGGGCGGGCACGGGCTCCTGTCGTACGGCGGCGAAGCGGGCGCAGGTCAGCCGGCCCTCGAAGTCCGCGCAAACGGCCCAGAAACCGGTGGAGTCGAGGGCCGCGGGGTCGCTGGTGACATCGAGGAGACCGGTGGCGACGCGGTCAGCGAAGCGTGCGAGAGGAGGCAGGTCGGACACGCAGTCGAGTCTATGGCGGGTGTCACGCAGGTGACCTGGCCATGTCGCCTCGGCTGCCCCGGCCAGGTCGGCAACCGGGTGCAGCGCAGCACGCTGCACAAACGCGTTTTTGTACTGGCCCCGGAATCCGCTAGAGTTCAACTCGTCGCCGGGCCGCGGGAGCGGTACGAAACGACAAGCGGACGTAGCTCAGTTGGTAGAGCGCAACCTTGCCAAGGTTGAGGTCGCGAGTTCGAGCCTCGTCGTCCGCTCGAAGGAACAGGGGGTCCACCCGGACCCCCTACACTCCTGGTGGAGTGGCCGAGAGGCGAGGCAACGGCCTGCAAAGCCGTCTACACGGGTTCAAATCCCGTCTCCACCTCCAAGGACGATTAGCTCAGCGGGAGAGCGCTTCCCTGACACGGAAGAGGTCACTGGTTCAATCCCAGTATCGTCCACTGGATCTGCTGCTACGTCGGCAAGATCCGACTCGCGCGATTAGCTCAGCGGGAGAGCGCTTCCCTGACACGGAAGAGGTCACTGGTTCAATCCCAGTATCGCGCACGCACAGCTTGTGACCTTCGGGTCACGGTCCCGAGGACGATTAGCTCAGCGGGAGAGCGCTTCCCTGACACGGAAGAGGTCACTGGTTCAATCCCAGTATCGTCCACACACCGAAGCCCCCGGCCGTCTCGTACGGCCGGGGGCTTCGTGGTGGTCCGGTCAGCTGGAGAACAGCATGTGGCCGAAGCTCTTGTGGCGCTTATGGCCGTAGTGACCGCCGTGACCGCCGTGACCGCCGTGGTGGCCGCCGCCGTGCGGGGCGCCCCAGGCGGGTGCCTGCGGGGCGGGGTACGCCTGCGGGGCGGCCGGGGGCGGCGGAGCAGGCTGGGCCCACTGGGACTCGACGCGGGACAGCGCCTCCAGCTCGCCGTAGTCGAGGAAAATCCCGCGGCAGCCGCTGCACTGCTCGATCTGGACGCCATTGCGGTTGTACGTGTGCATCGGCGCACGGCACTTCGGACACTGCATGGTCGGCTCAACTCCTCGCCGGTCGGTCCTGCTTCGCGTTTCGCCAGGACAGACTCTGTCCGGCTGCGGTCGGTTGCACACTACTTCTCCGAGTGTGGGCTCAACTCCGGTGGGGCGGAACTCATTCGGTCGCAGGCGTCTACGAGGGACTGCTCGATCTCGTCCAGCGGACGGTCCGCGGCTGCCGCCTTGGTGATCGCGCGGGCGGCGGTCTGGACGGTGAGGGCGCGGGCGGGGACGTCCAGGGCCGGCCAGGGGTTGCCTTCGGCGGGGACGGCGGGGCCGCCGGCTTCGCGGTAGGCGGACAGGAAGCGGGTCCATTCGTCGGGTGCGAGCAGGCCGCAGGCGTACCAGGACGCGGGGCGGGCGAGGTCCCAGGCGGGTGCGCCGATGCCGAGGTCGTCGACGTCGATGAGTCGCCAAGGGCCTTTCGGGGCGGGGTGGCGGACGAGTTGGCCGAGGTGGAAGTCGCCGTGGCAGAGGGTCGTGGTGTCCGGCATGGGAATCTCGGCGCGGGCCCAGGCGGGGAGGGCGGTCCACGCTCGGAGGACCGGGGAGACGGCCGGGTGCGGGGCGAGGACGCGGAGGCGGGCGACGGCGTGGGCTGCCTTGGCGGGGCCGCGCATGGGGGGCAGTGCGTGAGGCGCGGGGGTCCTGTGGAGGCGGGCGAGGAGGGTGGCGGCGGCTTCCCAGGGGGCGGTGTCGGGGGTTTCCGGGTCTACGGGGGTGCCGTACGGCCAGAACGTCACGATACGGCCGTGGAGCGTGACCGGGGTCGGTGTGAGTGGGGGGAGGAGGACGTCCGGGAGGTGGGTGGCGACGGTGAGGCGGGGGGTGAGGTCGGTGAGGGTGGCGTCGGGGGCGTGCGCCTTGGCGACGGTGTCCTCGTGGCGGACGACTGTCGCGTCGGGGCGGTCGGCGAGGGTGACCGCGCCGGCTCCGCAAGGGCAGGCGGGGGTGCGGGCGTGGGCGGCGGCCCTTGCCTTTGCGGTGAGCACCGGGAGGAGGGGGTTGGTGGTCACGGGGCCCCTTGACGTGCGGATGGGTCTGGTGGCGAGGGTACGGAGGGGTTGGCGGCGAAGGTGTTGCGGGGCCGGTGCGGGAGTGTTCTTCGGCCGTGTCGGTGGGGTGCCCGGCGTGGTGGCTGGGGCGGGGGTCGCGCAGTCCGGCGCTGTGGCTAGGGCGGGGGTGGGTCGCGCGGCCCGGCGCTGACGGGGTGCCGCCTGCGCCCACCCGTGCCGCCCCAGGCGGCACGCATGCCCGCAGCTTGGGCGGGACAGCAGCCCGCCGCCTGCCGGGTGGACCCCGCCCCAGGCGGCACGCATGCCCGCAGCTTGGGCGGGACAGCAGCCCGCCGCCTGCCGGGTGGACCCCGCCCCAGGCGGCACGCATGCCCGCAGCTTGGCGGGACGGCAGCCCGCCGCCTGCCGGGTGGGCCCCGCCCCGGCCACGCGAGCACCGGCGTCAGCCCCATCGCCCCTCGCACCGCAACCATCAATTGAGGAACCACGACGGCGAGCACCACGTCTGCGTAAGCGGCGCCGGTTTAGGCGCAAAAAACAGCAATGCCGGCGCAGCTCCCCAGCTGCGCCGGCATTTGTGCCGTCCGCCGCACCCCCGTCCCCACGGGGTTTCATGGATGGATGTCCCCGCCCGGACCGCTCTTCCGGGCCTGGGGTCGCCGCTCAGCGCCCCAGCACCACACCCACGGACGACGCCTGTGTGGCCACTGTCTCCCAGCCGTCGAAGACGACCAGGAGCAGGACCGCCAGGGGAAGGGCCATCGCCGTTGCCACCAAGGGGTGGCGGCGGCCCTGGCGGCGCGAGTGGAACGCGGCGCTGTACGCCCTGCGTCCCTGTGTGCGGATCATCGTCCGCGGTGCCGTCTGGGCCATGGTCCCTCTCCTGACCGAACTCAGTTGTCGTTGGCAGCGGCGGGTGTCTGACCTCGGGGGACGAGTGCTGCACCCGCCGCTTGACTTCAAATTTAGGGGCGCGGCGAGCCGGGGGCGTCATGCCCTCGTACCGATTGCCGGGCCTCCCGGAGGATGAGCGGTTCCCCGCGGAGTACTCCCCTGGGTGGAGACGGGGTCCTAGGTCTCGGGGTCTTCCCGGAGGGGGTGCCCACTGTGTCCTGACTTTTCCGAGCTGTCCTCCCGGGGTATCGGCTGCTCGACCAGCGCCAGGACCCGGTTCGCCATGAAACGGGCCGTGCGCACCACGGACCCGCTTCGGGTGACTTCACTCACTTCCACGACACCTCGGCGTACCGCCGTCTCCACCCTGCGGCCCGCCCTGCTCGCCACCACCTCGTACGTGCGCGTCGTGTCCCCGGCGTCCACGACTATCTCCACGCGATCACCCTTCACGGGTTCAATCCCCCTTCTGTGACGGGTCGTTGGGATCCGCACGCACCCGAAGTCCGCCTGCTCGCACGCTCCCTGACCACTCTTCAAGTCTCCCACCCGGCACTGACAATCCATCGGGCCGAGAGGGCGCGGCCTCTGCGCGCGGGCGGCCGTGGAAACGTAAGCTGTGCCACGTCACAGGGACCGGGCAGCGGGGATGAACATGGCGATGATGCGCCTGAGGCGCGAGGACCCGCGCGTCGTCGGCTCATTCAGGCTTCACAGACGGCTCGGCGCGGGCGGGATGGGCGTGGTCTACCTGGGCTCCGACAAGAAGGGGCAGCGGGTCGCGCTCAAGGTCATCCGGCCCGATCTGGCGGAGGACCAGGAGTTCCGGTCGCGTTTCGCGCGCGAGGTGTCGGCGGCCCGGCGGATCCGGGGCGGCTGCACCGCCCGGCTGGTCGCGGCGGATCTCGACGCCGAACGGCCGTGGTTCGCCACGCAGTACGTGCCCGGCCCGTCCCTGCACGACAAGGTCGCCGGCGAGGGGCCGCTGGTCGCCGCCGATGTCGCCGCCGTCGGAGCCGCCCTGTCGGAGGGGCTGGTCGCCGTGCACGAGGCCGGGGTCGTGCACCGGGACCTGAAGCCGTCCAACATCCTGCTGTCCCCGAAGGGGCCGCGGATCATCGACTTCGGCATCGCCTGGGCGACCGGTGCCTCGACCCTCACCCACGTCGGCACGGCCGTCGGCTCGCCCGGCTTCCTCGCCCCCGAGCAGGTGCGGGGCGCCGCGGTGACGCCCGCCACGGACGTGTTCTCCCTCGGCGCGACGCTGGCGTACGCCTCGATGGGCGACTCGCCCTTCGGTCACGGCAGTTCCGAAGTGATGCTGTACCGGGTGGTGCACGAGGAGGCGCAGCTGCGCGGCGTTCCCGACGCGCTGGCCCCGCTCGTGCGGGCCTGTCTGGCGAAGGACCCCGAGGAGCGCCCCAGTACTCTCCAGCTGTCGCTGCGGCTGAAGGAGATCGCGGCCCGCGAGGCACAGGGGATCGCCGAGGCGCGTCCGCCCGCGCCCCGCACCGGGGAGGCGGACCGGCCCACCGGGCGGCTCGCCGACACCTACCCCGAGCGCGGTCTCCAGCGACGCCCTCAGGGGCAGCCGGGACCGGCGCCGGGCGCGCCGAGCGGACCGCCCGCGCCTCGGGGATCCGTCGCCGGGTCGCGCGGCTCTGCCACCGGGCGGGACACGGCGCCGCCGTCGCGGAACGGGACTCCACAGCGGGGCACCGGCACTCCGCGCGGCGCCAATGGCTCGCGCGGCAGCGGTACGTCGACTCCCCGGCAGGGCACCCCACGGACCACCCCCGCGACCCGGAACTCGACGCGCTCGGGCAACGGCAGCAGGCCAACCCCACGCAGTGGCAACGGTCGTCCCGCTCCCCGGACCACGGGCGCCGGGCGACGGCCCGCCAATCCGCGGCTGCTGCGACAGCGGCTGTTCGTGTTCGTCGTCGTGACCCTGCTGGTCGCGCTCGGCATCGCGGCGGCCCAGGGCTGTCAGGGGCCCTCGCGTGGGCTCGGCGGCGACGGGGACGTCGTACGACAGCAGGAGCGGGTGGACGTACCACCGCATGACCCGTCGCTGGACGGGCGGCAGGTTGCGGACAGGCCCTAGAGCTGAGGCCGGCCGGTCGCCACGGCGTAGAAGGCGACCGCCGCCGCCGCTCCCACGTTGAGGGAGTCGACGTCGTGGGACATGGGGATGCGGACCCATTCGTCGGCGGCGACCAGGGCCTGGGTGGACAGGCCGTCGCCCTCGGCGCCGAGCATCAGGGCCACCCGGTCCATCCGGTGCGGCGCGGCCTCGTCGAGGGTCTTGGCCTTCTCGTCCGGGGTGAGGGCGAGGAGGGCGAAGCCGGCCTCGCGGACCGATTCCAGGCCCTTGGGCCAGGTGTCCAGGCGGGCGTACGGCACGGAGAAGACGGCGCCCATCGAGACCTTCACGCTGCGGCGGTAGAGCGGGTCCGCGCAGTCCGGGGAGAGCAGTACCGCGTCCATGCCGAGGGCGGCGGCGGAGCGGAAGATCGCGCCGATGTTGGTGTGGTCGTTGACGGACTCCATGACCACCACCCGGCGTGCGGTCTGCAGGAGTTCGGCCGCCGTCGGCAGCGGCTTGCGCTGCATGGAGGCGAGCGCGCCGCGGTGCACGTGGTAGCCGGTGACCTGCTCGGCGAGTTCCGGGCTGACCGCGTAGACGGGGGCGGGGAGTTCGTCGATGACGTCGCGCATGACGTCGACCCACTTGGCGGACAGCAGCATCGAACGCATCTCGTAGCCTGTGTCCTTCGCCCGCCGGATGACCTTCTCGCCCTCGGCGATGAACAGGCCCTCGGCGGGCTCGCGCTTCCGGCGCAGCTCTACGTCGGTCAGGCCCGTGTAGTCGTGCAGGCGCGGGTCGTCGGGATCCTGGACGGTGATGAGATCGGCCACAGGGTGATACTGCCTTGTCGTGCGTGCGGTGCCAACGGCTCGGGACGGGTTCTGTTACCCCGGGTTACGCGGGCGTGTGCGGGCCTACTGTGACCACCTCGCCGATGACGATCACCGCCGGCGGCTTCACCTCGTGGGTGAGCACGGACTCACCGGCCGTGGCGAGGGTCGCGTCGACCCGGCGCTGGCCCGCTGTCGTGCCCTCCTGGATCAGGGCGACGGGCGTGTCCGGGGACTTGCCGTGGGCGATGAGCGTCTCGGCGACCTTCCCGATCGTGGCGACGCCCATGAGGATCACCAGCGTGCCGGTGAGCCGGGCGACGGACGGCCAGTCGACCAGGGAGCGCTCGTCGTCGGGGGCGATGTGACCGCTGACCACGGTGAACTCGTGGGCGACACCGCGGTGGGTGACCGGGATGCCGGCGGCACCCGGGACCGAGATCGAGCTGGAGATGCCGGGCACGACGGTGCACGGGACGCCGGCCTCGGCCAGTGCCTGGACCTCCTCCATGCCGCGGCCGTAGACGAAGGGGTCGCCGCCCTTGAGACGTACGACGGACTTGCCCGCCTTGGCATGCTCGATCAGCGCGTTGTTGATGGCCTCCTGGGCCATGAACCGGCCGTACGGCAGCTTCGCCGCGTCGATCACCTCGACGCTCGGGGGGAGCTCCGCGAGCAGGTCACGCGGGCCAAGGTGATCGGTGATGACCACGTCGGCCTCGGCGAGCAGGCGGCGTCCGCGGACCGTGATCAGGTCCGGGTCGCCGGGGCCGCCGCCGACCAGCGCGACGCCGGGGGTGCGGGTGCGGTGGTGGGGGGCGACGAGGGTGCCGTCGCGGAGGCCCTCGACGACCGCGTCGCGGATGGCGGCGGTGTGGCGGGGGTCGCGGCCGCGCGCCTCCGTCGTGAGGACGGCGACCGTGACGCCCTCGCTGTGGCCGGTGGCGGGGGTCCAGGCCGTCGCCTGATCTGCGTCGTCGGAGCGGACGCACCAGACGCGGTGGCGCTCCGCTTCGGCCGAGGCATTTTCGTTGGCCTCGTGGTCGCTGGTGGCGATGAGGGCGTACCAGGCGTCGGCGAGGTCGCCCTCGGCGTACGGGCGCTTGTGCCAGGTGATCTCGCCCGCGTCTGCCATGGCTTCCACCGACGGGGTCGCCTCGGGCGATACGAGCACGATGTCGGCGCCCGCTGCGATGAGTGCCGGGAGGCGGCGCTGGGCGACCTGGCCGCCGCCGAGGACGACGACCCGGCGGCCGGTGAGGCGGAGGCCTACGGGGTAGGCGGGGTGTTCGGCCATGAGGGTGCGGCTCCTCTTTACGGCGGTGCAGTGGCCCTGACGTGCGAATTTTACGGTGCGGGCGGGGAGGACGGATCAGGTGTCCGGTTGCTGAGCGTCGTTGCCGGTGCGTGGGTCCGTGCCCATCCGTTCCGCCCTGCGGAACGACTGCCCACAGACCCACGACCACCCACGACCGCGCGGCGTGACAAGGGACCCGGGGTCGAAGTCGCCGAGTCCCCTGCTTCCCACCTACTTCTCAGTTACCCCTGCGGAATCGAACGTCGCCACCTCGTGCATCGCCCTCGCCGTGCTCTGGACCAGCGGCAGGGCCAGGAGTGCGCCTGTGCCCTCGCCGAGGCGGAGGTCGAGGTCGACCAGGGGGCGGAGGCCGAGTTTGTTGAGGGCGGCGACGTGGCCGGGTTCGGCGCTGCGGTGGCCCGCGATGCAGGCGGCCAGGACCTCGGGGGCGATGGCGCGGGCGACCAGGGCGGCGGCGCCGGCGCTGACGCCGTCGAGGATGACCGGCGTGCGGAGGGACGCGCCGCCCAGCAGCAGGCCCACGATCGCCGCGTGCTCGAAGCCGCCGATCGCGGCGAGTACGCCGATGGGGTCGGCCGGGTCCGGCTGGTGGACGTCGATGGCGCGGCGGACGACCTCGGTCTTGCGGGCCAGGGTCTCGTCGTTGATGCCGGTGCCACGGCCGGTGACCTCGGCGGGGTCCGTGTCGGTGAAGACGGAGATCAGGGCCGCCGATGCCGTCGTGTTCGCGATGCCCATCTCGCCGGTGAGAAGCGCCTTGTTGCCGGCCGCCACCAGGTCGCGGGCCGTCTCGATGCCGACCTCGATGGCCTGCTTGGCCTCCTCGCGGGTCATCGCGGGGCCGGTGGTCATGTCGGACGTACCGGCGCGGACCTTGCGGGGCAGGAGGCCCGGCGTGGCGGGGAGGTCGGCTGCCACGCCCACGTCCACGACGCAGACCTCGGCGCCCACCTGGCCGGCGAAGGCGTTGCAGACCGCGCCGCCGCCCAGGAAGTTGGCGACCATTTGGGCCGTCACCTCCTGGGGCCAGGGGGTGACTCCTTGCGCGTGCACCCCGTGGTCGCCCGCGAAGATCGCGACCGCGGCGGGCTCCGGGATCGGCGGCGGGCACTGCCGGGACAGGCCGGACAGCTGTGCGGAGATGATCTCCAGCATGCCGAGCGAACCGGGCGGCTTCGTCATCCGCTTCTGCCGCTCCCAGGCCTCGCCGAGCGCCTTGGCGTCGAGCGGGCGGATCTGGGCGACGGTCTCGGCGAGGAGGTCGTGCGGGTCCTCGCCGGGCAGGGCGCGGCGGCCGTACGTCTCCTCGTGCACCACCCAGGACAGCGGGCGGCGCTTGGACCAGCCCGCCTGCATCAGCTCGGGCTCCTCCGGGAACTCGTCGACGTAGCCCACGCAGAGGTAGGCCACGACTTCGAGGTGCTCGGGCAGGCCCAGAGTGCGGACCATCTCGCGCTCGTCGAAGAAGCTGACCCAGCCGACGCCGAGCCCCTCGGCGCGGGCGGCGAGCCAGAGGTTCTCGACCGCGAGCGCGGAGGAGTACGGCGCCATCTGCGGCTGGGTGTGCCGGCCGAGGGTGTGCCGGCCGCCGCGGGTCGGATCGGCGGTGACGACGATGTTCACCGGGGTGTCGAGGATGGCCTCGATCTTCAGTTCCTTGAACTGCTTGGCCCGGCCCTTGGGCAGCGACTTGGCGTAGGCGTCGCGCTGGCGCATGGCCAGCTCGTGCATCGTGCGGCGGGTGTCGGCAGAGCGGATGACCACGAAGTCCCAGGGCTGTGAGTGGCCCACGGACGGGGCGGTGTGCGCCGCCTCCAGGACGCGGAGCAGGACCTCGTGCGGGATGGGGTCGCTGCGGAAGCCGTTGCGGATGTCGCGGCGTTCCCGCATGACCTTGAGGACGGCCTCGCGCTCGGCGTCTTCGTAGGCGGGCGCGGCCGGGCCGGTGGACTCTGGTGTTTCCGCCACTACGGCCGTGCTTTCTTCAAGGTCGGCGGCCCGGGTGTCCAGGTCCTCCGCATGCTGTACGAGTTCGGGGTCGGGCTCCGCCGCTGCGGGCTGGGCGTCGCCGTCCCGCGGGGCGGGGACGACGACCGGGGATTCCTGGTGGTCGTCCGCCGGGAACTGGAGGGCCTGCGGGGGCGTCGGCGCGAGGTGCGGGGTCGTCGGCACCGAGCCCTCCACCGGGACGAACTGGCCCATCGGCTCCTCCGGCACACCTGCGGCCGGGAAAGTGCCCGTGACATCGCCGTCCTGGCCGGCGGCGGCCCCCTCGAACTGCACCTGCTCGTCGACGAGTTCGGCCGGGGTCACGTCCTCGGCGGCGAGCGGCTGAGGCGCCTCCGCGTCGTCCATCGGCGTGCCGACGGCCATGCCGTGCGCCTCCGCCGCCACGACGTCCGGCGTCTCCGGCTGCGCGGCGACGAGGGGCGTGTGCGGTGTCGCGTGCTGCGGACCCTGCGTGTGTTGTGCGTCGGCGACCGGCTGCTCGTGCGGGTCCTGCGCGGGGATCTCGACGTCGGCGGGCGGGAGGGGCTGTGCGGCCTCCGGTGCCGCCGGGAACGGCATGGCGGATTCGGGGGTCTGCGGCCCGGGAGCGGACAGGGCCGGGTCAGGATCCGACACGGATTCGGGTACGGCCGGGTCGGGGGCGTGCGTGGTCGTGGGGGCGGCCGGGTCAGAGGCGTGTGCGGGCTCCGGTGCGGCCGGTTCGGGAGCGTGTGCGGGCTCCGGTACGGCTGTTTCCGGGGTGGGTACGACCTCGGGGGTCTGACCGGCGTCCTGGGGGGCGACGACTTCTGCGAGGTGCCCGGCCTCGGGGAGCCCGGCGTCCGGGGCGGTCACCGTCATCGGAGCCTGAGCGGCATCCGGGGCAACGCCCATGCCGGGCAACGAATCCGCTTCCGGAGCTGACGGAGCCTCGGCCACCTGTCCTGCGTCCGGGGTGACAGGGCCATCGGGCAGCTGCCCGGCATCGGGGACCGCAGCGTTCTCAGACATCTGCCCGGCATCCGGGACCGCAGCGTACTCAGGCATCTGCCCCGCATCCGGAACCGCAGGACCTTCAAGTACCTGCCCGGCGTCCGGAACCGGAAGGCCTTCGGTCACCGGCCCGGCGTCGCCGCCGGACTCGAACTCGGCTCCGGCAGCCTGACCGCCCTCTGCCGCGGGCGCGCCTTCCGGCGCCGCCCCGGCCTGCGGTCCGGCAGTGCCGACCGCCTCGGGAGCCGAAGCCCCGGGCACCTCACCGTTCGAGCCAGCGGTGTCCGTGGGCACAGGCCCGGCCTCCGGCCCAACTGCACCCGCCGAAACCGCCGGAGCTGTCGGATCCGGACCACCGTCCGCCCCGTACCCCCCATCAGAACCCGGCACAGCCTCTGCGCCGTACGACGCCTCGCCGCCCTCGGCGGCTTCCACGCCCTCCGCGATGGGCGCAGCCTCGGCGCCCTCCACACCGTACGCACCCGCCTCCGCCTCCGCCATGCGCGGAGCCGCCACGGCGATCGCCTCTGTGGCGAAGTGGGCCACGGCGGGCTCGGCTGTCGGGACAACCGTTTCCGCAGGGGCGGCCTCTGTGTGCGCCGGGGCCTGGACCGTGCCCGGTGCGGGCGCACCCCAGGGGGACGCGCCCTGAGGGGCCGCCTCGCGCAGCTGGGGGACGTCGAGGTACTCGGGGCCGGTCGGGTACGGGCCGGGGCGGCCTGCGGGCGCGCCCGCGGGGCCACGGTCGGCGAGGGAACGGACCGGGCTGGCGGACTGGTCGGGGGTCGGCGGGCCGAGGTGCAGCGGGCGGCGGTGAGTCGTCGCCGGGGTGGACGGCATCGTCTGCGTGGGCAGGCGGACGCCGCTGAGGTCCACGTTGCCGCTGTCGCGGCCGGCGGTCTCGTGCGGGCCCGGCTCATGGACGGCCTCGACGACCGGCTCGGGGGCGGGCGGAGGTACCTCGTTGCCCCACGCGCCCTGGGCGCCCGGCAGCAGCAACAGGTCTTCGTCCTCGGCGGTGGTCTCGGAGAGGTAGGTGTACGCACCGTGCGCGGGGGCGCCCGGCTGCTCCACCATGCCTGCGCTCTCCGGCAGCCCCTCGCCCGGGACCTGGCCGGTGTCGGTCATGCGTACCCCTCGCCCATCGGTTAGTGCTTCTACGACCTGCTCACCGGGGACGGCGCACCGACCGCCCCCGTAGTGAAGAACGAGCGTGCGTGCCCAGCGGCACGAACGACCCGTCGACAAATGACGACAAAGCCATTAACTGGCATTGTCGCGGCCGTTCCCCCGTCACGACAGCATGATCCGCGACGAGACCGCTGTGGACTGCGCCACGTTGCGCGTCCTCCGGTTCTGCCGTACCACAGCCACCCCAAAAAGGGTGCCCTTTCCGGACATTGACCGACGAAGCGCCGGGTGACCGAGTGCGGTACAACGATCGGCCAGCCTACCGCGCGCGGTACGACAACAGGATCACGGGGACGAGATCGGGATCAGCCCGCGCGCTCCGGCAGGACCCCGCTGAGCAGGAACGCGACACTCCGTTCCCGCTCCGTCCAGGCCCGCGTGTCGAGTTCGACGGACTGCAGCAGGGCGCACGCGACCTGGTAGCCGTGTTCGGTCAGGTCGCGGCCGACGAGTTCGGCGGCGTCGCGGGTGGCGGCGTGGGTGACGATGCGCTGCGGGCGGCGGTCGGCGACCGCGGAGACCACGGCCGCTCCCCCGCCGCCGACCCGGACGACGTCCGGCTCGGGCAGGTTCTCCAGGACGTGCGGGGCGCTGCCGTGCACGACCTGGAGCTGGACGCCGTGGTGCCGGGCGGCGGACTCGGTGCGGGCGCAGGCCTCGAGCGCGCTGTCCACGGCGATGACGGCGGCACCGGCCCGGGCGGACTCGACGGCGAAGGCGCCGCTGCCGCAGCCGATGTCCCACACGAGGTCGCCGACGCGCGGGCCGAGGCGGGCGAGTTGGGCCGCGCGGAGCGGTTCCAGTTCGCCCTCGCCCATGAGACCGCCGTACGCCGCCGCGGGCAGCGTCCAGCCACGTGGCCCGGCGGCCGGTTCGCGTCCGGCGATCCAGCCGCCCTCGGCCCCGCCGGCGGTTCCTCCGATGACGATGACCACATTGGGATCTCGCCAGGTGTGGTCGGCGGCCTTGTCGGAGGTGAGGATCGTGACCTGTTCGCGGTCGGTGCCCAGTTCCTCGCAGATGACGAAGGTGCGGTGGACGCCTTCGAGGAGCAGGCCGAGTTCGGCGGGTCCGGCGCCCGGTGAGGTGAGGACGGCGACCTTGGTGTGCGCGCGGCACACATTCACCGCGCGGCGCAGGGTGCGTCGGTGGGCGACGACCACGTGGGCGTCGTCCCAGGGCATCCCGGCGCGGGCGAAGGCGGCGGCCACGGAGGAGACGGCGGGGACGACCTCGACCTCCAGGCCGAACTCGGGCGCGCGCAGCGTCCGTACGACACCGAAGAAGCCGGGGTCCCCGTCGGCGAGCACCACCGCGGTGCCGCGGTGTCCGGCGATGCGGCGGGCGGCGAGGGCGGCGCTGCCGAGGCGGATCCGCTCGGCGGTGTGCGGCACTTCGGGGAGCGCGAGGTGGTGGGCGGCGCCGGCCACCAGCGTGGCGGCGCCCAGGGCCGCGCGTGCCGCGGCGGTCAGGGGCGAACCGTCCCAGCCGATCACCGTGACCCGGTCGGCCATCGTCGTCAGTCTCCAGAGGGTTTGCGCAGGTCGTCAGGGGGTGGCCCGTACCCGGGCTCCGTGAGGGTACCTGGTGGCGTCGGGAGACCCACGAGGGTGGTGGCCGCCTGCGGGCTCAGTTCCAGTCGGCGAGCGCGGTGAATCCGCCGTCGCCGACGCCCGCGAGGTCCTCCGGCAGGAGGCTCCACACGATCACATCGGTGCGTACGTCGGCCCAGTCGCCGCTCTCGGTTCTGCTGCGGGCTATCCAGGCGTTGCGCAGGACGCCCTCGCTGATGCACCCGATCTTCTGGGCGACCTGCTGGGAGGCGGTGTTGTCGGCGGCGGTGCGCAGCTCCAGCCGCTCGAACTTCTGGTCGTGGAACAGCCACTGGGCGGTGGCGAGGGCGGCCTCGGAGGCATAGCCCTCGCCGCGGGCCCAGGGGGCGATGACGTACGCGATCTCGCTGGCCCGCACCCGCCAGTCGGTGTTCTGCAGGTGCACGATGCCGACGAGACGCTGGGTGAGGAACTCGGTGACCGCGAAGACGATCCCGCGGCCGTCGGTCCGCTCGGCGGGGGCCTGTTCGGTGACCCAGGCACGTGCGTGGGCCCGGGTGTAGGGGTGCGGGGCCGAGGTCCAGGCGGTGACCATCTCGTCGTTCATCATCTCGGCCAGGGAGTCGATGTCCGGCGCCTCGAAGGGGCGCAGCACCAACCGCTCCGTGCTGATGGAGATGTCGGGGAAGGTGCTCGTCATGCGCCGCTCCGTAACCTTCGGTAAACCTGCAGGGCCTGCTGAACTGCCCAGCATGCAGCATGAAAGCACTGAACCGCACCACGGGGTCCACACCAAGTGAAGGCGCGGACCCCGTGCGTGGCGAAACGCCGTGTACGCGCCGTCAGAAGGCGGCCACGACCGCGCCGTCGTACTTGTCCTCGATGAACTTCTTCACTTCGGGCGAGGTGAGCAGCTCGGCCAGCTTCCGCACGCGCGGGTCGTCCTCGTTGCCCTTCTTCACAGCAAGGAAGTTGCCGTACGGGTTGTCCTTGGGCGACTCGGCGACGAGGGCGTCCTCGGCCGGGCTGAGGTCGGCCTCCAGGGCGTAGTTGCCGTTGATCACGGCGGCGTCGACATCGCCGAGGGAGCGCGGCAGTTGGGCCGCCTCGAGCTCCTTGAACTGGAGGTTCTTGGGATTGGAGGCGATGTCCTTGGGGGTCGCCTCGTAGCCGACGCCCGCCTTGAGCTTGATGACGCCGTTGGTTTCCAGCAGCTTCAGCGCGCGGGCCTCGTTGGTGGTGTCGTTGGGCAGGGCGATGGTGGCGCCCTTCTTCAGGTCCGTGAGCTTCTTGACGCCCTGGGAGTACACGCCGAGCGGCTCCAGGTGCACCGTGGCGTCGGGCACGGCCACGATGTCGGTGCCGTTCTTCTTGTTGAAGTCGTCCAGGTACGGCTGGTGCTGGAAGTAGTTGGCGTCGATCTCGCCCTGCTGGACGGCCGTGTTCGGAGTCACATCAGCAGCCGAAGCTTGGGTGCGGGGCCCGAGGTGCCGCCCCGGCGATGCAGGGAGCGGGCCGCGTAGTCGCCGGCGAACTGGATGAGGGAGATGACCACGGCGAGGATCGCGACGGTGAGCCACATCAGTTCGGTCTCGAAGCGCTGGTAGCCGTAGCGGATGGCGATGTCGCCGAGGCCGCCCGCGCCGACCGTGCCGGCCATCGCGGAGTAGCCGATGAGGGCGACGATCGTGGTCGTGGTACTGGCGATCAGCGAGGGCAGCGACTCGGGTACGAGGACCTTGCGGACGATCGTCCAGGTGTTGCCGCCCATCGACTGCACGGCCTCGACGAGCCCGCCGTCCACTTCGCGGACAGCCGTCTCAACAAGGCGCGCGAAGAAGGGAATCGCACCGATGGCGAGCGGCACGATGGCGGCCTCGCGGCCGATGGTCGTGCCGGTGATCGAGCGCGTGAAGCCCATCAGCGCGACCATCAGGATGATGAACGGCATCGAGCGGGCGACGTTCACGATCTGCCCGATCACCTTGTTCGCGACGACGTTCTGGAGCAGTCCGCCCCGGTCGGTGAGGACGAGCAGGACGCCGAGCGGAAGACCGCCGACGACGGCGATGAGCGTGGACCAGCCGACCATGTAGAGGGTGTCCCAACAGGCCTGCTCCAGCAGGGGCTGCTTCGCCGAAAAATCAGCCCAGGTCATCACTTGGCACCTTCCGTGAGCAGTACGGGCTCCTGGCCCAGCACGTCGATCTGCAGGCCCTGTTCGCGCAGGAAGCCGATCGGCACGACGTTGTCCTCGTAGCGGCCGGGCAGTTCGATGCGCATGCGGCCGATCTGGAGGCCGCCGACGGTGTCGATGGCGGCGCCGAGGATCGAGATGTCGATGTTGTAGGTGCGCGAGAGCTGGGAGACGACCGGCTGGGTGGCGGCCTCGCCCTGGAAGGTGACGTCGACGACGGTGCGGTCGGCGTCGGTGGCCTCACCGCCCACCGGGAAGAGCGCGGAGGCCAGTTCGGAGCCTGGCGTCGCGAGCAGCTCGCTCACCGTTCCGGACTCGACGATGCGGCCCTTCTCCATGAGCGCGGCCGAGTCGCAGATCGACTTCACGACGTCCATCTCGTGGGTGATGAGCAGGACGGTCAGGCCCAGCTGCCGGTTCAGGTCGCGCAGCAGCTGGAGGATCGAGCGGGTGGTCTCCGGGTCGAGGGCACTGGTGGCCTCGTCGGAGAGCAGCACCTTCGGGTCGCCGGCCAGGGCGCGGGCGATGCCGACGCGCTGCTTCTGGCCGCCGGAGAGCTGGGCGGGGTAGGCCTTGGCCTTGTCCGCCAGACCCACCATGTCCAGCAGCTCGAGCGCCTTGCGGGAGCGCTCCTTGCCGGACGTGCCGAGGATTTCGAGCGGCAGCTCGACGTTGTCCTGGACCGTCCGGGAGGACAGCAGGTTGAAGTGCTGGAACACCATGCCGATACGGCTGCGCGCCTGACGCAGCTCCTTGCCGGCACGCGGTCCGCGCCCGGCGAGCGCGGTGAGGTCCTGACCGGCGACGGTGACCGTGCCGGCGGTGGGGCGCTCCAGGAGGTTGATGCAGCGGATCAGCGAGGACTTGCCGGCGCCGGACTGGCCTATGACGCCGTACACCTCGCCTTCGCGGACGTGCAGGTCGACGCCGTCGAGGGCGGTGACCTCTCGGCCGCGGGAGCGGTCAGCCCGATAAATTTTCGTCAGGCCAGATGTGGTGATCACTGGGGATTCCGTCACTGTCGAGTACGCGGGCGTGGGTGTGCCCTGGTGCGGGAGAGAAGGTGTGCGCGGGCAATGTGGTCACGTACGGCAAACGGCGTACGGACATGCCACGGCAGCTCGCTTCGGGGCGCGAGGCTCAGGAGGTCGTGCGGGGGCCCTCTAGAAGGCGCACATTCGACACATACAACGAGCACCGGGCGTCATGGTCGCCTCGGTCGCAAGGGTGCGGCAGCTCGTCGTGGTCATGCGATCAGTAAACCAGACCTACGGTCCTTACCGAGCGCCGCTGTCCGCATGGTGGACAGCGGCGGACAGGCGTCAGCGGCGGACGGAGATCTCCACTCCCCCGTCGGTGACCAGCGCGGACAGGGCCGACAGGTCGGTGACCACCAGATCGGCGTCCAACTCGTGGGCCTGGTGGGTTGTGGCCAACGCCACGGTGGTCATCCCGGCGGCGCGGCCCGACCGGAGCCCGGCCGGGGCGTCCTCGAAGACGACGCAGTGCGCGGGGTCGACGCCCAGTTCGCGCGCGGCGAGGAGGTAGGGCTCGGGGTCGGGCTTGCCGCGTGTGATGTCGTCGGCGGTGACCATGGTCTTGGGGAGGATGCCGACGGCGTGGAGCCGCGCCTCGGCGAGCCTGCGGGTGGCGGAAGTGACCACGGCCCAGCGGTCGGCGGGCAGCGAGTCGAGGAAGTCCTTCGTGCCGGGCAGCAGGCGCACGCCGCCATTCGGTACGTCCTCCACCTCCAGCGTCTCGATCCGCGCGAGGGCCTCCGGCACCACATGCGCAGGCAGCAGGTCGGCGACTATCTCGACGGCCGGGCGTCCGTGCAGCTCGACCCTGCCGAACTCCTCCGTGATGCCGTACTCCCCGGCCCAGCGCGCCCAACAGCGGTCCACGGAGGCGAGGGAGGAGACGAGGGTGCCGTCGTTGTCGAACAGGAGGGCTTGTGCACGGATCTTCATGCCCTCGACCCTACGGTGCGTCCCGGGGGCCGCCGCATCAGGCCTTTTGGGCCGTAATAGGCTCGCCGCATGTTTGATGCCCTGACGCTGGTGACCGGGGTCGCCGCGCTGTTGCTCGCCGCGTGGTGCGGATGGGCGGCGTACCGAGATCAGCCGACCAAGGACTGGCACTTCATCGGCATGGCCGTGGTGACGGCACTGGCCCTGGTGCAGCTGGTGATCGGAATCGTACGGTTGGCGCAGGGCGACGAACCGGAGCAGGGTACGACGATCTTCGTCGCGTATCTGCTGGGTTCGTTCGCGTGCGTTCCGGCGGCGGGGTTCATGTCGCTGGCGGAGCGCACGCGGTGGGGTTCCGTGACGGTGGCGGCCGGTGGCGTGGTGCTGGCGGTTCTTGAGGTGCGGCTTTATGACATCTGGGGAGGCTGAGGTGACCGCCACGGAGAAGAAGCCGCCGAAGACCCGGCTCATCAGCGGGCCGGGGATGCTGCTCGTCTGGCTGTACGGCGTGATGGTCGTCGGTGCGGTGTCCCGCTCGGTCGTCCAGATCGCGACGGAGTTCGACCACGCCCCGCTGGCCTACTCACTGTCGGCGGTCGCGGGGCTGGTGTACGGCTTCATCACGTACTCGCTGGTGCGCGGCGGGGAAACGGCCCGCAAGGCGGCGCTGGTGTGCTGCGCCGCGGAGCTTTTGGGCGTGTTGACGGTCGGCACGTGGACGTTGGCCGATCCGTCGGCGTTTCCTGATGCGACCGTGTGGTCGGACTACGGCATGGGGTATCTGTTCATCCCTGTGCTGCTGCCCTTGTCCGCCATCTACTGGTTGCGCAAGCGCGCCCGTTAGGCCGTGGCCGCGTACGTGCCCGCCGCCTTCTCCAGGACGATCATCGGTACCCCGTCCTCGCCCTTCGACGTGCCTACCGTCTGGTAGCCCACCTTGCGGTAGAGCCGCAGGTTGCCCTCGCTGCGGTGGCCGGTGTGGAGGCGGAAGCGCTTGGCTCCGTGCTGTTCGGCTAGGGCGGATTCGGCTGCGCGCAGGAGCCGCGCGCCGATGCCGTGGCCCTGGAGGCGGGGGTGGACGCAGAGCTTGCCGATGGCGGCGGCGCCGTCGTCGGTGAGGGCGCCGCGGACCGAGCCGACGACCTCGTCGCCGAGGCGGGCGACGAAGACGCAGTCCTTGGCGACCTCCTCGCGGACCGAGTCCAGGGGCTGGACGAGCGGGTCGATACGGTAGTTGCCGTACAGCGCCGCCTCGCTCTGGAAGCAGAGGTACTGCAGCCGGAAGATCTGCTCGGCATCCTGCTCGGCCGCCACGGAGATGGTCACGCTCATGCCCATGTGTGCACGCCTCCCGCTCACCTGTCGCCTGTTGTTCCTCGTTCCTATCCCCGCGCTTCGCGGGCCGCAACCTCCGGCGTGAGCAATCGACGCAGACATCCCAGGCATCTGGAACGTTCCGGACCGAGACTGCCCTGTGAGATACCCAACTCCCCCGCGATTTCCCGGTATGTGAGGTCCTTCGGCGAGAGGAGGGCTTCCAGGAGGCGGGGACAGCGGCCGGGCAGGCGGCGCACGGCGTCGTGCAGGGCGCGGTGGCGGGCGGCGGTGAGCGCGAGGTGTTCCGGGCCGTGGTCGCTGGTGTCGGCTGGTTCGGTGTCGTACGGCCGTTCGTGTCGGTTCGTACGGCGGGCGCGGCGGACCTCGGAGCGGACGGCCTCGCGGAGCCAGCGCTGGGGGTCGCTGGGCGGGCCCTCCGCGTCCAGGTGCTCCAGGAGGCGGAGCCAGACCGCCTGCTCCAGGTCGCCGGGCTCGGTTCCGGAGGCATGTGCCTCGGCGGAGGCCTCGGCGGTGAGCAGCGGGCGCAGTGCGGTAACCAGGTCGTACGTCATATGCGGCACGACGCGGCCGCCCGGGCTGCAGGTTGCCCGGACGGCCGGATGTCACCCCAACCGGGGTGGAGGGCTCAGCCGTTGACGAAGTCCTCGCGGGCCAGCAGACCGGTGTCCGGCTGGTCGGTGAAGACGCCGTCGATGCCGGTGGCGAAGTAGGTCTTGTAGGCGCCGAAGACATCGCCGTACGCGTCGGCGTCGGTGCCCTTGCGGAAGTTCGCCGGCAGGAAGGGGTTCTCGTTGCGCAGCGTCCACGGGTGCAGGATCAGGCCCGCCGCGTGGGCGTCCTTGACGAGCGTGGTCGGCTTGGTGAGATTGCCGCTCGCGTCCTTCGGAATGATCAGGTCGAGGGTGGGGCCGATGCCGTTGGCGTAGGAGGCGATCCACTTCAGACCCTCGGGCTTGACCAGGTCGGCGACCGTGCGCGGATCACCGGCCTCGACGAAGTCCCAGGGGCGGGTGGTGGGGCCGGACAGCAGCACGGCGAGGGGGTTGCCGACGAGCCTGTTCAGGCGCTGGATGCTGCTCGGCTCGAAGGACTGCAGGATGACCGGCGAGTTCTTCCGGTCCTTGCCGTACTTGCGCAGCAGCTTGGCGACCCGCTCCTCCAGGCCGAGGCCCAGCTTGCGGAAGTAGGTGGGGTGCTTGGTCTCGGGGTAGATCCAGACCTGCTTGCCGCGCTTGCGGGTCTGCGCGTCCTGCCACTGGAGCACCTCCTCGAAGGTGGGGATCTCCCAGCGGCCGTTGTAGAGCGTGTTGTGCGGGCGGTTGGCCGGGATGCGCTCGATCGCGCGGAGGGTCTTCAGCTCGGCGAGCGTGAAGTCCTCGGTGAACCAGCCGGTGGTGGAGACGCCGTCCAGGACCTTGGTGGTCTTGCGGCTCGCGAACTCGGGGTGGTCGGCGACGTCGGTGGTGCCGCCGATCTCGGGCTCGTGACGGCAGACGATGTGCCCGTCCTTGGTCGGCACCAGATCGCCGGCCTCGACAACGTGGGCGCCCATGTCGAGGGCGAGCTCGTATGCGCCGAAGGTGTGCTCCGGCCGGTAGCCGCTGGCACCCCGATGGCCGATGATCGTCGGTACGGGCAGGCTCCTCACACCGCCGCCCCCGTGGCGTGCGTCGGCTCTCGCCGTACCGGGCAGCCCGAGAACCGCTCCGCCCGCGCCCAGCACCGCCGCGCCGAGCACCGCCCGTCGTCCGGTCCCGCGCGCCTGCTCGTTCGACTCCTGCGTCCCCATGAACGCCCTCCCTCGTTCGGCCCGTTGATGCGGGCCGATCGTAGGGGCGTGCGCATGACGAGCGGGAGTCCGGGGCCGGAACACGGGGGTGACGCCTGATGTCGCATGGGGTCGGGCTTCTGACGGTTCGTCGGCATCGACTACATGGTTCCGGGTAGGCGATCGGTTGACACGGTTGAGGCTCCGTGGCCCCAGCGGGCGCGACCTCCGTCACATCGTTCCGGACGGATTACCGGCGCGCATCGGGACGCCACCGCAGGTAAACCCGGGTCAACAGTGCGTAAGACCCCGGTGAACCCGACAATCCCGATGTGCGCTACCCCCGGGGCCGCGAGTATCGTCCTCACCTGCACAGACTTACACCGAATCCCTTGACACCGGAGGGCCCGTTGTCCCGCTTCGCGCTCATCAAGGCAGTGCTCGGACCGATCATGCGCCTGATGTTCCGCCCACGGGTGGAGGGCGCGGAGCACATCCCCGGCGACGGTCCGGTCATCCTGGCCGGCAACCACCTCACGTTCATCGACTCGATCGTGCTGCCGCTGGTCTGCGACCGTCAGGTCTTCTTCATCGGCAAGGACGAGTACGTCACCGGCAAGGGCTTCAAGGGCGGGTTGATGGCCTGGTTCTTCACCGGCGTCGGCATGATCCCGGTGGACCGGGACGGTGCGAGCGGGGGTGTGGCCGCGCTGATGACCGGGCGCCGGATCCTGGAGGAGGGCAAGGTCTTCGGCATCTACCCGGAGGGCACGCGCTCGCCCGACGGGCGGCTGTACCGGGGGCGTACGGGGATCGCCCGACTCACCCTGATGACCGGTGCGCCGGTCGTGCCGTTCGCGATGATCGGCACGGACAAGTTGCAGCCGGGGGGTGCGGGGATTCCGCGGCCCGGCCGCGTGACTGTTCGTTTTGGTGAGGCGATGGAGTTTTCGCGGTACGAAGGGATGGACCGGGATCGGTATGTGCTGCGGGCTGTGACCGACTCTGTGATGGCTGAGGTCATGCGGTTGTCGGGGCAGGAGTACGTCGATATGTACGCCACGAAGGCGAAGGCCGCGTAGTCGTCTGCCGGTCCGTTGGGGCTGGTCGCGCAGTTCCCCGCGCCCCTAAAGGGGCGCGACACTCCCGTCGGGTGGTCCGCCATCCGCGTTTCCCGCGCCCGGTGCTGGGAACCACAGTACGAACGTAGAACCTTTCCCGACCTGCGAGAACAACCGAACCTGGCCTCCGTGCGACTCCACGATCTGGCGCACGATCGCCAGGCCCAGGCCCGCGTGCCGGTCCCGGCTGCCGCCGTTGCCCTTCGCTCGCCAGAAGCGGTCGAAGACGCGGGACTGGTCGTCGTCGATGATGCCGGGGCCCTCGTCTCGGACGGCTACCCAGAGCCGGCCCTCGGTCCGGCCCGCGGCGACGGTGATGAGGGTGCCGGGTGGGGAGAGTCGTACGGCGTTGGAGAGCAGGTTGCCGACGGCGCGGCGGAGGGCGTCGTGGTCGCCGATGACGGTGAGGCCGGTGGCGAGGCGGCGGTGGAGGGTGAGGCCGCGTTCGGCGGCGAGGGGGGCGAAGTCCTCGCAGGCCTCGGATGCCGCGGTGGCCAGGTCTACGTCGGCGTCGGCGAGGGCGGGGGCGCTGCGGCGGGCGGTGGCGAGGAGGTCCTCGACGAGACGGGTCATCCGGGTGGTGGCGCGGTCGACGCTGCGGGCGGCGATGCGCCGCTCCTCCTCGTCCGACTCCTCGGCCGTGAGGACGGCGTCCACATTCGCGCGGATGATGGCGAGCGGGCTGCGCAGTTCGTGGGAGGCGTCGTCGATCAGCTGGCGCTGGGCGCGGAACGCCTCGTCGAGCCGGTCGAGCATGGAGTCGACGGTGTCGGCGAGGTCACGCAACTCGTCCTTGGGGCCGCCCAGCCGGATGCGCTGGGAGAGGTCGGTGGCCTGGATGTCGGCGGCCGTACGGGAGATGGCGCGGACGGGGCGCAGCGCGCGGCCGGAGAGGATCCAGCCGATGGCGAGGCTGGCGACGGCGAGGCCACCGAGCAGGGCGAGGGAGAAGCGGCGGAGGTTGGCGAGCGTCTCGTAGTTGACGGCCGCTTCGACCTGCTCGACCTTGACGGCGTCGAACTCCCCGACCTCCTCGCCGTTCACGATCTTCGTGACCGAGAACTGTTTGGTGACTGGTTTCGCCTCACCGCTGCGCTCGACGGCGAGATAGGTGCCGAGCAGGACGAGCGCGGTGAGGACGAAGAGGAGGCCGGAGTAGAGGACGGTGAGGCGGAAGCGGATGGTGTGGGTGAACGCCGGGAGTCGCAGACGCCGTAGGACGGACTTCATGACGTCTCCTTCAGCCGGTAGCCCTGCCGTATCACCGTCTCGATGAGCGGATCCTCGTCACCGGTGATCTTCCGGCGCAGCGAGCCGACGGTGACCCGCACGGTGTTGGTGAACGGGTCCGCGTGCTCGTCCCACACATGCTCCAGCAGTTCCTCGGCCGGTACGACCCGTCCGGGGCGCGTCATCAGATAGTGCAGGACACCGAACTCCTTGGGCGTGAGCTGAAGTTGGCGTGCGCCGCGGAACGCCTCGAAGCGGGCGGTGTCCAGGCGCAGTTCACCGACCTCGACGACCGCGGTGCCGCCGTCCTCGCGGCGGAGCAACGCCCTGATACGGGCGAGGAGTTCGGGCAGGGCGAAGGGTTTGACCAGGTAGTCGTCGGCACCCTCGTCCAGGCCGCGTACCCGGTCGGCGAGCCGGTCGCGGGCGGTGAGCATCAGGATGCGGGGGCCTTGGGGGGTGGTGCGGATGGCGCGGCACACCGCGAAGCCGTCGCCGTCGGGCAGGTTCAGGTCCAGCAGGACCAGGTCGTAGTCGTTGACGGCGAGCTTCTCGGTCGCGGTGTCCACGTCCGGGGCGACGTCGACCGCGTAGCCCGCCCTGACCAGCCCGACCTTGAGGGCGACGACCAGGTCCTCCTCGTCCTCGACCACGAGCAGTCTCATGTACGACCACCTACCCACCGTCGATGATGGTCTCCGCGGCGTCCGCGGCGTCGGCCACGGGGATCGCGAAGCCGATGCCTATGGAGCCGCCCCTTTGCTGGTCCAACGTCGCGATGGCCGTATTGATGCCGATGACCCGTCCGTCGGCGTCGACCAGCGGCCCGCCGGAGTTGCCGGGGTTGATCGAGGCGTCGGTCTGCAGCGCGCGCTGCTGCCGTCCGCCGCCCGTGCCTTCGCCCAGTGTGACGGGGCGGTCGAGGGCGCTGACGATGCCTGAGGTGACGGTGCCGCTGAGGCCGAGCGGGGAGCCGATGGCGAGGACCGTGTCCCCGACGGCCGGGCGTCCGGCGGTGGCCAGTTCGGCGGCCCGCAGCCCGCGTGCCGTCTCCGGCTCCAGTACGGCCACGTCGTGCGCGGGGTCGTCGCCGATCACCTGGGCGCTGAGCCGGCGCCCGTCCTGCAACTCGACGGACACGCGCGAACTCCCGTTCACGACATGCGCGTTGGTGAGGATCCGGCCCCGCTCGTCGAACACGAACCCCGAGCCCTGCCCGGACGCGGTCACCACGGAGACCACGCTCGGCAGGACCCGGGCGGCCACGGCTTCGAGGTCACCGGAGGCGACGGGGGCGGCCGGGGCGGCGGGGTCGCTGTCCCCGAACGCCCCGGCCACGTATCCGGCGCTCCCGCCCGCGAGGACGGCGGCGAGGATCGCGGCGGTGAGAGGACGGCGAGTGGTGGTGCGGGGAGGGGACGGGGGCGGCGACTGCGGGGTGGTGTAGGGGGAGGGAGTGACAGGAGTGGCGTGTGTGTACGGGTCGAGGGGCGCCGGGGGCCGCCCGGGCACAAAGGCGGGGCCGCGCGGGTGGCCGAGACCGATGTGCGGAACGTCGGGCACGGGTGCCTCCCCCGGCCCCGCGCCTCCACTCCCGTCCGGGGCATCAAGCCCCTGCTCCCCCGGCGAGCCGGGAGGGCCGGTGTACGACTGATCGGGCATCGTTCCTCCAACGTCGGCGAATGGGGCGTCAGGGCAGCCGGGAGAACCAGAGCAGCGAGGTCGCCGCGGCGGCCAGGGCAGTGATGAGGCCCGCGGCGACGAACCACTGCCAGATCTCGCGCTCCTCGGTGCGATGTCCGACGGAGCTGCCGATGTCCTCGTAGACGTCCTGAAGTTCCTCGCCCGTCGCGGCCTCGTGGAAGTCGCCGCCGGTGGTGGAGGCGAGTTGTTCGAGAGCGGGTCCGTCGACGGGGACCTGGACCGTGTCGCCGGTCGGCAGGTCGATGGTGCCGTCCGGTGTGCCGTACGCGATGGTCGAGACGGGGATGCGGTCGGCGGCCACTTCCCGGGCGGCCGACTCCACCGAGCGGCCTGTCGTGTTGGAGCCGTCGGAGAGCAGTACCACATGCGCGGGCGGTGGCCGGGTCTCTGCCTGCTTGTCGAGGGTGCGGATCGCGTCGCGAGAGGCGACCACCGCCTCGCCGATCGCCGTGCCCTCGGCGGTCGTGAGCCGCTCGATGGCCGTACGCAGCACCGTGCGGTCGGTGGTCGGCGGCACCGCCACCGTCGCCGAGCCGCTGAACGGGACCAGCCCCGCGTTGAACCGCTCCGGCAGCTGGTCGACGAAGGCGAGCGCCGCGCGCCGGGCGGCGGCGAAGCGGGTCGGCTCGACGTCCGTGGCCTCCATGGAGGCGGAGACGTCGAAGGCGATGACGATGGTGGCCCGCTCCCGGGGGACCTGGACCTCGGTGGTCGGCCGGGCGAATCCGACGACCAGCAGCCCGAGCGTGGCGCAGAAGGCGGCAGCGGGGACGTGCCGTCGCCATCCGGGCCTGCTGGGCGCGACCTTGTCGAGCAGATCGAGGTTGGTGAACCGGACGGCGTACCGGCGCCGCCGCCGCTGCACCAGCAGATACGCGCCGATCAGTCCGGCGAGCGGCACCAGGAGCAGCAGCCAGCCGGGCGAACGCAGACTCATCGGACCTCCTTCATGCGGCGCCGCCTCCCGCTCGGCGCCGCTGGTCCTCGACGTACCGGACGACGTCCTTCACCCAGTCCCGGTCGGTGCGGAGCCTGAGGTGGGCGGCGCCCGCGCGGTGTATGGAGTGCTTGATGACGGCCCGCTGCTCCAGCGCGGCAGCGGCGTACCGTTCGCGCAAACTCCGTGCGTGGGTGGGGATCTCGCGCCTGCGCCCGGTCTCCGGGTCGACGACGGTGAGCAGTCCGACGTCGGGCAGCTCCAGCTCGCGTGGGTCGACGGTCTCGATGGCGAGCACCTGGTGACGGCGGGTGGCGACGCGCAAAGGCTGCTCCCAGCCGGTCTCCAGGAAGTCGGAGACCACGGCGACGAGCCCGCGCGCGGGCAGCGCGCGCAGGGCCACCAGGGCGTCGGCGAGGGTGTGTTCGGGGACGCCCGTGCTCACCCGGGGGCGGTCGAGGGCGGCGCGCAGGATGGTCAGCATGTGGTGGCGTCCGGTGCGCGGCGGGATCCGCTGGATGCCGTGCGGGCCGGTGATCTGCGCGCCGAGCCGGTTGCCGGCCCGTTCGGTGAGGAACGCGACGGCCGCCGCCGCGCCCACCGCGAGGTCCCGTTTCTCCATGCGGGCGGTGCCGAAGTCCATGCTCGCGGAGGCGTCGAGGACGATCCAGGTGGTGAGTTCGCGGTCGGCGAGGGTGAGGCGGACGTGGGGGACGGTGGTGCGGGCGGTGGCGTTCCAGTCCATCCGGCGTACGTCGTCGCCGATGACGTAGGGACGGGTCTCCGAGACCTCGCTGCCGGGACCGGGCAGCAGGGAGGCGTGGTCGCCCTGGAGGAGTCCGTCCGGGTGCCGGGTGAAGATCAACTCCAGGTGTTTCAGGGCCTGTTCGGGGGTGAGGTCGCGGAGCGTCGGGGTACTGCCGCTCATGCCGCTTCCTCCTCGGCGGCCTGACGGGGGCTGATACGGGGCTGCTCGACCGCCGCCAGGACCTCGTCGACGATCGCGCCGGGGGCGATGTCGTCGGCGAGCGCGTCGAAGGACAGGACGAGACGGTGCGCGATGACCTCGTGTGCCAAGTCGCTGACGTCGGCCGGCAGGACGTATCCGCGGCCCCGCAGCAGGGCCAGGGCACGGGCGGCGGCGACCAGGCCGAGCGTGGCCCGCGGTCCCGCACCGTGCGCCAGCCTCCGCTCCGGGCCCGCCTGTTCGCGGGTCGCGCAGACCAGTCGTACGGCGTACTCGGCGACCGCGTGGTGCACGAACACCTGGTCCGCGGTGCGTTGGAGCGCGATCAGCTGCTCCGGGGTGAGGATGCGGCGCGGGCTGGGCGGGTCGACGCTCATCCGGTAGAGGATGGCGAGTTCCTCCGACTCGCTGGGCGCGGGAACCTCCACCTTGAGCAGGAAGCGGTCGCGCTGGGCCTCGGGGAGGCGGTAGACGCCCTCGGACTCGATCGGGTTCTGGGTGGCGAGGACGAGGAACGGTTCGGGGACGGGGATCGTGATGCCGCCGATGGAGACCTGGTGCTCGCCCATGACCTCCAGGAGCGCGGACTGCACCTTGGCGGGGGCGCGGTTGATCTCGTCGGCGAGGACGACGTTGGCGATCACCGGGCCGGGTTCGATGTCGAACGCCTCCCGGGACGGACGGTAGATCCGGGTGCCGGTGATGTCGGAGGGGACGAGGTCGGGGGTGAACTGCAGCCGGGCGAACTCGCCTCCGGCCACATGGGCGAGAGTTTTCGCGGCCAGGGTCTTGGCGACTCCGGGCACGCCCTCCAGCAGACAGTGGCCGCGGGCCAGGATCGCGGTGAACATGCGTTCCACCATGCGGTCCTGGCCGACGATGACCCTCTTGACCTCGAACAGCGCGTGTTCGAGGAGCTTGTCCTCGGGGGCCCCGGCACTCACAGCGCTGCGCCGCCGTTCGCTGCGCTGTTCTTCTCCGGGCAGTCGTCGCTGCTCGTGGGGCTGCCCTCCTCTACGACGAACCTGACCTGTTCACGGGTCGGTTCGTCGCCGTCGGCGGCGAGTGCGAGGCCGCCTCCGGCGAGGGTGGCGGCGGTGAGGGCTCCGCCGGTGACCAGGAGTATGCGTGTGCGTCGTGTCATGGTCTTTGGCTCCTTCGGCCGTGTGGAACGACGTCGGGTACGGAGCCAAGACCATCAGGCCGGGGCGAAAAGGGGCTTAAAGCCTGCTGTGGGGGCTGGTCGATGCCGGTGCGCGGGTGCGGGTTGTCGGTGGCTGGTCGCGCAGTTCCCCGCGCCCCTTAAAGTCGGCTGTCCAACCGCTGGTTTCGCAGCATGAACCATGCTGCTGCCGCCGCTGCCAGCAGGACTGCCGCGCCTGCTCCTGCCGCCAGGGCGAGGCCGTCCACGAAGGACTGCCGTGCCGCGTCCAACATCGCCGCCGAAGTCTGCGTCTGCATCCCCGCCGCCGCCTCCACCGCGCCGCCCAGGGATTCGTGCGCCTCGTCCGGGGTGCCCGCCGGAGCGGCGAAGCCCCGGTACACGCCCGTCACGATCGAGCCCAGCAGGGCGATTCCCAGGGCCGCGCCGAGTTCGTATGCCGTCTCGGACACCGCCGATGCCGCGCCTGCCTCCTCCTTCGGCACGCTGGAGAGGATGACGTCTGCGGTGACGGTGAAGGAGAAGCCCGCGCCGATGCCTACGACGAGCAGCGCGGCGCCCAGCAGGGGGTAGCCGGTGGACTGGTCGATGACCGTCAGGGCGGCCAGGGCGAGGCCGACTGCCGCGAGGCCGCCGGAGACGACGGTGCGTACGGAGAAGCGGCGGGCCGCGCGGCCGGCGATCAGGCCGGCCGCCACCGCGCCGATGGCGGCGGGCAGTTCGGCAAGGCCTGCCTCGAACGGGCGTCGGCCCTGGACGAGTTGCAGGTACTGCGAGAGGAAGAACACCAGGCCGGACAGGCCGAAGATGGTCAGCAGGTCGGCCAGGACGGCCCCGCTGAAGCCGCGGTTGCGGAACAGCCGCATGTCCAGCAGGGGTGTGGGCAGGGTGAGTTGGCGTCGCACGAAGCCGTACAGCGACGCCAGGCCCAGCACGGCAGCGGCGATCGTCTCCCAGGTGACGCCATGGCTCGCGGCTTCCTTCACGGCGTACACGATCGCGACCATGCCGACGAGCGACAGCACGACGCTGAGCAGGTCCCAGGGACCGGGGTTCGGGTTGCGTGACTCCGGCAGCATCTTGATGCCGACGAGGACCAGGACCGCCATCACGGGCAGGTTGATCAGGAAGACCGAGCCCCACCAGAAGTGTTCGAGCAGGAAGCCGCCCATGATCGGGCCGATCGCGGTGCCTGCGGAGGCGGTGGCCCCCCAGATGCCGACGGCGAGGCTGCGTTCGCGCGGGTCGTGGAAGAGGTTGCGGATCAGGGCGAGCGTGGCGGGCATCAGCGTCGCGCCCGCGACACCGAGCAGGGCCCGGGCCGCGATCATCAGCTCCGCGGTCGTCGCGTAGGCGTTGAGCACGGATATCGCGCCGAACGCCGTGGCGCCGATGAGCAGGATCCGCTTGCGGCCGATGCGGTCGCCGAGGCTGCCCATGGAGACGAGCAGACCGGCGATCACGAACGAGTAGACGTCACCGATCCACAGGAGCTGGGTGCCCGAGGGCTTCAGGTCCTCGCTGATGTAGGGGGTCGCGAGGCCGAGGACGGTCGCGTCGACGGCCACCAGCAGCACGGCGAGCACGAGGACGGCCAGCGCGAGCCAACGGCCGGGCCGCTTCACCGCCTCGGTCGGGTTCGCCGGCTGCCGGGTGCTGGTCATGATTCCGCTCTCCGCAGTGCGCCGCCGAGCAACAGCTCGACGATCATGAAGTTGACGTCGTTGGAGGCCACGCGGCCTTCGGACACCGCCCAGGCGCCGGAGGCCAGCAGGCCGTAGAGCGCCTCGGTGAGCCAGGCCGGCGTGAGGTCGATACGGAACTCGCCCGCCGCCTGACCGCGCCGGAACAGGGCCGTCACTCGGTCGTCGATCCGGGTCCAGCCCTCGTTCTGCTGCCCGCCCTCGAACAGCTGGTTCTCGGTGTAGAGGAAGGCCAGCAGCGCGGCGGCAGGTTCGACCTCGCGGACGAGCCGTCTTACGGCATCGCTTGCGCCGCCTTCGTCCAGGCGGGCCCTGTCCAGCGCGGCCTCGCACTCCGCGATGCCGAGCGATTCGAGCGCCAATACGAGCGCGTCGCGCCCGGCGAACTGGCGGTGCAGCGTGGCCCTGCTGATCCCGGCGGCCTTGGCGACCTCGTCCATGGTCGCGGTGGATTTACGGGTGAGCAGGGCGGCTGCGCTGCGCAGCACATGGTCACGGTCGACAGACATGAGACAACCATAGCCCATGTGAGACATTACTGTCTCATGCGGGGCATGTGCGTCTCACATTGCTTGTCCCCTCACGGTTTCTCAGTGCCAGGGCAGCTGCCCGCGCCGCTCCCAGTACGCGGGCGGGTCCTCTACCAGCGCGGCCAGCCGGGACAGCTGAGCGTCGTCGAGGTCGACGGCGGCGGCATGCAGGTTGGAGGCCAGTTGAACGAGGGTCGCGGCGCCGGAGAGGACGACCCCGGCCCATGGCTGCCGCAGGATCAGCGCGAGGGCGACGGCATCGCACCCCAGGGACGCTTCTTCCGCTACGGCCTTCAGCGCGTCCGGCGCGTACGGTTCCGCGAGCCGTCCGTTGGCCATGGCCTCCTTGACGATGACCGTGAGTCCGGCGTCGTGGGCCTCGGCGAGCGCGGGGCCGGCCGAGGTCTCCAGGGCGTTGTAGGTCGACTGGACGGTACGGAAGAGGGGCTCGCCGTCGACCGTCACGGCCAGCGCGGCGCGGATGGTGTCGGCCTGGGCGGGCCCGCTGGTGGAGAAGCCGATGGTGAGGCCCTGGGCGGCGGCCTCGGCGAGCCTCGCGTGGAGTTCCTTGTCGGTGAGAGCAGGGCTGTCCGGGGTCAGCGAGTGGATCTGGTAGAGGTCGAGCCGGTCGCCGAGCAGGGCGTCGGTCTCGGCGCGCTGGCGCTCGTACGTCGTGACGCTGTGGTCTTTGACCTCGTGTTGCTCGGCGTCGGTGGACCAGCCCGCGGTGTAGGTGTAGCCCCACTTGCTGCCGATGACCACGTCGTCGACGTCGGGGTGGGCGTTCAGCCAGTCGGCGAGGAACTCCTCGGAACGGCCGTAGGAGCGGGCCGCGTCGAAGTAGCGGACGCCTTGCGCGTACGCGGCGTCGAGGAGTTCGTTGGTGCGGGTGCGGAGGGTGTCTACGCTGCGGTTCTCTCCGAGGTCTTGGTCTCGGCCGAGGTTGATGTAGCCGGGGCGCCCGACGGCGGCGAGGCCTAGGCCGATGTGGCAGGTGGGGGTTGTTGCTGTTGCCAGTCGGGCGAAGGGCATCGCGGGCTCCGTTCGGTCGGCTCCGTTACGGCTTGCGACCAACGTAACCCGCGATGACCTTCGGTGAAGCGGGGGCGCCTCAGAACTCGGTGAGCTTGGTGCGTCGGCGAGTGCGGGTGCTATGTGGTTGCTCGCGCAGTTCCCCGCGCCCCTTAGGCCTGCTGCCTAGCCGTTGCCCATTCGTGCTGCTGCGCCACATCCACCTTTACCTCCGCCAGTTGCACCGCCACCGCGCTCGGCGCCGTACCCCCGCGACCGTTACGCGAGGCCAAGGCACCCGGCACGTTCAGGACCGAGCGGACCTCGGGGGTCAGGTGGGCGCTGATCTTCGCGAACTGCTCGTCCGTCAAGTCGTTCAGTTCCTTGCCCTCGGTCTCGGCGGCCTTGACGCACTCGCCGGCGACCTCGTGGGCGACGCGGAAGGGGACACCCTGCTTGACCAGCCACTCGGCGATGTCGGTGGCGAGGGAGAAGCCGGCCGGGGCCAGCTCTTCCATGCGCTCGCGGTGGACGGTGAGGGTGGCCATCATGCCGGTGAAGGCGGGGAGCAGGACCTCCAGCTGGTCGCAGGAGTCGAAGACCGGCTCCTTGTCCTCCTGGAGGTCGCGGTTGTACGCCAGCGGGAGCGCCTTGAGCGTGGCCAGCAGGCCCGTCAGGTTACCGATCAGGCGGCCGGACTTGCCGCGGGCCAGCTCCGCGATGTCCGGGTTCTTCTTCTGCGGCATGATCGACGAGCCCGTGGAGAACGCGTCGTGCAGGGTCACGAAGGAGAACTCCTTCGTGTTCCAGATGATGACCTCCTCGGCGATCCGGGAGAGGTTCACGCCGATCATCGCGGTGATGAAGGCGAACTCGGCGACGAAGTCACGGGACGCGGTGCCGTCGATGGAGTTGGCGGCCGACCCGTGCTCGAAGCCGAGGTCTTTCGCCACCGCCTCCGGGTCCAGACCGAGGGAGGAGCCCGCCAGGGCGCCCGAGCCGTATGGCGACACGGCCGTCCGCTCGTCCCACTGACGCAGGCGCTCCGCGTCCCGGGACAGGGACTGGACGTGGGCCAGGACGTGGTGGGCGAAGAGCACCGGCTGGGCGTGCTGGAGGTGGGTGCGACCGGGCATCGCGACGTCCGGGTGGGCCTCGGCGAGGCCGACCAGCGCGTCCTGGAGGTCGGCGATCAGGCCGCCGATGATGCGGGCGTGGTCCCGCAGGTACATCCGGAAGAGGGTCGCGACCTGGTCGTTGCGGGAGCGGCCCGCGCGCAGCTTGCCGCCGAGGTCGGGGCCTAGGCGCTCCAGCAGGCCGCGCTCCAGGGCGGTGTGCACGTCCTCGTCGGCGATCGTGCCGACGAACGAACCGTCCGCCACGTCCGCTTCCAGCTGGTCGAGCCCGGCCAGCATCCGCGTCAGCTCTTCCTCTGTGAGAAGGCCCGCCTTGTGCAGCACGCGCGCGTGCGCACGCGAACCGGCGATGTCGTACGGCGCGAGCCGCCAGTCGAAGTGGACGGACGCGGACAGCTTCGCCAGGGCCTCGGCGGGACCGTCGGCGAAACGGCCGCCCCAGAGCCGTACGTCACCGCTGTTGCTGCTCACTTTGCTCTGCTCCTCGGAGAATGGTGAATGTGCGACCGCCTCCCCACCCTTGCAGGTGAGGAGGCGGCTGTCAGGTCGGTACGGGCGAGGCTTACGCCAGGTCCCGCTTGGCCGCGATCTTCGACGACAGGCTGTAGATGTCGATGAAGCCCTTGGCCGCGGCCTGGTCGAAGGTGTCGCCGGTGTCGTACGTGGCGAGGTTGAAGTCGTACAGCGACGACTCGGAGCGGCGGCCGGTGACGACGGCGCGACCGCCGTGCAGGGTCATCCGGATGTCGCCGGAGACGTGCTGGTTGGCCTCGTTGATGAAGCCGTCCAGGGCACGCTTGAGGGGGGAGAACCACTGGCCGTCGTAGACCAGTTCGCCCCAGCGCTGCTCGACCTGCCGCTTGTAGCGGGCCAGTTCGCGCTCGACGGTGACGTTCTCCAGCTCCTGGTGGGCCGTGATCAGGGCGATGGCCCCGGGCGCCTCGTACACCTCACGGGACTTGATGCCCACGAGCCGGTCCTCGACCATGTCGATCCGGCCGATGCCCTGGGCTCCGGCGCGCTCGTTGAGCTGCTGGATCGCCTGCAGGACGGTGACGGGCTTGCCGTCGATGGCGACCGGGACGCCCGCCTTGAAGGTGACGACGACTTCGTCGGGCTCACGCGGGAGCGCCGGGTTCTGCGTGTACTCGTAGACGTCCTCGATCGGGGCGTTCCAGATGTCCTCCAGGAAGCCGGTCTCGACGGCGCGTCCGAAGACGTTCTGGTCGATGGAGTACGGGGACTTCTTGGTAGTGGCGATCGGCAGGCCCTTCTCCTCGCAGAACGCGATCGCCTTGTCCCGGGTCATCGCGTAGTCGCGGACCGGGGCGATGCACTTGAGGTCGGGCGCGAGGGCGACGATGCCCGCCTCGAAGCGGACCTGGTCGTTGCCCTTGCCGGTGCAGCCGTGGGCGACCGTGGTGGCGCCGTGCTTCTGGGCGGCGGCGACGAGGTGCTTGACGATCGTCGGCCGGGAGAGGGCCGAGACCAGCGGATAGCGGTCCATGTAGAGGGCGTTGGCCTTGATCGCCGGGAGGCAGTACTCCTCGGCGAACTCGTCCTTGGCGTCCGCGACCTCGGCCTCGACGGCACCGCACGCGAGGGCGCGCTTGCGGATGACGTCCAGGTCCTCGCCGCCCTGGCCGACGTCGACCGCAACGGCGATGACCTCGGCGCCCGTCTCCTCGGCGATCCAGCCGATGGCGACGGAGGTGTCCAGTCCGCCTGAGTAGGCGAGTACGACGCGCTCGGTCACGGGTTTCTCCTCACAGTGCATTCGCTGACATGCATGAGTATGCAGGACTCTGCATGGTTCGTCAATCTCGGGGGCTCGGGAGGTGAATCACGGATGGATTTGAACGCGGGAAATCGCTTTCCCGTATCTCTCGCCGGACGCAGGCGCCGCGTTTGTCAACAACCGAGCCATTCGGAACACACCGAATCGACCCCCGACCCGAGTGAGGCATCCGCATGTCCAGGGCTCTTCCGAAGTACAACAAGCGACGCGTCGCGTTCATCGGCGGCGCCGCCGCGGTCGTGCTGACCGGCGCGGTGATCGCCCAGTCCGCCCTCGCCGGGGAGACGTCCAAGAGCGGCGACGGCGCCCGGACCCTGGCGGGCCCCGGCACGTTCAGCTGTCCGGACGTCACCTCCGAGCTGCCTGCGATTCCCGCCTCCGCCCAGGCCGAGGTCGACCGCAACCTGGCCCAGCTGCAGACCCAGATCGACGAAGCCAACAAGCGGCTCGTCGACACCGTCGGGCAGGGCGGACCCAACTTCGTGCAGAACGCCATCCTCGGCCCGCTCGAGGACAAGCGCATCGCCGCCCTCAACCGCATCGAGACCGCCATCGGCCGGGCGGCGGCGAAGCCGGAGGGGCTGGAGACGTTCGCCGCCTGCACCCTCAACGCGGGCGGCGGCGCGGGAGCGGGCGAGGAAGCCGGCGCCGGTGGGGAAGCCGGCGCCGGTGGGGAAGCGGGCGCCGGCGAAGAGGCCGGCGCCGGCGAAGAGGTCGAGGCCCCGGCCACCGAGGGAGCCGGGGACACCGGCGACACCGACACCGGCGACGAGGCCGGGAACGCCGGAGCCGGCGCGATCAGCTGCCCGGACGTCACCTCCGAGCTGCCCGCGATCCCGGCCTCCGCCCAGGCCGAGGTCGACCGCAACCTGGCCCTGCTCGACACCCAGGTCGCCCAGGCCAACCAGCGACTGATCGACACCGTGGGCCAGGGCGGACCCAACTTCGTACAGAACGCCATCCTCGGCCCGCTCGAGGACAAGCGCATCGCCACCGTCAACCGCATCGCCACCGCCATCGGCCGCACCGCCGAGAAGCCCCAGGGCCTGGACTCCCTGGCTGCCTGCACGCTCA
This sequence comes from Streptomyces sp. DG2A-72, assembly GCF_030499575.1. Lineage (NCBI taxonomy): Bacteria > Bacillati > Actinomycetota > Actinomycetes > Kitasatosporales > Streptomycetaceae > Streptomyces > Streptomyces sp. DG2A-72. The sequence continues at coordinate 1,699,537 of NZ_JASTLC010000001.1, forward strand.
CCCAGTGACGTGACAGGCGCTGTGGCCGCCCCGTGTGAGCGCCGGCCGGGGCGGCCACGGTCCCGGCAGCCGGTTGCGCGGGCTTCCGCACAACCGGATCGGGAAATTCATTAGACAGACGAACTAACTACGCTCATAATCGTTAGACATGGGAAAGACTTATGAGCGCATAGACGGCCGGCTCCGCACCTTCATCGAAGAGCAGCCCCTCTTCTTCACCGCGACCGCCCCGCTCTGCGGTGACGGCACGATCAACCTCTCCCCCAAGGGCCTCAGGGGTTCCTTCGCGGTGCTGGACGACCACACCGTCGCCTACCTCGACTTCGCCGGATCCAACGCGGAGACCGTCGCTCATCTGCGGGAGAACGGCCGGATCACCCTCATGTGGTGCGCCTTCCAGGGCCCGCCCAACATCGTCCGGGTGCACGGCCGGGGCGAGCCGGTCTTCCGCGACGACCCCCGCTTCCGGGAACTCCTCTCCCGCTTCCCGGACATCGACCCGACCCAGCACGGGCTGCGCGCGATCATCGTCGTGACGGCCGAACTCGTCCGCGACACCTGCGGTTACGCGGTGCCCTTCATGACGTACGACGAGGACCGCGATCTGCACAGCAGGCGCTTCGCGCGCGAGGACGACGCCTCGCTCAGCGCCTATTTCGAGAAGAAGGATCACATCGGAACCAGCCTGGATGGCCTACCCGGGCTGCCGTTGCCGCTGCCGCCGTCTACGGTCTGAGGCATGCGCCCCGGTGTCGTCGCCGCCCTCGCCGCCTCGCCCCTCCTCCTGCTCGGTGCCGCGCCCGAGGGCGCCCCGCCGCTGCCCGCGCGGATGGCGGACACCGGCGGCGGCACCCAGCTGATCACGGCCGTGGCACCCCGGACCGGCGCCACGACCGGCACGGTCACGTGGTGGGACCTGAGCGACGGCCGCTGGGTGAAGGCGGGTTCCGCCGCCGCCCGCTTCGGCGCGAACGGTCTCGTCGAAGGCGCCACGCGCAAGCAGGGCACCGACACCACCCCCACCGGGCTGTACGGCATGCCGTACGCCTTCGGCATCAAGGCGGCGCCGCGCGGGACGACGTACACCTACCGTCGCGTGCACCGGAACTCCTGGTGGTGCCAGGACAACGACTCACGCTCCTACAACCGCTGGACCGAGCCCCTGGCGGCCGACTGCCGGGCCGCCGAGTCGGAGCGGCTGATCTCGTACACCACGCAGTACGACCACGCGCTCGTCGTCGACTTCAACTACCACAAGCCCGTCCGCCACCGCGGGGCCGGGATCTTCCTGCACGTCAACGGGCGCGGGGCGACGGCCGGTTGTGTGTCGGTGCCGGCGGACGCGATGCGGCGGATCCTCCAGTGGGCCGACCCCGGCCGCAGGCCGCACCTCGCGATCGGGACGACGAGCGGGCGGACGGCGATCACACGGTACTGAGTCACCCGATGCACACGGAGCTCGGCTGACTGCTGAACACACTGCCGTCGCGGCACGTATCTGTGGGCCAAGGCACAGCCCGTCCGCACGGAGGAACCGTGACCACCACGCTCGCAAGCGGCCGCGCCGCACGCCGCCAGACGATGCGCCGCATCCGTCCGCGCCGCTCTCCGGCGACCCTGCTGCTGCTCGCCGTGTGGGCGGGGGCGGCCGGAGTGCTCTGGCTGTGGTGGAGCAACACCCCGTCCATCGGCGACACCACCGGCAAGATCGTCGCCGCGGGCCGGATCACCGGTCTGCTCGCCGGCTACCTGATGGCGCTGGTCGTGCTGCAGATGGCCCGGGTGCCCGCGCTGGAGCGCCGGGTCGGCTCCGACCGGGTGGCGCGCTGGCATGCGATGAGCGGCCGCTACACGCTCTGTCTGACCGTCGCCCATGTCTTCCTGATCATGTGGGGCTACGCCCGCCAGGCCGGCAAGGACCTCGGCTACATCGCCCAGCAGACGATCGACTCCGTCAACCAGCTGCCGGACATGGGCAAGGCCGCCATCGGCACCGGTCTGCTGTTCTTCATCGGGATCATCTCCATCGGCGGGATCCGCCGGATGATTCCGTACGACACCTGGTACCACGTCCATCTGCTGACGTACGCGGCGGTGTTCCTGACCTTCTGGCACCAGCTCAGCACCGGCAACGAGTTCGCCGTCGAGCCCCTCGCGAAGACCGTCTGGTACGGGCTGTACGGCACGGTGACGGCGCTGGTGATCTGGTATCGGATCCTCACCCCGATCCGGCTGAACATGCGCCACCGCATGCGGGTCGAGGCGGTCATCGAGGAGACGCCCGGGATCGTGTCCGTGCTGATCGGCGGCCGGAAGCTGCACCGGATGGGCGCGGAGGCGGGCCAGTTCTTCCGCTGGCGGTTCCTGGCGCCGGGCATGCGGTTCAGCTCCCACCCGTACTCGCTGTCGGCGGCGCCGCGGCCGGACATGCTGCGGATCACGGTGAAGGCGATCGGCGACCACAGCGCCCGGCTGCGGGAGCTGACGCCCGGTACGCGCGTGTGGGCCGAGGGCCCCTACGGCGCGCTGACCGCCCAGCGCCGCAGCCGCGGCAAGGTGCTGCTGGTCGCCGGCGGGGTCGGCATCACGCCGATGCGGGCGCTGTTCGAGACTCTGCCCGGCGCCTCCGGTGACATCACCCTGCTCTACCGGGCCAACAGCACCCAGGACCTGGCCCTCTGGGACGAACTGGCCGCCATCGCCGACGAGCGGGGCGCCCGGCTGATGTACGCCGTCAACTCCCCGGACGGGGAACGCCCGGACATCTCGGCGGAGCGGTTGCGCCAGAAGCTGCCGGACATCGACGAGCACGACGTGTTCCTGTGCGGGCCGCCCGGCTTCGCGCAGGGCGTGTACGACGCACTGCGCGGCGCGGGGGTCCCCGCCCGCCGTATCCATCACGAGTCGTTCGAGATGTGACGACGGGAAACGTCAGAACCTTCGGGGTCTTCAGGACCTTCGGGAATCTTCGGGAATCAGGAGTTCAGGAGCGATGAGGAAGACCCATCCCCTTCGGCGTGTCGTGCTGGCCGGCGCCGCCACCGTGTCCGGGATCGTGCTGTTGCTGTCGCTGAAACCGGGGTCGGATTCCGGGTCAGAGGCGGTGGGCGGCGCGGCACCGGGCCAGTCGATCGGCGCACAGGAGTCCGCTCAGGGCGGCGCCCAGGCGATCGGCACCGGAACGTTCACCGGTGATGCGGCCGATACGCAGTACGGGCCCGTGCAGGTCCGACTGACCGTGAACGGCGGGAAGATCACCAAGGCCGAGGCGATACAGAACCCCACCGGCGGCCAGAGCACCCAGATCAACAACAACGCGATCCCCAAGCTCAACCAGGCCGCCGTGGCCGCCGGAAGCGCGGACATCGACGCGGTCTCCGGGGCGACCTACACCAGCACCGGATACAAGAAGTCACTCCAGTCGGCGCTCGACAAGGCCACGGCGCAGGGCGGCGGCGGCACGGCGCAGGGTGCGGGGGGTGGCGGGGCCGCACAGGCTCAGACCGTCACCGGTGATGCGGCCGATACGCAGTACGGACCCGTGCAGGTACGGATCACCGTCAACGGCGGGAAGATCACCAAGGCCGAGGCGGTACAGACGCCGACCGGCGGCCAGAGCACGCAGATCACCGGCAACGCGGTGCCCAAGCTCAACCAGGCCGCCGTGGCCGCCGGGACGGCGGACATCGACGCGGTGTCCGGGGCGACCTACACCAGCGCGGGGTACAAGGAGTCCCTGCAGTCGGCGCTCGACAAGGTGAAGCCCGCCGGAGGCGGCGCGGAGTCGGGGAGCGGGGCGGAGGCCGGCGCAGGCGCCGGCCCCGGCGCCCCTGCTGGTGCGGGCGGCGATGCCGGTGCCGATGCCGATGCTGGTGCCGATGCCGGGCAGGACGCCGGCGGTGGTGTCACCAATGGGACCGGGACCGTCACCGGCGAGGTCGCGCAGACCGAGTACGGGCCGGTGCAGGTCCGGATCACGATGCGCGACGGCAAGATCGTCCAGGCTTCGGCGGTGCAGGCGCCCAGTGGCGGGAAGAGCACCCAGGTCTCCAACAACGCGGTGCCCAAGCTCAACCAGGAGACGGTGGCCGCGGGCAGCGCGGACATCGACTCGGTGTCGGGGGCGACCTACACCAGCGCCGGGTACAAGAAGTCCCTGCAGTCGGCGTTGGACCAGGCCGGTGTCTGAGTCGGTGGCCGAGCACGCCGAATCGTCAGCAGCTCCCGCCGCGGTGCGTCATGTGGAGGAGGTCATGGGGACCGTCTTCTCCTTCGACGTCCGCGGCGGGGATCCCGGTGCGGTCAAGGCGGCGCTGGAAGAGGCGGTTGCCGGGCTGCACCAGGTGAACGAGGTGTTCAGCACCTACCGGGAGGACAGCCAGGTGTCGCGGCTGGCCCGCGGTGAGCTGAGCGTCGGTGGCTGTGATCCCGAGGTCGCCGAGGTGCTGGAGCTGGCCGCGGAGGCGGAGCGGCTGAGCGAGGGCTGGTTCAGCACGTCGTACGAGGGGCGGCTCGATCCGACCGGGATCGTCAAGGGCTGGGCCGTCGAACGGGCGGCGCGGTCGCTGGCGGCGGTCGGGGCGAGCGGGGTGAGCGTGAACGGCGGGGGTGACGTCCAGATGCTCGGCATCCCCGGGCCGCAGCGGCCGTGGCGGGTCGGGGTGGCGGATCCCTTGCGGCCGGGGGGACTCGCGGCGGTCGTGTCGGCTGCCGGGGTGGATGAACTGGCCGTCGCCACGTCCGGGACGGCCGAGCGCGGCGCGCATATCGTCGATCCGCGGACCGGGCGGTCCGCCGTGACCGATCTGGTGGCGGTGACCGTGGTGGGGCCTTCACTGACCTGGGCGGACTGCTGGGCCACCGCTGCGTTTGCGATGGGTTCGCGGGCGGGGTTGCGGTGGCTGGAGTCGCTGCCGGATGTGGAGGCGTTGCTGGTGACGGCGGGGGACGAGGTGCGGTGCACCGGGGGGCTGGCGGCGCGGTTGGGGTGACCGGTCGCGGTGGCTGGGGCGGGGGTGGGTCGCGCGGCCCGGCGCTGACGGGGTGCCGCCTGCGCCCACCCGTGCCGCCCCAGGCGGCACGCATGCCCGCAGCTGCGACTGGGTGGGCAGAAAAAAAGTCGCCCGGTGATGTCGAGAACCCGTGGTCGGCTCCGTCCCTGCAGTGAACGCGGCCACAATGGGTCGCATCACACGGAGGAGAATCACCATGGCCAAGTACCTGCTGCTCAAGCACTACCGCGGTGCCCCGGCTGCGGTCAACGACGTGCCCATGGACCAGTGGACGCCGGAGGAGATCTCGGCGCACGTGCAGTACATGCGGGACTTCGCGGAGCGGCTGGAGAAGACCGGCGAGTTCGTCGGCGAGGTGGCCCTCGCCCCTGAGGGGACGTGGGTCCGGTACGACGGTGAGGGGCGCCCGCCGGTCACCGACGGACCGTTCGCCGAGACCAAGGACCTCATCGCCGGCTGGATGGTGATCGACGTCGACAGCTACGAGCGCGCCGTCGAGCTGGCCGGGGAACTGTCGGCCGCGCCCGGGGCGGGCGGGAAGACGATCCACGAGTGGCTGGAACTGCGCCCGTTCTACGGCGTGCAGCCCACCGTCACGGAGTGACCTCATCCATGGACGAGGCCCTGCTCCGCAGCCTCACGCCGAGCGTGCTCGCCGTCCTCGTCCGCCGCGGAGCAGACTTCGCGGCGGCCGAGGACGCCGTACAGGACGCGCTCGTCGAGGCGGTCCGCGTCTGGCCGTCCGACCCGCCTCGGGATGCGAAGGGCTGGCTGGTCACCGTGGCCTGGCGCAAGTTCCTCGACGCGACCCGGGCGGACACCGCCCGACGCCGACGCGAGGACGTCGTAGAGGAGGAGCCGGTACCAGGCCCCGCGCCCGCGGTGGACGACACCCTCCAGCTCTACTTCCTCTGCGCGCACCCCTCCCTGACACCCTCGTCCGCCGTCGCGCTCACGCTGCGCGCCGTCGGCGGCCTCACCACCCGTCAGATCGCCCAGGCCTACCTGGTGCCCGAGGCGACGATGGCGCAGCGCATCAGCCGGGCCAAGCGGACCGTTTCCGGCGTGCGGTTCGACCAGCCCGGCGATGTCGCCACCGTGCTGCGCGTCCTCTACCTGGTCTTCAACGAGGGCTACTCCGGCGACGTCGACCTCGCCGCCGAGGCCATCCGGCTCACCCGGCAGCTCGCGGCGGCGATCGACCACCCCGAGGTGGCCGGGCTGCTCGCCCTCATGCTGCTCCACCACGCCCGGCGCGCGGCCCGGACCGCGCCCGACGGCAGCCTGGTGCCGCTCGCCGAGCAGGACAGGAGCAGGTGGGACACCAAGTCGATCGCCGAGGGCGTCGAGATCCTGCAGACGGCCCTCGCCCGCGACCGGCTCGGCGAGTTCCAGGCCCAGGCCGCCATCGCGGCCCTCCACGCGGACGCGCCCTGCGCCGAGGAGACCGACTGGGTGCAGATCGTCGAGTGGTACGACGAGCTGACCCGCCTCACCGACAACCCGGTCGTCCGGCTCAACCGCGCGGTCGCCGTAGGCGAGGCAGACGGACCGCGCGCCGGCTTGGCAGCGCTCGCGGAGCTGGACGACTCACTCCCCCGCTACACCGCGGTCGCCGCCTACCTCCACGAGCGCGACGGCCACCTGAAGACGGCGGCCCAGCTGTACTCCGAGGCAGCCCAAAAGGCCCCCACGCTCGCGGAACGCAACCACCTGACGCGCCAGGCGGCCCGCCTCAATACCCAACGGTGACGCTAGCGCCCCTTCAGGGGCGCGGGGAACTGCGCGACAAGCCCCCACTCACCCGCACCCGGCAAAAACACCGCCCCACCCCCCTCAGTGCCCGTTCTGAGCCAACCGCAGCAAATGATCCGCGAGCGCCTGCCCACCCGTAGGATTCCGGCTGATCAGCAGCAACGTGTCGTCACCCGCGATCGTCCCCAGAATGTCGTGCAGCTCGGCCTGGTCGATCGCCGAGGCGAGGAACTGCGCGGCACCGGGCGGGGTACGGAGGACCACGAGGTTCGCCGAAGCCTCCGCGGAGATCAGCAGCTCCGCGGAGAGGCGCCGCATCCGCTCCTCCTTCGCCGACTCCCCCAGCGGAGCGCGCGGGGTACGGAAACCCCCCTCACTCGGCACCGCATAGATCAGGTCGCCGTCGGTGTTGCGGATCTTGACCGCGTTCAGCTCGTCCAGGTCGCGGGAGAGCGTCGCCTGCGTGACGGTCAGCCCGTCATCGGCGAGCAGCTTCGCCAACTGGCTCTGCGACCGCACGGGTTGCCGGTTGAGGATGTCCACGATCCGGCGGTGACGCGCGGTGCGGGTCTGCGGCACGGCAGGCCCGCTCGGCTGCTCGTGATCCTGCGCCTGGCTCATCGTCGTCTCATTCTCCGGAATGTCCGTCCCCTTCGGTCACCGCGTCCAGGACACCGGGCAGCGCCCGGAGGAAGGCGTCCACCGCGTCGTCGCCCAGGTTGAGGGGCGGCATCAGTCGTACGACATCGGGGGCGGGCGCGTTCACCAGGAAACCGGCGTCCTGGGCCGCGTGCTGCACCTGTGGCGCAAGCGGCTCGGTGAGCACGATACCCAGCAGGAGCCCCGCGCCCCGGACATGGGAGATCAACGAGTGGTTCAGTGACTCGATTCCGTGGCGCAAGCTCTCGCTCTGCCGCTTGACGTTCTCCAGCAACCCGTCGTTCGCGATGGTGTCGAGCACGGCGAGTCCGGCCGCGCAGGCGACGGGGTTGCCGCCGAAGGTCGTGCCGTGGTGCCCGGGCCGGAGCAGTTCGGCCGCCCGCCCGAAGGCCACGGTCGCGCCCAGCGGCAGCCCGCCGCCGAGGCCCTTGGCGAGCGTGACGACGTCCGGCAGGACGCCCTCGTGCGCCATGTACTCGAACCAGTGCCCGGTACGCCCGATCCCGGTCTGCACCTCGTCCAGCACCAGCAGGCTGCTCGTGGCGGCGGTGATCGCGCGGGCCGCCTTCAGATAGCCCGTCGGCGGGACCACGACCCCGTTCTCGCCCTGGATCGGCTCGATGATGACGAGGGCCGTCTCCTCGGTGACCGCGGCGGCCAGCGCCTGCGCGTCGCCGTACGGGACGTGGGTGACATCGCCGGGCAGCGGAAGGAAGGGCGCCTGCTTGCCGGGCTGCCCGGTGAGCGCGAGCGCGCCCATGGTGCGGCCGTGGAAGCCGCCGTCGGTGGCGACCATGTGCGACCGCCCGGTCAGCCGCCCGATCTTGAACGCACCCTCGACGGCCTCGGCCCCGGAGTTACAGAAGAAGACCCTGCCGTCCCGCCCGAAGAGCTGCAGCAGCCGTTCGGCGAGCGCGACCGGCGGCTCGGCGACGAACAGGTTCGACACATGCCCCAGCGAGGCGATCTGCCGGCTCACCGCCTCGACGATCGCCGGGTGGGCGTGACCGAGCGCGTTGACCGCGATACCGCCGACGAAGTCGACGTACTCCTTGCCGTCGGCGTCCCAGAGCTTCGCGCCCTCCCCGCGCACGAGCGGCAGTCGCGGAGTGCCGTAGTTGTTCATGAGCGCGCCCTGCCACCGCGTGGTCAGTTCCTGATTGGCGGTCATACGGCATCCCCCTCTTGCTCGTCGGGCACGACCATCGTGCCGATGCCCTCGTCGGTGAAGATCTCCAGCAGGATCGAGTGCTGGACCCGGCCGTCGATGACCCGGGCGGTGGTCACGCCGCCTCGCACCGCGTGCAGACAGCCCTCCATCTTCGGCACCATGCCGGAGGACAACTCCGGCAGCAGCTTCTCCAGTTGGGAAGCGGTGAGGCGGCTGATCACCTCGTCGCTGTTCGGCCAGTCCTCGTAGAGGCCCTCGACGTCCGTGAGGACCATGAGGGTTTCGGCGCCCAGCGCAGCAGCGAGTGCCGCAGCCGCCGTATCAGCATTGACGTTGTAGACATGTCCGTCGTCCTGGGAGCGGGCGATCGAGGAGACGACCGGGATCCGGCCGTCGGCGAGCAGTGCCTCGATCGCGCCCGTGTCGATCTCGGTGATCTCGCCCACCCGCCCGATGTCGACCAACTCGCCGTCGATCTGGGGCTGGTGTTTGATGGCGGTGATGGTGTGCGCGTCCTCGCCGGTCAGGCCGACGGCGAGCGGCCCGTGCTGGTTGAGCAGCCCGACCAGCTCCCGCTGCACCTGCCCGGCCAGCACCATGCGTACGACGTCCATGGCGTCCTCGGTGGTGACCCTGAGGCCCGCCTTGAACTCGCTGACGATGCCGTGCTTGTCGAGGGCGGCGCTGATCTGCGGGCCGCCGCCGTGCACGACGACCGGCTTGAGGCCGGCGTGGTGCAGGAACACGACGTCCTGGGCGAAGGCGGCCTTCAGCTCCTCGTCGACCATCGCGTTGCCCCCGAACTTGATCACGACGGTCTTGCCGTTGTGCCGGACCAGCCAGGGCAGCGCCTCGATGAGGATCTGGGCCTTGGGAAGCGCGGTGTGCTTGCGCGCGGGTGCGTTGCTCATGAGGAGTAGGCGCTGTTCTCGTGGACGTAGTCGGCGGTCAGGTCGTTGGTCCAGATGGTGGCCGTCTCGGCGCCCGCGGCGAGGTCGGCGACGATGTGCACCTCGCGGTAGCGCATGTCGACCTTGTCGCGGTCCTCGCCGACGCCGCCGTTCTTGCACACCCAGACGCCGTTGATGGCGACGTTCAGCCGGTCGGGCTCGAAGGCCGCGGACGTCGTTCCGATGGCGGACAGCACCCGCCCCCAGTTGGGGTCCTCGCCGTGGATCGCGCACTTGAGGAGGTTGTTGCGGGCGATGGAGCGGCCCACCTCGACGGCGTCGTCCTCGGTCGCGGCGTTGATCACCTCGACCTTGATGTCCTTGCTGGCGCCCTCGGCGTCCCGGATGAGCTGCTGGCCGAGGTCGTCGCAGACGGTCCGTACGGCCTCGGCGAACTCCTCGTACGCCGGGGTGATCCCCGAGGCGCCGGACGCGAGCAGCAGCACGGTGTCGTTGGTGGACATGCAGCCGTCGGAGTCGACGCGGTCGAAGGTCGTACGCGTCGCGGCGCGCAGTGCCTTGTCCAGGACGTCGGCGCGGAGGTCGGCGTCGGTGGTGAGGACGACGAGCATGGTGGCCAGGCCGGGGGCGAGCATGCCCGCGCCCTTGGCCATGCCGCCGACGGTCCAGCCGTCCTTGGTCACGACGGACGTCTTGTGGACGGTGTCGGTGGTCTTGATGGCGATGGCGGCCTTCTCGCCGCCGTGCTCGCTCAGCGCCTCGGCGGCGGTCTCGACGCCGGGCAGCAGCGTGTCCATGGGGAGCAGGATCCCGATGAGTCCGGTGGAGGCGACCGCGACCTCGGCGGCGTTCAGCCCCAGCGTGTCGGCGACCTTCTCGGCGGTCGCGTGCGTGTCCTGGAAGCCCTTCGGCCCCGTACAGGCGTTGGCGCCACCGGAGTTGAGGACGATCGCGGAGACCTGCCCGCCCTTCAGCACCTGCTCGGACCACAGCACCGGCGCGGCCTTGACGCGGTTGGAGGTGAAGACGCCCGCGGCGGCGAGGCGGGGCCCGTTGTTGACCACGAGGGCCACGTCCGGGTTGCCGTTCTCCTTGATCCCGGCGGCGATGCCCGCCGCCGTGAATCCCTTTGCTGCCGTGACACTCACGGTGCGACTCCGATCGTGGAAAGCCCGGTGGTCTCGTCGAGCCCGAGGGCGAGGTTCATGCTCTGGACGGCACCGCCCGCGGTGCCCTTGGTCAGGTTGTCGATCGCGCTGATCGCGATGATGCGGCCCACGGCCTCGTCGAATGCGACCTGCACCTGAACGGCGTTGGAACCGTGGACGGACGCCGTGGCGGGCCACTGTCCCGCGGGCAGCAGATGGACGAAGGGCTCGTCGGCGAATGCCTTCTCGTAGGCGGCGCGCAGGGACTCGCCGGTGACGCCGGGCTTCGCCTGCGCACTACACGTGGCGAGGATCCCGCGCGGCATGGGCGCAAGCGTCGGCGTGAACGAGACGGCGACCGGTTCACCGGCGGCGGCGCTGAGGTTCTGGATCATCTCGGGGGTGTGCCGGTGGCCGCCGCCCACGCCGTACGGCGACATGGACCCCATGACCTCGCTGCCCAGCAGATGCGGCTTGGGCGTCTTGCCCGCGCCGGAGGTGCCGGACGCGGCGACGATCACGGCCTCGGTCCCGGCGAGGCCGGCCGTGTACGCCGGGAAGAGTGCCAGCGAGACGGCGGTCGGGTAGCAACCGGGCACCGCGATGCGCTTGGACCCCTCCAGCACAGCGCGGGCGCCCGGCAGTTCGGGGAGGCCGTACGGCCAGGTCCCGGCGTGCGCGGAACCGTAGAACTTCTCCCAGTCCCCCGGGTCCCGCAGCCGGAAGTCTGCCCCCATGTCGACCACCAGCACATCCGGTCCGAGTTGCTCGGCGACGGCCGCGGACTGTCCGTGCGGCAACGCGAGAAAGACGACATCGTGCCCGGCGAGGACGTCCGCCGTCGTCTCCTGGAGCACCCGGTCGGCCAGCGGCAGCAGGTGCGGCTGGAGCGCGCCGAGCCGCTGACCGGCGTTGGAGTTCCCGGTCAGGGCGCCGATCTCGACCTCGGGGTGCACCAGCAGCAGACGCAGCAGCTCACCGCCCGCGTACCCACTCGCTCCGGCCACTGCCGCACGTACCGCCATGACAACCTCCTCCTGGAGAGCATGACTATACGTTTCGCTGCACGTTTATGCAATCCCGCCGAATTCGGTTGTCCGTCTGTTGATCAGCGGGATAGGGTCCCCCGGCATCCACAGGGGGATCACAGTAAGCGGGGGACATGGCAGACAATATCGGCGCGCCCACGAAGGACCCGAGCCCTGTGGGGCAGGCCGTGGCGGCCATAGTGCTGGTGGGGGCACTCGCCGCCGGTTTCTGGACGATGGCGAAGACCTCGGCCGCACAGGACAGCTCCCCACCGGCTCCCACATGCTCGGACGACAAGCCCGAGACGCCCCCCGCCTCCGGTCAGGTCTCCGGGCAGCAGCTGTGCGAGGCCCTGCACCGTCCCGACCTCGCCAGGCTGCTCGGCACGCCCGGGGAGACCGCGACCACCGTGTCCGGCAGCGACAGTTCCGTCGGGGAGTCCGACGGCGAGCAGGTCGCCACTCCCTCGGCGAGGGTCGAGTTCGCGACCTACACCGTGGAACTGACGGCCACCTACGACGACCTTCCGGTGACCGGATCCGCCCAGCTGCTGGGCCGTGACGCGCGTGACCGGAAGGTCCTGGGCCGCCCGGCGACCTTCTACTCGTCCCAGACCATCGCCCTCGACTTCCGGCTCGACGGAGGCGACTCCTCCAGCGCTCCCGGTGTCCCCGCCCGCGCCCTCACCGTGGCCCAGGACGCCAAGGACAGCGGCGGCTCCTTCGACCTGGCCATGTGGCGCGCGGACGGCAGGGTGCCGAACGACGAGGTACTGCTCGACGTCGCCGAGAAGGTGCTGCCGGCGATCCCGGGCTGGACAGCCGGCAAGTGACGCGCTCGCGCCGGGTCGGTCGCCGATCATCCGGTACCCCCGCCCACCCGACCGGCCGACGCGCTCGCGCCGGCGGCGGGGACAGCGACATCGCGGCCGCATCCTGATTCCGGTTGCAGCGCGCGGGTGCGAGGTCTCAGGCGAGCTCGAGCACGGCGCGAGGCCAGCACGGATCCTGGTGGCCCGAGCGAGTGCGGAACGTGCGCGTCGGCGCGGACCACAACAGGCGGCGCGGGCCACCGAAAAAAGTTCGCGGCCGACATCGCCGGGGTGCAACCGAGTTACCCGGGCGACTCCTTGCCACGCTTCGCCGCGTACGCCCGCGCCGCCCGCACCCGGTTGCCGCACTTCGTGGTGCACCAGCGCCGGGCTCCGTGCGAGCGCAGGAACCAGCGGGCGCAGCCCTGTGCGGCGCACTCGGTCAGCTGCTCGGCCTCGGAGCCGGTGAGCAGGTCGGTGGCGTCCTCGGCGAGCAGGGAGAGCGCGGCGGCGGCCGGGTTGCCGGCGTCGGGTTCGTCGGCGCGGTGCGGGCCGTCGGACGTCCAGGCGAGCCGGGGGGTGGACGGGGCCGCCGCGAGCGCGGAGTTGACCGTGGCCAGATCGTCGACGGCGGGCCGCTCGTGGGCGTCGTACGCCTCGAAGAGCGCCCGCACCGCCTCCCGCAGCCCCAGGAGCCGCCCGAACTGCCTGCCGCTCAGGGCCACCCGGTCCGGCAGCAGCTCATGGCGTACGAGCCACAGGTGCGCGGACTCGGTGTCGTCGAGCAGGTCGATGTCGCCGTGGCTGAGGGTGAAGCGCGTGTTGACCAGGGCCAGCGAGGTGTAGCGCTCCTCTCCGGGGACGAGGAGCTGGTGCAGGTAGACAGGGGCGTCGTGATCCACGGATCTCATGCTAATGGTTGCGGTTCTCCGTGAGAATGCCTAGCGTGCCTCACGGTGAACCATCACAGAAACCGTGAGAGGTGAGTGGCCGTGGGCTTCGACGTGGACGCGCTGCGCAAGGACTTCCCCATCCTGGGCCGGACGATGGACAGCGGCGCGCGTCTCGTCTACCTGGACTCCGGCGCCACCACCCAGAAACCGCTCCAGGTCCTGGACGCGGAGCGGGAGTTCTACCTCACGCACAACGCGGCCGTGCACCGCGGCGCGCATCAGCTCGCCGGGGAGGCGACGGAGGCGTACGAGAGCGCGCGCCGCACGATCGCGGGGTTCGTCGGGGCGGCCGAGGACGAGGTCGTGTTCACCAAGAACACGACGGAGGGCATCAACCTGGTCGCGTACGCGCTGGGCAACGCGGGCCGTGTCGGTCCCGGTGACCGGATCGTCGTCACGGAGATGGAGCACCACGCCAATCTCGTCCCCTGGCAGCAGCTCGCCGAGCGCACCGGCGCCACGCTGGACTGGTTCGGGCTGACCGACGAGGGCCGACTCGACCTCGCCCGGATCGACGAGCTGATCGACGAGCGGACGAAGGTCGTCGCCGTCAGCCATCAGTCCAATGTCCTGGGCACGGTCAACCCGGTGCGCGAACTCGCCGACCGCGCCCACGAGTTCGGCGCTCTGGTGGTGGTCGACGGCGCCCAGTCCGTCCCGCACCGACCGGTGGACGTGACCGGCCTGGGCGTGGACTTCCTCGCCTTCTCCGGGCACAAGATGCTCGGCCCGAACGGCATCGGCGTCCTGTGGGGCCGACGCGAACTCCTCGCGGATCTCCCGCCGTTCCTCACCGGCGGCTCGATGATCGAGATCGTCGAGATGGACCACAGCACCTTCCTGCCGCCGCCCCAGCGCTTCGAGGCGGGCGTCCCGATGACGTCCCAGGCGGTGGGCCTTGCGGCGGCCGTGGCCTACCTGGAGTCACTGGGCATGGCCGAGGTGGCGGCGTACGAGGATGAACTGACCGCCCGCGCCCTGCAGTTGCTCGGCGAGATTCCCGGCGTCCGCATCGTCGGCCCCCGCGACCTCGCCGACCGCGGCTCGGCCGTCTCCTTCACTGTCGACGGCATCCACCCGCACGACGTCGGCCAGATCCTGGACGAGCGCGGTGTCGCGGTCCGCGTGGGCCACCACTGCGCCCGTCCGATCGTCAAGCGGTACGGCATCCCGGCGACGACCCGGGCGACCTTCTACGTCTACAACACACCGGCCGAGGTCGACGCGCTGGTGGAAGGCGTGCGGGCGGCCCAGGCGTACTTCGGCGTCGCCTGAGCCGCCCGGAACGTCACCTCTGCTTGATCCGCAGGAAGGTGACCGAGTTCGCCGGGAAGGTGTACGTGAACTTCTTGGCAACCCCCTGGAAGGTGGACGTCGCCGGAGTCACCGGCGTGTCCGTCTCGGTGTTCACCTCGTCCGGGTCGGCGGCCAGGGTGGTCACCCGGGCCTTGGAGGCGACCTTGGCAGTGCCGAGGTCGATCGCCGTACGGGCCTGAGCGGACTGGGCGTTGACGACCTTGACGATCAGGTCACCGGTCTTCGCGTCCTTGGTGACGACCTGGCGGAACGGCTCGGCCGGCTTGTCGTCGGCGAAGCTGCCCCACTCCTGTCCGTCCAGGTAGAGGGTCACCTGACGGCCCCGCACCTTGATGTCGATGTCGTAGGCACGGCCCGTCTCGACCGACCCGGCCTTGGACATCAACGTCGACTTGCCGCCGTCCACGACCTGTTCGATCGCGGACTGGGTGTTGTTCCAGCCGCCCAGGTTCCACCAGTAGTAGTTGCCGGTGTCCTTGACCCCGAAGGCGACGAGGAAGCCCTCCTTGCCGGACTTCTTGGTGGCCTTCACATGCAGGTCGTAGTTCTTCCAGGCCGGGTCGCCGGCTGTGACCAGGGTGTTCTCGACGGCGGCATCCGTCTGGACGTACTGCCCGTCCTGGATGCTCCAGCTGCCGGTGCCGCCCGGCGTCCACTTCGACGCGTCACCGGAGAAGTCGTCGCCGAACAGCGTCGAACCGTCCTCGCCGGTGACCTTGACATCGTCGTACGCCGCACTGGTCGCCCAGGTCGACAGGCCGACGGCGCCGGTGATCGGGGCGCTGACGTTCGGGGTGTCGGTCGCGGTGGACGGGACGACACGATCGCCGACGTTGGTCATGAACAGCTTCTGGACCTCGTAGTTGGCCGAGTTCCAGGAGGCGTGGTTGTTGAACCAGATCAGGTCCGGGCGCCACTGCACATAGTCCTCGTTGGCGAGCAGCGGGGCGTAGGAGGCGAGCTTGACGATGTCGGCGTTGCGCTCCAGGCCGGTCATGTACGCGGCTTCGGACAGCGCGTTCTTGAAGGCGTTGCCCTGGGAGGCGTACTCGCCGAGGAAGACCTTCGGGCCGCTGCGGTCATAGCTGTCGTAGCGCTCGTTGTTCTGCAGGAACCACTGCGGGCTGTTGTAGTAGTGCTCGTCGACCATGTCGACGTCGCCCTCGCGGTTGAGCTTCCAGGCGGTGTCGAAGGTCGCGCCGGCGTCGTCCGGGCCGGAGTTGGAGATGACCGTGATGTCCGGGTACTTGGCCTCGATCGCGGCGCGGAACTTCTGGAAGCGGGCGAAGAACTCGTTGGGCAGGTTCTCCTCGTTGCCGACGGCGAGATGCGTGAGGTGGAAGGGCTTGGGGTGGCCCATCTCCGCACGCTTCTTGCCCCACTTGCTCGTCACGGGGCCGTTGGCGAACTCGATGAGGTCCAGGGTGTCCTGGATGTGCCGCTGGA
Organism: Streptomyces sp. DG2A-72; assembly: GCF_030499575.1. Taxonomy (NCBI): domain Bacteria; kingdom Bacillati; phylum Actinomycetota; class Actinomycetes; order Kitasatosporales; family Streptomycetaceae; genus Streptomyces; species Streptomyces sp. DG2A-72. The sequence goes on from NZ_JASTLC010000001.1 coordinate 1,715,750, forward strand.
GCAGCGCCTCGTCGTCGGTGGCCCGGTTCTGGCCGCAGCCGGTGACGAGGGCCGGTACGACGGGCAGCGGCATCGCGCCGATGTCCTCGGAGAAGCGGAAGTACTCGTAGTAGCCGAGACCGTAACTCTGGTTGTACCCCCAGAAGTTGGAGTTCGTGGCGCGCTGCTCGACCGGGCCGATGGTGTCCTTCCACTGGTACGAGCGCTTGCGCTGCCAGCCGGAGGCCTCGCTGTAGTCCTGCATGGAGCCGGTGTTGACCAGGCAGCCACCCGGGAAGCGGACGAAGCCGGGGTCCAGGGCCTCGATCTTCTCGGCGAGATCCTTGCGCAGGCCGTTCGGCTGATGCTTGTAGGTGTCGCGCGGGAAGAGGGAGACCTCGTCGAGCGAGGCGGCGCCCGACGAGGCGACGGTGAGGCGGCCGCGGTTGCTGGTGCGGGTCGCGGTGAAGGTGGCCGTGTACTTCGTCCAGCCGCCCTTCGCGGCGACCTGGCGGGTGGTCGCCAGCGTGCCCGGCGCGTCCTTCAGGGTGACGCTGAGCGTGGTGCCGCTCTGGGCGCGGGCCCACACCGAGAAGTCGTACCTCTTGCCCTGCTCGACGCGGATGCCGGTGTTGTATCCGGCGTTCGTGACCGATGAACCGGCGGCCAGGGAGAGGTAGTTGCGGTTGCGCTCGTTGAGACGCCCGGCGTCGTTCACGACCTCGGCCGTCCCGGCGACCGCCCAGGAGGTCAGCGGCGTGTACGAGCTGTTGTCGGCTGTGGAGTACTCGAAGGACCGGTTCTGCACCAGCTCGGCGTACAGTCCGCCGTCGGCGGCCCGGTTGATGTCCTCGAAGAAGACGCCGTACATCGTGTCGTCGATCTTCGCGCCCTGGGAGGCGGGGTCGACGGTGATCGCGTAGTCGGTGACGTCCTCGGCGTGCGCCGGGGCGGGCAGGGCGACGGCCGCCATCAGGAGGGCGGTGGCGGTGACGCCTTGTCTCCAGCGGGTGGTGCGTGACATGGATACTCCGCGGCTCTAGCTGTTCGAAATATCGGACTATGGTCAGCACTTCGAACGGCAAGATAGGTAGGGGACCCAGGCGCGTCAATGGGTCGCGCAGCAGCACATGTGACGGAAAGCGGTACGGAATGGGCGAGTTCTGGCCAGTGCCGGATGTGCTGGCGTATCTGGCCGGGCAGTGGCGGGTGGAGCGGTCGGTGCGGGATCTCGCCGGCGACGAGCGGGGGGAGTTCCGCGGGACGACCGCGTTCAGCCCGCTCGAAGGCGGCGGACTGCTGCACCAGGAGTCCGGCATCTTCGTCTGGCAAGGCGTTCCCCGGCCCGCCGAACGGACCCTGCGTTTCCTGCCGTCCCGGGAGCCGGGTGCGGCGGAGGTACGGTTCGCGGACGGCCGCCCGTTCCACGACCTGGACCTGACGTCCGGACGGCACACGGCCGACCATCCGTGCTCGGCCGACCTCTACCGGGGCGAGTTCACCGTCACCGACGCGGACCACTGGCGGACGGTGTGGCGGGTGCGCGGCCCGGCGAAGGACCTGGTCCTCACGACCGACTACGCGCGCGTGGGCTGAGCCGAGGCCCCCTCGAAGCGCAGATTCCAGCGCCCCGCCCGGCCCGTGACCGTGGTCGTCGACAAGGGGCGGACGTCGATGTTCCAGTACGTCGACGGCGACGCCTTCAGCGCGTACACCAACGCCGCGCGGATCACCGAAGGCTCGGCCACGGCCACGATCCGGCCTCCGTCGTCGACCGGCCGGGTGTCGAGCCAGCCGCCGACACGGGTGATGAAGGCGAGCAGCGACTCACCGCCGTGCGGCGTGCCGCGCGGGTCGGCCAGCCAGGCGTCCACCGCCTCCGGCTCACGCGCCATCGCCTCCCCCAGCGTGAGCCCGCGCCAGCGGCCCATGTCGCAGTCGCGCAGCGCGAGTTGCACCAGCGGTGCATAGCCGAGGGCGTCACCGGTGGCACGGCTGCGCGGCGTCGGCGAGCAGTAGCGCAGCTCGGCCGCCGCCAGCGGAATGAGATCCTGCGCGGCCCGCTGCACCTCGTCCCAGCCCGCCTGATCCAGCGGCCGGTCGTCCTCGAACCGCTCCGCCAGCAGCGGCGAGCTGCGCGCGGCGGCGACGAACGTGACCCGAAGTTGCATACGGGGATCGTGAGTCGTGGAAAGTGTGCAGGTCAAGGGGGATTACTCGGGAGTTACCCAGGGTGCGCGAGACCTTACCTCACGGTCAGGACCGATGGGGCAATTCACTCGAAAAACGCGACTGGCTTCCTACGGCTTCTCCCAGACCGAGACATGCCGCTCGCTCTCCCCCGTGAACGGCTCACGGGACCACCCCTGCCAGCGGTCCCGTAGCCGCAGCCCGGCGAGGCGGGCCATCAGGTCCAGCTCGGAAGGCCAGACATAGCGGAACGGGAGGGACCAGTGCTCGGCGCGGCCGTCGACGATGGTGACGTAGTTCGAACTCATCGCCTGGGTGGCGACGTCGTAGGTGTCGAAGGCCCATCGGGTGGGGCTGATGGTGAACGGTACGGCGGTCTGACCCGGCGGCAGCAGGCGCAGCTGCGGTACGCCGACCTCGACGACGAAACAGCCGCCGGGTGCCAGATGCCCGGCGGCGTTGCGGAAGCAGTCCACCTGGGCGTCCTGCGTCGTCAGGTTGTTGATCGTGTTGAAGACGAGGTAGGCGACCGTGAACTCGCCCGCCACCTGTGTCGTCGAGAAGTCGCCGATGGTCACGGCGACCTCGTCGCCGCCGGGCTTGTCGCGCAGCCGGTCCGCCATCGCCCGCGACAGCTCGATTCCGCGCACCGGCACCCCGCGCGCGGCGAGCGGCAGCGCGATCCGGCCGGTGCCGACGCCGAATTCCAGGGCCGCGCCGTCGCCGGCGAGTTCGGCCAGCAGGTCGACCGCCGGATTCACGACCTCCGGGCGGAACATGTCCGCCGCCGACCGGTCGTACCCGGCCGCGACGCTCTCTCCGAAGTACCCATCCTTGTCGTCCACGCCGGGACCGTACCGCTCACGGCCGCGCGGACGCCTGCCATTTTCGCCCGGTCACCTCGTCGAATGCCGTACGCAGCCGCCGTACCCCTTCCGTGATCTCGCCCGTCCCCGCCACGGCCGCGAAGCTCAACCGCACATGTCCGGCCGGGGGTTCGGCGCTGAAGTAGGGGCGGCCGGGGGTGAGCGCGACTCCCGCGCGCAGGGCGGCGGCGGTGAGAAGGGCCTCGTCGGTGCCGTCGGGCAGGCGCAGCCACAGGTGGTAGCCGCCGGACGGGATGTGCGGCAGGGCGAGTTCGGGGAGGCCGGCGCGGAGCGCGGCCGTCATTGTGTCGCGGCGTGTCTTCAACTCCGCGGAGAGCGACCGGAGATGGCGTGGCCAGGCGGGCGAGCCGGCGAGTTCGAGCGCGGCTTCCTGGAGGGGGCGCGGCACGAAGAAGGTGTCGACGATCTGAATGGCGCGCAGGCGTTCCAGCGCCGGGCCGCGTGCGGCGATCGCGCTCACCCGGAAGCTGGGCGAGGTGGCCTTGGTGAGCGAGCTGACGTGGACGACGACTCCGTCGGGGTCGTCGGCGACCAGCGGACGCGGCAGCGGGCCCGCGTCCTCGTGCACCAGCCGTCGTACGAAGTCGTCCTCGATCACGAACGCGCCCGCCTCCCGTGCGATGGCGACCACCTCCGCGCGGCGGTCCGCGGCGAGCACCGCCCCGGTCGGGTTCTGGAACAGCGGCTGGCAGACGAAGAGCCGGGCCCCGGTCGCCCGGAACGCGTCGGCGAGCAGGGCGGGGCGCACGCCGTCCGGGTCGACCGGCACCGGAACCGGCCGCAGCCCGGCCGCGCGGGCGATGGCCAGCATGCCCGGGTAGGTCGGCGACTCGACCAGGACGGGTGCGCCGGGCGGCGCCAGCGCGCGGAACGCGGTGGTCAGCGCCGCCTGGCCGCCCCCGCCGACCAGCATCTCGGCGGCGGTGACGGTGCCGCCGATCTCACGCGCGAACCACTCACGCAGCTCCGGCAGTCCGTCCATCGGCGGCCGGCCCCACGCTCCGGGCCGGCGTCCCGCACGGGCCAGCGCGGCGGTCAGCGCACGCTCGGGCTGGAGGGTGGGGTGCAGATAGCCGCCGGTGAACTCGATCACTCCGGGCGGCGGAGCGGCGAGCGAGACCACGACTCCGGACGCGTCCACCGAGCGCGGTACGACGTCGGAGGCGCCGTCCGCGCTGAGCGCGACCTCCTGCCAGGAGGTGTCCCCGGCGGGCGCGGCGGTCGTCCGGGGCCTGGCACGGAAGGCACCGGCGCCGGGGCGGGTCACCACCAGGCCCTCGGCGGCCAGCTGCGCCAGGGCGCGCGAGACGGTCACCGGGCTGACCCGGTACCGCTCGACGAGTGCCCGGCTAGACGGGAGCTTTCCACCTGGTGAGTAGCGGTCGAGTTCCTGTCGCAGCTGTCTCACCAGTTCACCGACGCTGCTACGCTTGTGCATGAGAACACAGAGTAGCGCTATCGCTCCGACCGGGATAGCGGTCAGCGGTCGGCCCGGTACCTCGATCGGCACTCTTCAGGCCGCCCTGGGAGTCGTCGCCTTCTCCCTCACCTTCCCCGCGACCGCATGGGGCCTGGAGGGGTTCGGGCCGTGGTCCCTGGTGGCCGTGCGCAGCGTGCTCGCGGCGCTGATCGCGGGCGGCTGTCTGCTGGTACTGCGGGTGCCGCCGCCCGGACGAGCGCACTGGCCGGGACTGGCCGTGGTCGCCGCCGGGGTCGTCGTCGGCTTCCCGCTGCTGACGACCCTCGCTCTGCGGACCTCGACCACCGCGCACGCCGCCGTCGTGGTCGGCCTGCTCCCGCTGACCACCGCGCTCTGCTCCGCCCTGCGGGTCGGCACCCGCCCCTCGCGCACCTTCTGGACGGCCGCGCTCGTGGGCGCCGCCGCGGTGGTCGTCTTCACCGTGCAGCAGAGCGGCGGGGCGCTGACCATCGCCGACCTGTATCTCTTCGGGGCGCTGCTGGTGTGCGCGGCCGGCTACACCGAGGGCGGCCGACTGGCCCGCACCATGCCGGGCTGGCAGGTCGTCG